>NZ_LMVQ01000079.1 GCF_001545925.1 Mycobacterium sp. NAZ190054 | reverse complement strand
CACCACCAACCTGGCCGTTTCTTCTCGAAACTCAGGTGAGAACTTCTGATATTTCTTCGCCAACCCAGTTCATCCTTTCCAGACCGACCCTATTTGGTCCGCAGTCCGGAGAACAGAGGGCACGCCACTTGGCGCGGGCGTTCGAGGTGGCGATCGCCTGCAGGCGGTCCACCGGGTCGTCGAGGTCGGTGTGCAGGTTGCAGAACATGCCGGACAGCTGGTTGCGGCCCGGGCGGCCGGACCTGCCGTGCACCGACGCCGGGACGAAGGCGATCAGCGGCTTGTCGGGGAGCTCCCCGCGGTCGGCCAGGAAGCCGCGCAGCGCGGCCGAGCACAACGCCATCACGACGTCGTTGACCTTGACCTCGAACCGGTTCTTCACCTTCTTGACGTCGTTGAGGTTCAGCTGGACGAGCGCGATGCTGCGCTCGGAGGTGAGCTGCGCGTTGAAGCGCGTGGTCGGTGCCGAGAACGGCGCTGCCATGGCGGTGCCGGTGACCGCGCGGTTCACCGTCTTGGCCACCATCGCCGCCGTCTCCGGTATCGCCCGGGTCAGCTGCCACGGACGGGTGGCGAACCGCACCAGCCCGTCGACGGTGATGCCCAGCGGCGACGCAGTTCCGGGGCCCTCGACGGGGTCGGGCGGAGGCGCGTCGGGTTCGGTGTCGAGCAGCTGGTCGAGCAGGTTGGCCGCCGAGACGCCGTCGACCGCGGCGTGGTGCACCTTGACCATCAGCGCGAGGCTGTCCTGCTTGGCGCCGCCCTCGATGACCCACATCTCCCACAGCGGTTTGCTGCGGTCCAGCGGGACCGAGGCGATGTGGCCGCAGACATCGGCGAGTTCCTCGCGTTTGCCGGGTGCGGGCAGGGCGATCCGGTGCAGGTGCCGTCTCAGGTCAAAGTCCTTGTCCTCCACCCACACCGGATGGTCCAGGTTGAGCTGGCTGTCGGCGAGCTTGGCGCGGAACTCCGGGACCGCGGGGATGCGCTCGGCCAGCTCGTCGCGGAAGCGCTCGAAGGTGTAGCCACCCGGGACCGTCGAGGTGTCCAGCTCGACGACCGAGCACACATGGAGCGGCACCGTGGACGATTCGCTGTACAAAAGGCCCGCGTCGAGCCCACTGAGCCGTTCCATCCCGACGAGGTACCCCGGGTGTGATCTGGATCAAACCGGGGTTTTCGAGTGTCCGCGACATGCCCGCGAGATTGCAGTGAGGGCCGTTGAGCGCAGACCGGCCGCGACCGCCAACTCAATCTCGCGTCAGTCCGAGAGTCGCGGTCTTCGGGATGCTGCCGGTAATGCCGCACCAGCCAGTACAGCCCTGCGCCGCCGGGCACGTAGTAGTCCCCCATGGCGACGACCTCTTCGCTGCCGTGCCGTAGCCGGAGACGACCGCTCGGGTCGCTCGCCGCGATTCCGCGTGAGCAGCCTGGCGTCATTCTCAGCGGGCCATCGGTAGCCGGATTCCGGCCATGCCTCCGTCGACGTCCAGCGCGCTTCCTGTGGTCGAGGCCGCTGAAGGGCCTGCGAGATATGCGACCGCGTTCGCGACCTCAGCGGCAGTGACCAACCGTCCCGTCGGTTGCCGCGCCTCAAGGTTGGCACGTTCGGATTCCGGGTTGTCAGCGGTGTCGAGAAGCCTTTGCACCCACGGTGTGTCGACCGTGCCGGGGTTGACACAGTTAACCCGGATCCCTTCGCGCACATGGTCGGCTGCCATTGCTCGGGTCAGTGCGAGCACCGCCCCCTTGGTGGCGCTGTAGAGTGCCCGTCGTGGCAGTCCTGCAGTGGCGGCGATCGACGAAACATTCACAATTGCGGGATGTTTCGACCGCCGCAAGTACGGCAGGGCAGCCCGGCTGACGCGGACGATTCCGAGCACATTGATGTCGTATACCCGGATCCATTCGTTGTCGTCGTTGTCTGCCACCGTGCCTTGGGCACCGATGCCGGCATTGTTGACCACGATATCTACGCCACCGAGTCGGTTCACCACCTCAGCAACTGCCGTGCGCACAGACCTGTCGTCGCTGACGTCACAGCGAATTGCGATCACGTTCGCGGCCACCGTCTCGGCGCGGTCCAGTACTGCGACGGTGGCGCCGAGATCGTGGAGCCGATCGGCGACAGCAGAGCCGATACCGGAGGCCCCACCGGTCACCACCGCCACCAGCCCGTCCAAGTCGCCCGTGCTCATCTGCCCACCGTCGCCAACTGCTGAGCCTGCTCGCCGAGACCCTCGATTCCTATCCTCATCACATCGCCGTCAACGAGATACGGGAATCGACCCGACAGCGCTACCCCTTGTGGCGTACCGGTGTTGACGACATCTCCGGGCTCGAGCACCAGGTACTGCGACAGATGACACACGATTTCGGCGATCGAAAAAATCATGTCCGAGGTGTTGGAATCTTGCCGCGACTGACCGTTGACCGACGACCACAGCCGCAGCGACTGAGGATCGGCCACTTCGTCGGCGGGCACCAGGTAGGGGCCGAGCGGGTTGAATGTCTCACAGCACTTTCCCTTGGACCACTGTCCGCCCGAGTCGACGATCTGGTAGTCACGCTCGGAGACGTCATTGGAGACGGTGTAGCCGGCTATGTACTCGGCCGCGTCAGCCGGGGACTTCAGATACCGAGCCCTCTTACCGATCACGACCGCGAGTTCGACCTCCCAGTCGACGCGGGTGGCGCCCGGCGGAATGAGCACCTTATCGTGCGGCCCCACAATGGTATTGGGGTGTTTGAAGAACACGATCGGTACCGATGGCGGTGTGTCGCCAGTTTCCGCGGCGTGCGCAGCGTAATTCTGTCCGATGCATACCACCGCCGTCGGCCGCGCGATCGGGGCACCCACGCGTAGCTTGTCTGGTGCGATGGCCGGTTGCAGTCCTCCACGTGCAAGCGCCTTCCTGACCTTGGCGATGCCGTGGGAGGCGAGGAAAGCGCCATCGATGTCCGCGGTGAGTGGCGACAGGTCATAGATGGTGCCGTCGTGCTCGACAGCGGGCCGTTCTGCGCCCCGTTCACCCAATCGCATCAATCGCACGCGGTCCTACCTGGCCGCTTGGACGACACCGTCGACACGACGCGGGATACCGTCGAAGTCATCGCGTAGCTCGTCGGGTAGTAGCCATTCCGGCGCCGATTGCCAGGTCACAGGGCGCAGGAATCGACGGATGGCGGTGGCGCCGACCGAGGTGTGTTGGGTGTTGGTCGATGGCCATGGTCCTCCGTGATTCTGTGCCCAACCGACGTGTACACCGGTGGGGAAACCGGCGTACAGGAGCCGACCAACCTTCGGTGCCAGCGTCTGGGTGAGCGCCGAGACCACCTCTCGCTCATCAGGCTCGGCGTGGATGGTGCCCGTCAGCGAGCCAGGCAGCGCCCCGAGTACGTCGAGTTCCTCGCCGGCCTGGTAGCGCACCACGATGGTCGTCGGCCCAAAGCATTCCTCGACCTCCGCAACCACGAGGTCGTCGGCGGCGACCTCCAACAGTCGCGGAGACACCGAGTATCCGACATTGCTCGGCATGCCGCCCTCACCGATCACCCGCATGCCCTGGCCGGGCTTGGTTTCACCGTAGGACTGATAGATATTGCGATTCAACAGAATTTGTGCGCCGGTTCCGGCCAGAGTCCGCACCGCATCGGCCACGAGACGGTCACCGGCAGCGTCAGCGGGGATCAGCACCAGCCCGGGCTTGGTGCACAACTGCCCACCAGATCCGGTGACCGAGGCGATCAGTTGCTGCGCCAGCTCACCGCCACGGGCAGCGGCCGCCGCGGCGGTGATGACCACCGGGTTGAGGCTGGCGAGCTCACCGTAGAACGGAATGGGTTGCGGCCGCGCGGAAATAGCGTCCATCAGGGCGCGCCCACCACCTAATGAGCCGGTGAACGTGACGGCTGTGATCGCTGGATCGGACACCAGATCCACGCCCGCCTTCCGTCCGAACACCAGTGCGGTCACCGCCTCGGGTGCCCCCACTGCCGCGACAGCCTCTTGAAGCGCCGCATGGGTGGCCAATGACAGCAGCGGATGTGATTCGTGCGCTTTGATGACCACCGGGCAGCCGGCAGCAAGCGCGGACACGGTATCTCCGCCGGGCACCGAGAATGCCAGTGGGAAGTTACCGGCACCGAATACGGCCACCGGACCGATAGGCACCAGCATGCGCCGCAGGTCCGGGGCGGGCCCCATCGGTGAGTCGCCGGCGTGGTCGATGGTGGCTTCCAGATATGAGCCTTCGGCAACAAGGTCGGCGAAGAACCGCGCCTGATAGACGGTTCGGTTCAACTCACCGGCCAGGCGTTGCTCGGTCAGCGCCGTTTCGCGGATTCCGATGTCGATGATCTCGGCCCGGCGGTCCTCCAGTGCGACGGCGACGGCTCTCAACAACGCTGTGCGCAGTGCCCTCCCGCCCTCGGTGAACTCCGATGCTGCCTGGGCAGCGGCGGCACAGGCGGCTGCGACCTGCTCCGTGGTGGCTTCGGCAGCCTCGGTGGTAGCGGTTTCATCCGTGGCCGGGTTGACGGTCTGCACGGCGGTCACGATCGGACTTCTTTCTGTCGGCGGATCAAGCCTTCGTCGGTCAGTGCGTCCCACAGCGCAGCGGGTATCGGGTGGCGATACAGGCGGATGTTGGTGCGGATCTCGTCGGCACTGCGCGCGCCTACGAGCACGCCAGCCGTCGACGGGTGGAGGTGGGGAAACTGCATCGCGGCAGAGGCCAACTCGACTCCGTGGCCTCGGCAGATCTCCTGAATCCTGCGCGCACGGGTCAGCACCTCGGGCGTCGCCGGAACGTAGTTATAGGTGGCGTTGTCGGTGGGTGCGGCCAGCACACCGGAGTTGAACACTCCGCCGCCGATCACCCCGATGCCGTGCTCGTCACAGAGCGGGAACAGTTCGTCGGCGGCCTGTTGGTCCAGCAGCGTGTACCGGCCGGCGACCAGGAAATAGTCGAAATCTGCTTCCCTGGCGAACGCCGACAGCATTGCAGTCTGGTTCATTCCGACACCGATTGCCCGTACCACCCCCTCGTCACGCAGCCGACGCAGAGCTGGAAAGGCGCCGTGTAGCGCAGCGTCGAAGTGGTCATCGGGATCATGGATATAGAGCAGGTCGATGCGGTCCATTCCAAGTCGCTGCAGGCTTTCCTCCAGCGAACGCAGCACTCCGTCGTGGCTATAGTCGAACACCGGGTTGACGTCGCCGTCCACCTTGTAGAAGTGCTCACCGCCGAACAGTTGTTCCGGCGACGGCGGGGCACCGTGCCTGATGAGGCGACCCACCTTCGTCGATACCACGAACTCGTCGCGGGGATATTGAGCCAGCGCCTCACCGAGCCGTCGCTCGGACTCGCCGTAGCCGTAGAGGGGGGCGGTGTCGAACGTCCGGATTCCGAGATCCCAGGCCGTGTTGATGGTTTCGGTGGCCTGTTGATCGCTGACGGTGGAGAAGAGGTTGCCCAGCGGTGCGGTGCCGAGACCGAGGGGAATACGGTCTGCGGCACCGGTGCCGGACAGCGGTTCGAGCGCGGGGCGGTAGGGCACGGACTTCTCCTAAGCGTGGACGTCGAACAGGTAGCGCTGGGCGGGCGAAAGCCGTTCGTAGAGAGCGGGAGTCAGGTAGTCCTGCTGGACGAACTGCTGGATCAGGTCGCGGCGGGTGTAGGTGAGATGCAGCATGCGACGACGGTCTCCGGAGATGTTGTCCGTGCCGCCATGCCACAGGCTGGCGTTGGTGACAGCCATTCCACCGGCCGGACAGGTCAGGTGGATCTCTCCCGGGTACGGCGCCAGCGGATCCTCGGGGAACTTGGTCTGATCGCCGTAGTCGCCGCGCTGCTTCTCCCCGGCGGCCTCGTCGAGGTTCAGCTTCGGCGTGTTGTTGTGCGGCCATTTGTGCGAGCCGGGCACGATGCGGGTGGGTCCGTTGTCGAGCCGCAGTTCGTCGAGGCAGATCAGTGCATTGACCAGGCGCCAGTCCTCGACGTCGGCCTTCGGGACGTCGCTGTGCAGCGGTTGGTTGCCGCCGCCGGAGTGCGGGTCGCGAATGTTCGCGCCGTGCAGCTTGAAGTCGTCGAACAGGTACAGCGCCGCGGCGAGCACGGGCTGTAGTACCAGCACAGGGTCGAAGACCTCAGACTTGTTGAAGAGGTTGGACAGCCGGGTGGCGCCGGGCTCGGGGTCCATCACCACGCCCGAGCCGGCTTCTTCTGCGGTGATGCGGTCGAACTCTTCGCACATGGCCGCGCACTGCTCCGGGGTGAGAGCGTTGGGGACGACGAAGAACCCGTTCGTGTCCAGCTGTTCCCGGAGGTCGTCGTCGAGCGTGGGATCGACTCCGAGTTCGATGAGCGCTTGTTTGGAATCCACTGTTGTCGGTCCTTTCGGTGTGGAGGTGTCGTGTCGCTAGGTGTTCTTGTCGGTGAATATCGCGCGCAATCCCCGTTGCACGCTGCAAATGTGGGCCAAGGCTGCTGCCTCTGCGAGGGGCCCGTCATGTTCCCGGAGCGCGATGTAGATGTCGCGGTGCTGCGCTCGGGTGAGGTCTTCGACCTCTTTGTAAACCGTCAGGCGTTCCCGCCTGGCGCGGATGGTGGGTTCTGCCAGACCTCGCAGGATGGCGGTGAGCCAGGCGTTGCCGGCGCCTTCGACGATTCGGTTGTGGAACTCGACGTCGAGCTTGATGAACGTCTGCGGATCATGGGTGTCGTCCATCACCTTCAAGAGGTCAGCGATGTCGTCGAGTTCTTCGTCTGTGATGCGGTCAGCTGCCAGCCGGGTCGCGCCCGGTTCGAGCAGCCGCCGCACCTCCACCACGTCGAGCACGGTCTCGTTGCGGGCCAGTTCGGCCGCCAAGGTGATGCCGTGCAGCAGCTCGTCAGGTTCGAGGCTGGTGACGTAGGTGCCGTCTCCGCGTTTGACCGACAGCATGCGGGCGTGGGTGAGTGCTTTGACAGCTTCGCGCGTTGAGCCTCGGGAGATGCCCAGCTGCGCCGCCAGTTGCTGCTCGGGTGGTAGCCGGGCTCCGGGCGGTAGTTCGCCGTTGACAATCAGCGCGCGTAGCCGCTCGATCGCGGTGTCGGTCAGGCCCATTGGTGCACTCCCCGCCATGTGACTAGTTGACGACCGGAGGGTTGACCAGCTGCTGAATCTCCGGGTCGTTGAGGTTCTCCTGGGTCACCAGTGTCGCGCCCGTGTCGATCATCTCGTCAACGGCCTCACCGTCAGCCATCTTGTTCAGCGCCATCACGCTCTCGTAACCGATCTTGAACGGATCTTGGACGACGAGCGCCGAGACGGTTCCGGCCTGGAGCGCGGACACCTCGTCGGGGGCGTTGTCGAAACCGACGACCACCACATCGGCGTTACGCGCTTCGATGGCCTGGACGGCACCCACCACACCCGGCTCGTTGAGGCCGAATACGGCGTCGAGGTCAGGATTGGCGGTGAGGATGTCGTTCATGATGCCGAGGGCCTTGTTGACGTCGCCGTCGGTGTACTGGGTGGCCACGATCTGGATTCCTGGGTACTTTGCGGCGATCTGGTCCTCGAAGCCTTTCAGCCTGGCCTGCGACGTGGCGGAGGTGGCAAGGAAGGGCAGCAGCGCAACCTTGCCCTGGCCGTTGAGTTGCTCGCCGATGTAGTCGGCTGCCAGTCCCGCGGCGGCTTCGTTGTCGGTGGCGATCAGAGGTATGGACTGCGGATCGATACCGGCATCGGCGCTGACAATAGGGATGTCGTTGGCCTCGGCCTGTTCGACGATGGTCTGCAGCGCTTGAGTGTCGTTGGCGGCGAATGCGATACCCGAAACCTTACGGTTCACGAAGTCCTGCAAGATGTTCATCTGGCCGGTGATGTCACTTTGGGTGGCCGTGCCGCGCCAGATCAGCTCAGCGCCAAGTTCGTCGGCGGCCTTCTGCGCGCCGGCGTGCAGTGTACCCCAGTAGAAGTAGCCGGTGGAGCCTGGCACCACGGCGAACTGCCGTTGCACCGACTCCCCACCTTCGCCGCGGTTACATGCGGTCATGCCGGCGGCCATCACCACGGCCGCCACGGAGGCGATGATATGCCTGCGGGTCAGGGCGCTGAAGCGAATTTTCATGTCGGTCTCTTTCTGTTGCGTCGTTGCAGGAGAGGAAGTTGAGCGGGTCTGGCGAGTGGGACTACAAAAGTTGGAGATACAGCTAGTGATGGGCACCGACTTTGCGGGCGCGGCTCTGGCGGAGCTGGTCGTAGAGCACAGCTAGGATGACGACTACGCCGACGATGACGCTTTGCCAAAAGGTCGATATATCAAGGAGATTGGAACCGTTGCTGATCAATTGCAGGATGGTCGCACCGATGATGGCACCGAGAATCTTGCCCTCACCGCCGAACAGGCTGGCGCCGCCGATGACGGCCGCCGCGATGGCCAGCAGGTTGTAGTTCGCACCCGCGGCGGGCTGACCGCTGACCACGCGAGACGCTTCGAGGACGCCTGCCAGACCGGCCAACAGGCCGGAGATGACGAACAGCGTGATGAGCACCATGCCGACGTTGATGCCGGATAGCCGTGCGGTCCGGGCGTTACCGCCGATGGCGTAGGCGGCACGCCCAAGGGTGGTGTGGGCGAGCACCGTGTGGCCGGCTATCGCGACGAAGACCATGACGATGACGGGCACCGGGATACCCAGTACCTCACCGGTGCCCAGCCACCCGAATCCGGCCGGAAGTCCATACACTGCTTGCCCGTTGGTGATCAACAATGCTGCGCCGGCGCAGACGCTGAGCGTGCCGAGGGTGGTGATGAAGGCGGGTAGCCCGAGCTTGCTGACCAGCAGACCGTTGATCAGACCGACTACACCGCCAACGGCGATACCGATGAGCAGCCCCAGGGGTATGCCGACACCGAATGCGACGATCGCCTTGGCCGAGACCACCCCGGACAGCGCGACGATCGAGCTGACCGACAGGTCTATACCCGCGGCCACGATCACCATAGTGGCGCCGACGGCGAGAATGGCCAGGCTCGACATCTGGACCAGGTTGCCCTTGATGTTGGAGGTGGTCAGGAAGTGTGGAGTCAGGATGAACAGACCGATACACATGACGATCACGATGGTGAACGGCGCGAGCTGGTTGGCCAGCGGCCCAAGGACTCTACGAAGGGGTGACCCGGATTTGTCGACGCCGGTATCAGCTTCGCGCTGCGCCTCTATGGTACTCACTGATGCTCCTTCATTACGAGGTCGGCGGTGGTCAGTGGGGGCAGTTGCTCGGAGCGTTTCTGCCCGGTGGCGTCGTACATCACGGCTTCGGAGGTGATGCCGTCGCGCGGGTGTTCCCCGGTGATCTGGCCACCGCGCATGACGATTACACGGTCGCTCATGCCGAGTACCTCGGGAAGGTAGGACGACACCAGGATCACCGCCTTGCCTGCGGCGGTCAGGGTGTTGATGAGTTGGTAGACCTCGGTTTTGGCGCCGACGTCGATACCGCGGGTGGGTTCGTCGAGGATGAGAACATCCACACCGGCGGCCATCCATCGGCCCAGAACTACCTTCTGCTGGTTGCCGCCGGAGAGTTCGGCGACGCTCTTCTCGATGCTGCTGCAGCGGATGCGCAGCTGCGCCACGGCGTCCTCGGCCAGACGGCGTTCCTGGATGGACTTCATGACACCGAACTGGCTGTTGAGCGACAGGCAGCCGAGCCCGATGTTTTCTCGGATGCCGAGCTTGCCGACGATCCCGCTCGCGCGGCGGTCATCGGAGAGATAGCCCAAACCACGGCGCACGGCGTCCTTGGGTTGGCGTGGCTGCAATGGTTTCCCGTTGACCAGCACCTGCCCGGACGTGCGGGGAAGGTCGCCAACCAGGCAGCGCATCAATGAGGACCGCCCGGCACCGAGAAGCCCGGCGAATCCCACCACTTCGCCGGCTCGCACCGTGAAGCTCACGGGTTCGCTCTTGCCCTCGACCACCAGGTCACGCACATCGAGCAGTACGTCTCCAACCTCGGAGCTCTGCTTGGGCATCATGTCGGTCAGTTCGCGACCCACCATCTCGGTGATGAGCATGTCGACGGTGGTGTCGGCGACCTTATGGGTGGCGACTGCGGTGCCGTCACGCATCACGGTTACCGAATCGCAGACTGCGGTGATCTCTTCGAGGTTGTGGGAGATATAGAGGACGGACACACCGCGATCGGAGAGCCGACGCATCAACGCGAACAGTTCCTCGGTCTCGGTCTCGGTCAATGCGCTGGTCGGTTCGTCGAGGATCAGCACCTTCAGATCACCGGTGACCGCTTTGGCGATCTCGACCATCTGCTGCTGGGCGATGGTGAGTTCGCCGGCCCTGACCCCCAGGGGGATGTCGACGTGCAGTTGTGCCAGCGCGGCGGCGGCCGTCTTACGGACTGAGCGCCACCTCACCTTGCCGAAGCGATTCGGCAGATTCCCAAGCGAGATGTTCTCGGCGACATTGAGGTTGTCGGCCAGGCTCATTTCCTGGAACACCATCGCCACTCCAGCGGCGTGTGCCTCTTTCGGAGTACGGGGGTCGATGACGTCACCGTCGAGCGTGACGCTGCCGGTATCCGGAGGCTCTACCCCGGCGAGCACTTTCATCAAGGTGGACTTTCCGGCGCCGTTCTCTCCGAGCAGTGCCCGGATCTCCCCTTTATCGACGGTGAGGTCGACGTCGGAAAGTGCCTGCGTTCCGGGGAATGCCACCGAGATTCCCCGCATTTGCAGGAACGCGCTCACGATCGGCTCACCCAGATCTGGCCTTCGGGATAGCGGTGTTTCTCGCGGCTTTCAGCCAGGATCTCCGCTGAATAGCCGGGCATGGTAGGCACGACGTAATGGCCATTTTCCACGATGCACGGGTCGACGAAATGCTCGTGCAGGTGGTCGACGAACTCCACCACCACGTCGTCGAGGTTCCCGGTCACAGCGATGTAATTGAAGATCGACAGGTGCTGGACGTATTCGCAGAGGCCGACTCCGCCGGCGTGTGGGCAGACCGGGATGTTGTGCTGGGCGGCCAGCAGCATGATCGCAATGTTCTCGTTGACCCCGCCGACGCGGCAGGCGTCGATCTGGCACACGCCCATTGCCTTGGCCTGGAGGAACTGTTTGAACATCACCCGGTTGTGGATGTGTTCGCCGGTCGCGACCCGGATGGGTGCGACCTGCCGGGCGATTTCTGCGTGACCGAGGATGTCATCGGGGCTGGTGGGTTCTTCGATCCACCAGGGGTTGTAGGGGGCCAGCGCGTGAATCCATTTGACTGCCTCGTCGACGTTCCATACCTGGTTGGCATCGACCATGAGGTAGCGGTCGGGGCCGATCTCGTCGCGTAGAAGTGCGGTGCGGCGAACGTCGTCATCGAGGTCGCGGCCCACCTTGATCTTCATGTGGGTGAAGCCGGCGTCGATAGCCTCGCGGGCCAATCGGCGCATCTTGTCGTCGTCGTAGCCCAGCCACCCGGCGGAGGTAGTGTACGCAGGTAGCCCGTGGGCTGTGATCGCCTCGACGCGTTGCTGTTTCGTGGGTTCGAGGCGGCGCAGCATCTCCAGTGCGGCCTCGGGGCTCAACTCGTCACCGATGTGCCGGAAGTCGACGAGCGAGACGATCTGTTCGGGGGTCATGTCGGCCAGCAACTTCCACAGCGGCTTGCCTTCCCTTTTCGCGTAGAGGTCCCACACGGCATTGACCACTGCGGCCAGCGCCAGGTGCACGACACCCTTCTCAGGGCCGAGCCACCGCAGCTGACTTTCGCCGGCCAGGCTGCGCCAGAACGCGCCCATGTCGGACAGCAGCTCGTCGAGGTCTCGACCGATGACGTAGGGGGCGTAGGCCTCGATCGCCGAGACACACAGCTGGTTGCCGCGACCGATGGTGAACGTGAAGCCGTGACCTTCGAGACCGTCGCCGGCGTCGGTGCGGACGATCGCGTAAGCGGCCGAGTAGTCGGGGTCCGGATTCATCGCATCAGACCCATCCAGCGACATCGACGTGGGAAAGCGGAGGTCCAAGGCCTCCAGCGCTGTTATCCGGGGCAAGTTCTCTCTCCTTCAGAGCCTGTCTGGGCGTCGGCCGTGTGAGCTGGTTGTGTCTGGGCCACCAGGTAGACATTGGATGTTTGGAGAGCTTGCGTGGTGAGCTGCCTCACTGTCAAGCTTTCCGGGTGATTTGTTTCATTCAGTCGCCTGCAATGGTAGTTTCTGCACTGCAGACGCGGTTTGGGCACGATCGGAATCGGCTGGCCGCGACCGAAACGGAGATTGGCCCGACGTCAAACCGCCCATCACACATCCAATGTCTAGCGCTTCAGGAGAACATTTATGGACATCGTTCGCTTCGTCGGTGAGACCGGAGCGCCGCGCATCGGCGTCCTAGACGGGGAGGTCGTCACCGCGTTCCCTGGTGACGTCATGTTGAGCGAACTGCTCGGGCTGCGTCTCGCGGACCTCCGAAGCCGATGTGCCGACGTCAACGGGCCGGCCCGCCCGATCTCCGAGGTGCGGCTACTGCCCCCGGTGGACGGTCGCACCGAGATCTGGGCTGCCGGCGTGACCTACGAGAACTCTCGCCTAGCCCGCATGGAGGAAAGCGAACACGACGCCGACATCTACGCCAGGGTTTACGACGCGCCCCGCCCCGAGTTGTTCTTCAAAGCGACAGCGTGGAAGGCCCGCGGGAATGCCGAGCCGATCGCGGTTCGCGGCGACTCCCCCATCAACGTCCCTGAACCCGAGGCGGCAGTGGTGGTCAACGCTTTCGGCGAGATCGTCGGCGTCACAATTTGCAACGATCTGAGTTCCCGCAGCATCGAAGCCGAGAACCCGCTCTACATCCCCCAGGCCAAGATTTACGCGGGATCTTGCGCGGTCGGCCCCTGGATCCGCCCGATCTGGGAGGTCGAGTCGCTCGACGACCTCGCCATCACCCTGACCATCACCCACGGCGAGGCGACCCGGTGGACAGGCGAGGCGTCGACGGGCCAGCTCAAGCGCACGCCTGCCGAACTGGCCGCATGCCTGTTCAGCTCCGACGACTTCCCCGAGGGCGCGATCGTGTCGACGGGTACCTGCCTGGTCCCGGAGTTGCCTTTCACGCTCGAATCCGGTGACGTCGTTTCGGTCAGTCTGGGAACCGTTGGTGTGCTATCCAATACCGTCGCCGTCGGATTGGAGGAGTACCGGCAGGCGCTGGCGGCCCTGCCGTCCGAATTTCACGCGGCAGCGTCGTGAGCGTGATTGACGCGCACCACCACCTGTGGCGTGATCCTGGGCTCGTCGGCTGGCTTGCTGAACCCGGCCACGACGTCTTGCGCAGGTCCTACACCATGGGGGATCTGCAGCCTCTGCTGCAACAGGAGCGCATCGACGGCACAGTCCTTGTCGAGGGCGGTACCGGTCGCCACGACGAACTTGCCGACATGCTGACCGTCGCCTCCGGCTACCGGCAGGTCCTCGGTGTCGTGGGCTGGGTGGATACCGCAGCCGGAGATGTCGACGCCCAGGTGAAAGAAGCCTTCGCCCACCCGCTGGCCGACCGGTGGCTCAAGGCGATGCGGATCCAGGCCCAGAACGAGCCAGCCGACCACCTCGAACAGACCGCAGCGCGGGAGGCCGCCTCCGCATTGTCCGACCGTGGCAGTGTGCTCGAGATCGTGTCCCGCCCTGAGCATCTCCCAGCGGCGGTAGCACTGGCCAGGGCTGTTCCGCAGTGCCGGATTGTGCTCGACCACGCCGGAAAGCCGGATATCGCCGGACATACCGAAGCGTCTTTCGGCGCATGGCGCGCGGCGATGGCTGAGCTGGCGTCGGCGCCCAACGTCTACGTCAAGGTGTCCGGCCTGGTGACCGAGGCGCGCTGGTTTACATGGACCGTCGACGACCTATTGCCCTATGTCACAGCGTTGCTTGATGTGTTCGGTGCTCATCGCCTCATGGTCGGCTCCGATTGGCCGGCCTGCCTGCTGGCAGCCGATTATCACGCCGTCATGGACGCCGCTCGGAGCTGCCTAGCGGGCGCCTCCGCAGCGGACCAGCAATGGCTCTTCGGCCTCACAGCCGTCTCGGTGTATGGGCTGCAGCCGTGACGGGCGGACACGCCGGCTGCGGCAGTGGTCACACCGGTCGCCGGCTGCGCATCGACCTCGGAAGCGGCGAAATACGCACCGAGACAATCACACCGGAGCACTGCCGTACCTATGTCGGCGGCGGCCTGGAAGCCACCCGCTTGCTCTTGGCCGAGACCGAAGCGGGCTACGACCCACTGTCGGCCCAGGCCCCGCTGTGTTTCATGTCCAGTGCTGTCACCGGCCATCAGGCCGTGGGTCTGGCGCGGGTCATCGTCGTCGCCAAATCGCCGTTGACCGGTGGCATCGGGGAGTGCCGGGTCGAAGGCCCCTATGGTCAGGCGCTGAAGGCCACTGGGTGGGACGCGATCATCGTCACCGGCCGCTCATCTCGCCCGTCCTACCTGGTGATCAACCCAGACGCTGTACAGGTGCTTCCAGCAGAAGATATCTGGGGTACCGACACCGGTGCTGCCACAGACATACTGGAGGCCCGTCACGGCTCACAGGCCCACTGCGCGGTGATTGGACCGGCCGGCGAAGCCGGGGTGCGCTACGCCACCATCGAGACAGACCGAACCTTCGCCGCGGCCCGCATGGGATTGGGTGCCGTCATGGGCGCCAAACACCTCAAAGGCGTTGTGCTGTTGGGCGGTACCGCTCCAGCACCGGCCGACCAGCCTGGCCTGGAAACCCTCACCACCAAGTACGCCGACCGGATCGCCGGTAATGACCTGACCCGCTCCCAGCAGCAGGCACCAGGTTTCGGGGCGTGGCCCACCGACGGAGCCGCCCTGGCCGGATACGGCCAGGGCCCCAATTACAGCACCAGCCGGATCGTGGAACTGGGTAACCTGACTGCAGACGCACTAATCGACCGGGTGGAGGTGTCCGAGGGCGGCTGCCCGGGCTGCCCGGGAGACTGCATCAAGATCTTCCGCAATAGGGTCGACAGTCGTGCCGGCGGGTTACACCAGGAGGCCGTCGCGGCATTCGCTTTGAACCTAGGGCTGACTGACCCTGACCTGGTGATGGACCTCAATGCCAAATGCCATCTGTGGGGTGTGGACCCCGTGTCGCTGTCCTTCACAGTCAGCATGCTGTGCGAGGCGAACGAGAACCGTCTGCTGGATGGTGTAGAACTGGGCGGGCACCGCGCGGTCTTCGGCGACACCGAGGCGCTGCCCGCACTGATGACCGACATCGCCACCGGAGCAGCGCCTGTTGCCTGGCTGGGTGAGGGCGTGCGACGCGCCGCATCGCGTCTTCCGGCAGAGGCACGCGAATTCGCTATGCACGTTAAGGGCTTGGAGATGGTGTCGTTCGAACCACGAGCCTCAGCAGGCCAGGCACTGGCATACGCCGTGAGCCCTGTGGGCCCACGCTACGAGATCGTGGAACACGACATCGATTTCGATCCGGTGGGCGGTTGGCGGCATGGCCTGGAGATGATGCGGACACTGGGCACGCTGGATTGGGAACCCATGGAACTTCTCGACGATGCCCGGGTTGCGCGCACCGTCAAACTGCTCGACATGTGGAGCGGGATGGACGCTCTCGGAATCTCCCTGTTCGCTGGACCACCCGTGCGGGAACTCGATCTGCCGGATCTGGCACGCTTGGTGCACCTGGTGACGGGCTGGCGCACCAGTGACCGCGAGCTGTTCACCTGGGGGCGCCGCCGATGGCACCTCATGCGGTTGTTCAACCTCCGTGAAGGCATCACCGCCGAACAAGACACGCTCCCCGACCGGTTCTTCACCGAGCCCATCGACGAGGGACGCCACCACGGGGTCGTCCTGAACCGCGAAGCGTTCAGCCGAGCGCTGTCGCTGTACTACGAGCTGGCGGGCTGGGACCGAGAGGGCAGGCCGACCCCGGCTGCTCTCATTGAGGTCGGGCTACCCATCAAGTTCTGAGAAGACATCCGAACAGACGGCGGCGCCACCAACACAGTCGATCCGGTCGCCTCGTACTGCGGTCAGATAGCCTCCGCGCGTCGAAGCCGCCGCGCCGAACCCAAAGTAGAGGAAGCGGCGCCCGCAAAGAGCAAGATCGCCACCACGGCGAATCTGCTAACGCGCCGCCCCTCGTCAGGGTTGGGCAGTTGTAGTACCCACATACGGCATCACCGGTGAACCGGACGAAACGGCGCGCTCAAATCAGCGGAGATCAGCCAAGGTCGAAGTTTCCCTTTTGCAGCCGTTGCGGCGCCCGGCCGTCGACCAGTTCGTCGCGGTCTTCGGGATGCTTCCAGTAGTGGCGCACCAGCCAGTACAGCCCCGCACCGCCGGGCACGTAGTAGTCCGCCATGGCGATGACCTCTTCGCTGCCGTCCCGCAATCGGAGTACGACTGCTCGGGTCGCTCGCCGCGATTCCGCATGAGCAGCAACATCGACGACGTCGTCCCATTCGAAGACTTTTTCCGAGATGGCGTCGGCGTTCTCGATCATCGCCGGAGTCAGCTTGAGGTGGCCCATTCCGCCTCGCCGCCAGGCGGTGATCAATCCGCCGACGACGGTGCAGAACGCAACTGCCGTAACAGCAACCCAGACGGTGCGCAGCGCTCGCGTGTCCGCGAACTCGATGACTCCGAACGGCGCGGCGACCACGAAGATGAGCATGCTCGGTAACGCGGCTATCGTCCCGGTCATAATCAACACGGTGGCCCTCCAGTCCGGCCACAGGGTGAATCCGGTTGCGTCACTGGCTGTTCGCGGTGTCGTTCGTCCCAGAATCACCAAGAGGATTGCACTTGCAAACGAGAACAGGAAGGCGGAGTATCCGATGGTCACCGCGAGCGTCAGATAGCCTCCGCGCGTCGAAGCCGTCGCGCCGAACCCAAAGTAGAAGATAGCTGCACCCGCACAGGCCAGGAGCGCCACCACCGCGAATCGGGTACCGCGTCGCCACTCGTCAGGCTCCGGAAGCTCTAGTACGGACATAGGACACCTCCGATCGATCGGACGAAACGGCGCGCTCGAAGCGACCCGGAGATCAGCCAAGATCGAACTTCCCCTCAGCTAGCCGTTGCGGTGCCCGGCCGTCGACCAGCTCGTCGCGGTCTTCGAGATGCTTCCAGTAATGCCGCACCAGCCAGTACAGCCCCGCACCGCCGGGCACGTAGAAGTGCAGACCGCCGACTACTTCTTCTGTGCTATCACGCAAGCACAGCACCACGGCTTTTCCGCCTCGGTTGGCTTTCTTCTCCGTGGCGATGTCTCGGACGTCGACGACGTCGTCCCACTCCAAGGCTCGCGTCTTGATGACATTCGCGATCTCGATCATCGCGGGAGTGAATTTGAGGTAGCCAACGCCTCGCCGACGGATGCCGGTGACGATTGCACTCGCGGCCAGTAAGGCGAGCCCCCAAAGGGCCGGTGGCATCAAGATCTGCATGCTCGGCGTTGTCGTGATGTCGAGCATGCCGCGCGACATCAAGTACGCGAAAACCGATGCGGCCGGTACTAATACGATCATTACCGCGAAGTAGATGATGCTGAGGCGTTTGTCCGGTCGGAACGCCAAACCAGACAGATCGCTCGTCATTCGTTGCTGCGCCCCACCCCGGACGGCAGTGAAGAATACGTACCCCATCAAGAACGGCGTTCCGAAAGTTGCGCACCAGACAGCCGCGGTCAGGTAGCTGCCTCGGAAAAAGGCTTGTAGACCTTCAACGACCAGGAACACGAGGATCACCGCCACTCCGAGCTTGACGGGTAACGAGAGCTTGCCGGAATGTGCCCAGTTAGCCGGTTCCGGCAGATCTAGTACGGACATACGACATCTACCGATGAACCCGGCGGGGCGCTCGAAGCAACTAGCAGGTCAGCCAAGATCGAACTCCCCCTTCCGCAGCCGCTCGACAGCCCGGCCGTCGACCAGTTCGTCGCGGTCTTCGGGGTGCTTCCAGTAATGGCGCACCAGCCAGTACAGCCCTGCACCGCCGGGCAGGTACACATCGGCACTGCTGATGACCGCCTCACCGCCATCACGTAGTCGCAGCACCACCGTTCGCGGTCCCCGCCTGGATTCCGCGTGGTCGACGACGTCGAGCACTTCAGTCCACTCGAACGATCGCAGCGCTGCAACGTCAGCGATCTCGATGAGAGCCGGGGTCAGTCTCACATGCCCTAGACCGCCGCGACGCCAGGCCGTGACGAGACCAGCCGCCGTCATGAGGACTGCAGATCCCATGATGCTCGGAAAGAGGATCGGTTTCCCGCGCGAGATCGGCAAGTCGATGTGGCCGAAGGGCGCGAACGCTGTGAACAACCCACCGCCGACGATGAATGCCAGGACTCCCGCCGTCAGCAGGCTGCTGAACCGCTCGTCGCGCAATACGGCCAAACCAACTGCATCCGTGTGGGTTCGGATCGACGTCCTGCCGAAGACCACCGACGCCAGCCCTGCAAATATGCACAGCAGGGAAATTGCCCAGCCGGCGGTGACGACCGTTGTCAGATAGCCGCCGTTCATCGCAGCCGTCACGCCCCAGACGAGGAAGAGGCCGACCACACCAAGGCCGATGAGCACGGCCAACGAGAATCTGACCCGTTCGCTCCGCCAGGCGGCGGGCTCCGGAAGGTTCAGTAGGGACACACCACATCTCCGACGAATTTGCCGATCTTCCCTGCGCCGAATGCACCTCCGGCCCCGAGAAGTATTACCAGTGGCGGAATCGCATACGGGCTCCCCGTGATCCCGCCGAGGTAGACACCCAGCTTCACGCCGCCCCAACCACCTCCGGCGCCGGTGGCTCCGGCGACCGCGGCGATGCACGCGTCGCGCCCTGACTCGGCCATGATCATGTCGAACACCGTGGTACCGATGCTCAGCGCGGGCCCACCGAACTTGGTAGCGCTGCCGAGCTTCTCCACCGATTCCTGAGTCAGCATCGGCAGGCTGCCACCCCGTTCGATGTGCTTCTCCAACCCGGACATCAGACTGTTCGACGTCAGAGAGATGTTGTCTATCAGTTCGACGGGCACGGAGTGGTGCCCACCGCTGGGTGTCGTGAAGCCCGCTCGCCGGTAACCCGTGGAATCCATCGTGATTGTGTAGTTCGACCCGTCAGGCCACGTCACGGATGTGTACTTGTAGTCGTTTCCCAACTCGTGCCAGGAACTCGTGCGCGACAACCACTCACCATCTTTGTCGAAATGTTCGATCTCGTAGAAATCCGTGCGGCTGGGGAACTCGAACGGGTCGACCCGAGTCATCACGTGTCGGCTTCCGTCCTGCATAACGACAGTGGTCACTTCCTCTCCGGCCGCGTTGGTGGACTCGACGACTTCACGCACGGTGATCATCTGGTCGCCGTTCCGGATTGCCTGTTGAGCCAGCATGCCCACCGGATCGTGCGGATTCGGCACCTGATCGGGCGGTCG
The DNA here is from genome assembly GCF_001545925.1 of Mycobacterium sp. NAZ190054. GTDB lineage: Bacteria > Actinomycetota > Actinomycetes > Mycobacteriales > Mycobacteriaceae > Mycobacterium. Next base: position 23,811 of record NZ_LMVQ01000079.1, on the reverse strand, counting down.
CTTGTTCGCCGAGATCATCAACTCGCCGAAATCTGTCGGCTCCCTCGGCTCGACGAACCCATACTTCTTCCCTGCAGCGACGACCGCGTTGGCAGTTGACTCGTCAGCGTCACCCACCGCGACCAGCATTGTGTTGATCGACGTCTGCTCGGTAGCCGCGAGCGCCGCGACCGCGGACAAGGTGACGGCGAGCTGCCACACCTGGAGGTGTGCCGCGGCGGCGCCGACCACACTGGCCGCGAGCGTGCCCAGATAGGTGGCGGCCAGGATGCGGGCCAGTGCGGCACGCCGCTGTGCGACCGCCACGGTGTCACCGATCCACACGAGCGTGGCGGGCACCACCGCGGCGAACAAACCGCCGGCGGCGGCGCGGGTCGCGACCACGATCTCGAGCGAGCCGGACAGCGCGCACACCACCCCGGTGCACCCGGCACCCAGCAGCGCGAGCCGGATGACCGCGATGCGGCCCAGGCGATCCGACACGACCGCCCACACCGGCTGCAGTGCGGCATAGAGGACGAAGTACATGGTGGCCGCCCGGCTCATCACCGCCAGCGAGGTGTCGAGGTCGACCGCCATAGTGATCAGGATCGCCGGTGTCACGAAGCGGTCGAACGAGCTGACCCCGGCGCCGAACCGGAGTAGCCGGAAGGTGGTCACGTCACCCCAGCGGGTCGGCGGCGTTCGGCGACGCGCGCGTCGCGGCGATCCCGAGCCCCGCCCCGATCAGGATCATGGTCAGCCCCGCGAGCACGTAGAACGGCAGACCTTCGGACAGGAAGACCGCCGATGACAGCAGCCCGAGGACCGGCACCACCATCAGGCTCAGGTTGCTCGACACAGCACCCAGGCTGCGGCTGACCACCAGGACGCCCCACACTCCGATCGCCGAGGCGAACACGCCCTGGTAGAGGACGACCAGCACCGCCTGCCAGTTCATCGGGAACGTCGGCGCCCCAGTCGACCACCACGCGTAGGATGCCGCTGCGGCGCAACCGATTCCGAGCTGCCAGGGCAGCAGATCGAGCGGCGAGGCGGTCCACCGATGCGACCGGATGTGCACCGTCACCGCGGCGTTGAGGGCGGCCCCGGCCAGCAGCAGCCCGTAGCCCAGCGGTCTGCTGCTGTCGAAGAACCCGTCCTCCCACGGCGCCAGCAGCAGCACCACCCCGGCGATGCCGGCGATCAGCCCGGCCACCGTGGCCCGGGGGTAGCGCTCCCGCAGCACGAGCGCGGCGATCGGGACCGCCCACAGCGCCGACGTGTGCAGCAGCACCGACGACCGGCCGGCCGGTGCCAACGTCAACGCGATGAACATCAGCGCATACACCACCGCCAGCTGAAAGATCCCGACGGAGATGACCACCGGTAGATCCGCGCGCACCGGCCGGCGCAGCTTTCCGGCCGCCGCCATCACCACCGTCACGACGACCGCCCCGACACCGAGCCGGAACACGGTCAACCACACCGGCGGCATCAACGTCACCCCGTGGGCCATCACCGGCCAGTTCAGGCCGTGCACCAGCCCGACGGTCGCGATCGCGGCATAGAGGGCCGCGCCCCGCAGCAAGGGGGGCTCTGCCCGTGTCGGTCCGGCCGGGATTGGTCGCCGCTCGAACGGCCATATACGATGCAGAATCGAATATGTCATCTGTCGCCCGGGGAGGGGTCCACATGGAACTCAGCCGTTCCGGAACCGAGCGTCAGACGGCTCATGAATTCGTCCGGGAGGCGTTGCGCCGAGCGATCTTTCGCGGTGAACTGGCCGCAGGCGAACATCTCATCCAGTCCGAGATCGCCTCGTCGCTGAGCGTCAGCGTGACTCCAGTCCGCGAGGCGCTGCGCGACCTTGCCACCGAGGGGCTGATCACGCTGGACAGTCACCGGGGCGGCATCGTGCGCGGAACCAGCCGTGAGGACATGGAGGAGATCCTGCAGATCCGGGAGAAGCTCGAGCCGATGGCGGTCCAGCTGGGCGTCAGCAACGCCACCGCCGACGAACTCAACCGGGCCAACCAACTCGCCGAGATGATGATCGGGGAGACCGATCTCGGTGCGTGGGTCGAGCTGAACCGACGCTTCCACTGTCTGCTGCACGACGCGATGCGGTCCCGGCATCTCACCGCGATCTTCAATCGGCTCGAAGACGCGGCGGCGCTGTGCACCGCTCAGTCGCAACAGATCGAGCCGTCGATTCGCCGCCGTGCCAACAAAGATCACCTCGACCTGCTTCGGGCCTACCGCGAGCGCGATGCGGAATCTGCGCTGGCCATCCAGATACCCCATTCCGCCCTTTCGTTGAAGTCGCTGCCGCGCAAAACCGGTTCGGCCGGCTAGGCGTTCGCCTCCGTTTCCCCGGCGGGCCGGATCCCCGCCACGTCAGAGTCCGCAGCTGCCGAGAATCTATAACATATATATCGCAGGAACCTGGGCAGTCTAGCGCGCTCGTGCAGTCCCTGGCGGCGGTAACAACGTTGACATTCAGCGTAATCAGCCGTCTCACAAGGGTTAACGGTTCGGAAACCTACGTTGATCACATAACATATATGTTCGATGCCTGTTGCGACCTCGCATTCACCGATCAAAGGAGCACGGTCAGTTGAGCAGGCCAAGGATCTTCGTCGTCCAGCCCATCCCCGAGGAGGCGCTGTCGACACTGCGTGAAGTCGGCGACGTGGAGGTGTTCGAGAAAGACCGGATGATCAGCCGGGATGAACTCAAAGCCGCTCTCAGGCGCTCGGACTATCTGTTCACCCTCGGCGACACCACCATCGACGACGACATCCTCGACGCCAACCCCGACCTGCGCGGCATCGCGGCGATGTCGATGCTGCTCAACGTGATCGACATCCCCGCCGCCACCCGGCGGGGGATCCCGGTGACGAACATCCCGCACGTCATCGGCCGTACCACGTGCGACCTGACGATGGCGATTCTGCTGGGCCTGGCGTGGCGCATCGTCGAGGCCGACGCCTTCACCCGCGCCGGACGGTTCCGCCAGGAGCAGTCGATGTCGCTGATGTGCCATTCGGTCACCGGTAAGACCGTCGGGATGATCGGCATGGGGGAGATCGGTCAGCACATCGCGCTGCGGGCGCGCGCTTTCGAGATGGACGTCATCTACAACAAGCGCACCCGACTGTCGGCCGAGCGTGAGAACGAACTCGGGATCAGCTGGCGAGACGACATGGACGACGTGTTCCGCGAGGCGGACTTCCTGGTGGTGATGGCCAAGTACACCGAGGAGACGCACCTGATGATCGGCGAGCGTCAGTTCGGTCTGATGAAGCCGTCGGCGTACTTCATCAACACCGCCCGCGGACGCATCGTCGACGAGCCTGCGTTGGTGAAGGCGTTGCAGGACAAGACGATCGCCGGAGCGGGTCTGGACGTCTACTGGTGTGAGCCACCGGTCGGGGAGCCCGCGCCGTCTCCGGAACTGTTCACGATGCCCAATGTCATCCTGACGCCCCACATCGGGAGCGCGACCTGGGAGTCCCGTCGTGAGATGGCGCAGCTCTGCGCCCGCAACATCGTCGCCATGGCCGCAGGGCAGCGGCCGCCGGACCTCATGGACGAGTCGGTCTATGCGATGGCGCACTGACACCACGAACAGATTGGACACCCTGGCTATGAACCGAACCTGCGGCCCACTGCGCCGCGCTCTTGTGCTGGCGGCCACGGCCCTCACCGCGATCGGTCTGACGGCGTGCGGCAGCGCCGACGACGCCGCACCCGCCGCCTCCGTCGGCGAACCCGGCGTCATCCGCTTCACGTTCTCCCCGGACCCGGTGTGGGACTGGTTGTCCGACACCGGGATCCGCGAGGAGATGGAGAAGGAATCCGGAATCACGATCATCGACTCGTCGAGCTGGGACGAGTTCGCGCTGTTCGCCGGTGGTCACGCCGACATCGTGTCGCTGGGGACCTACGAGCTGCCCGAACTCGAAGCGGCCACCGGCGTGGACACCGTCACCTTCGGGAAGTACAACCGCGCCAAGGACATCTTCGTCGTCGGCAAGGACTCGCCGGCCCAGACCGTCGCCGACCTCCCCGACGGGGCGAAGATCGGCGTGTTCAGCACCGTCGGCTCGACGATCATGTGGTCGTCGATCGTCGAGAAACTGCACGGCAAGGACTTCCGCGGCGACGGCGGTGACTACGAACTCATCGTCGCCGACTCGCAGAACCTGCCGCAGCTGCTGGCCCGCGGAGATCTCGACGCCGCCGTCATCGACCCCCAGTACGGCATCGCCGAACTGAGCTCCGGCGCGGTCAAGCCCCTCTATGACGGCAAGTCCACCGCCGACATGTACGCCGAGGCGTTCGCACCCGGTCACGAAGGACTGATGAGCAACCTGTTCGTCGCCCACAAAGACTGGTACGACAGCCATCCCGAGGAGGTCGCGTTCTTCCTGGAGCTGTGGGAGCGGGGCCTGCAGGAGTGGCAGCAGAACCGCGACGAGATCGTCGCGGCCTACCCCGAACACTTCGCGGCCAACTCCGAAGCCGACCAGGAGTTCATCAAGAACTACCTCGACACCAACTTCGACTGGTTCGTCGACTCGGTGTACCTCGACCAGACCTGGATCGACGCGGAGAGCGGCGTGTTCCCGGCCATGGAATCGACCGGTCAGGCGGAAGAAGGCATCGGTGACGACATCGATTTCGCCGTCGTTCAACACTGACACCCGTCCGGCGGACAGCGCGGTCCGCCTGACCGGTGACCTCAAGGCCCTGGGGGTGGCCCTGGTCGGCACCCGGATCGGCAAGGTCATCCTGGTCGTCGCCGGATGGTTGCTCCTGATCGGCGTCTGGGGCTGGATCTCGACCTTCTTCGTCCCCTACGTCGTGCCCTCGCCGCTGCAGGTGCTGCAGGCCATGTGGACGCAGCTGAGCTCCGGTGCGGTCGCCGAGAACTTCATGTGGAGCCTGTCCAAGACACTGGCCGGTTTCGCGATAGCAGCCCTGATCGGCTTCCCGGTCGGAATCCTGATGGGGCGCAGCAGATTCTGGAAATCGTTCTTCCACGAGCCCATCGTGCTGGTGGCCAACATCCCGGCCATCACCTACGCGGTGCTGGCGCTGGTGATCTTCGGCATCGGCGTCGAGGGCGCGATGGTCGTCGTCGCGCTGTCGACGATGCCGAACATCGCGGTCAACGTCGCCGCCGGTGTGGAGAACATCGACAAGGACCTGCTGCGGATGAGCCGGGCCTTCGACCGCAGCGAACGGGACATCCTGCGCAACATCGTGGTCCCGGCGGTCACCCCGTTCGTGTTCACCGGGATCCGGACCTCGTTCGCCGTGGCGTGGAAGGTCGTCGCCCTGACCGAGGTGTTCGGCGGATCCAACGGCATCGGGTTCATGATCCGGCGGGCCTACCAACTGTTCTCCGTCGCCGACGTGCTCGCGTGGCTGCTGTTCTTCGTGATCCTCATGCTCGTCATCGAACGGGTCGTGCTCCTGCGCCTGGAGCGCCGACTGTTCCGCTGGCGCGCCCCCGGAGTGCTGTCATGACCGTGGCGCAGCGGTTCTTCACGCCCGAGCGCCGCGGCAGATTCGCCGCGTGGGCGCTGGGGCTGATCGGCTGGCAGGTGCTGGCGACCGCGTACCCCAGAGTCCCGTCGATGGCCGACGTCCTGCGCTTCCTGGCCGCCGAGACCCGCGACGGTGAACTCGTGGCCAACCTGCTGCCGACCATCGGCAGGCTCGCCGCCGGCCAGGGCGCGGCGATCCTGGTGGGCATCGCGCTGGGCATCCTGATCGGCTCCAGCATCGCGTTCCGGCTGCTCTTCGGCGACGTCGTCACCGTGGCGCTGGCGCTGCCGGCGTTCGTGTGGGCGCTGTTGGGTGCGCTGTGGTTCGGCTTCGGTTGGCGCGGACCGGTGCTCGCGGTGTTCCTGTCGGCGCTGCCGTTCGTCGCGGTCAACGTGTCGATCGGCGTCAACGGGGTTTCCGGCCAGCTGCGGCAGATGTCGGCCTCGTTCGGGGTGCCGCGGTCCCGGCAGCTCCGCGACCTCGTCATCCCGGCCGTGACCCCCAACATCGTGGCCGGAATCCGGCTGTCCACGGTGATCGCGTGGAACGCGGTGCTGATCTCCGAGTGGTTCGGGTCCCGCATCGGGGTCGGCCATCGCGCCCGGTACTGGTACGACGGGAACAACTTCGACGGTTTCGTCGCCTGGGCGGTGTTGTTCATCGCACTGATCCTGGTGCTGGACCGGGTGGTGCTCGAGCGCCTGTCCCGCCGCGCGTTCCGCTGGCGGCCGCCGGAGGCGGTCCAGGCCGAACAGCACAGGCCTGTGAATGTCTGATCACCTCAACGCAACCGCGGACGGAGTCCCATGGCAACCCTGATCGCCGATCGCATCACCAAGCAGTTCCCCGCCCGCAGCCGCGGCCAGGAACCGGTACGGGCGCTCAACGACATCAGCATCGAGATCGACGGCAGCCAGTTCGTGTCGATCGTCGGCCCGTCGGGCTGCGGGAAAAGCACTCTGCTGAACATCATCTCGGGGGTGGACACGCCGTCGGCCGGGCATCTGTCGATCACCGAGAACGGTAAACCGGCCCGGCTCGGCTACGTCTTCCAGGACCCGAGGCTGCTGCCGTGGCGCACCATCATGGACAACATGCTCTACGTGCACGACGACCGCGGCGCGCAGCGCCGGGAGTCGGTGCGGCGCCACCTGGAGATGGTCAAACTCGACGACGTCGAGAACCTCTACCCCAACCAGCTCTCGGGCGGCATGCAGCAACGGGCCGGCATCGCCAGGGCCTTCTCGGTGGATCCCGACCTGCTGTTGATGGACGAACCGTTCAGCCACCTCGACGCCATCACCGCCCGCGCGCTGCGCGACCAGTTGCAGGAGCTCCTGGCGCAGCGCCCCACCACGGTGCTGTTCGTCACCCACGACGTGATGGAGGCGGTGCAACTGTCCGACCGGATCATCGTGCTGGCACCCGGCGGCGTGATCCACGCCGACATCACGATCGACCTGCCCAGGCCGCGCCGGGCCACCGACCCCGCCGTAGCCACCATGCAGGCCGGCATCTTGGAACGATTCGAGGCGATGTGAACACCACCACCACTACCACAACAACATCCCCGCCACCCGTCGTCGACGTGCACGCCCACATGACGGTGCAGCGCTTCCGCGACGCGATCGGCCGCAACGAGTGCTGGCACGGGATGACCGCCGCCGACGGCGAACTCGACAACCCGCGCAACCACTACAGCGTCGCCCGCCGGCTCGAGGAGATGGACAGGATGGGTGTCGACATACAACTGGTCTCACCCACCGACGCCTTCTACCAGTACCGTCAGGACCCGGCGACCACCGCGGCCATCGCGCGGGAGGTCAACGACGAGCTCGCCGAGCTCAAACGCGCGCACCCGACCCGGTTCGGCGCGCTGGGGACCCTGCCCATGCAGGACCCCGACCTCGCCGTCGCCGAAATAGTCCGGGGCATGCGTGATCTCGACCTGAACGGCTTCATGATCGAAGACCACGTGAACGGGCTGACCTATGACAGCCCGGTTTTCGGACCGGTGTGGCAGGCGGCCGAGGAACTCGGCGCGTTTCTGCTCATCCACCAGAACATGCGGACCTCGGTCGCCTACCGGAGCCGGTCCTACTTCCTGCCGAACTCGATCGGTAACCTCGTTGACCGCGCGATCACGTTCGCCACGTTCGTCTACGGCGGGGTGATGGACGACTATCCCGACCTGAAGATCTGCCTCGGCCACGCCGGTGGTTACACGCCGTACGCGCTGGACCGGCTCGACCACGGCTGGCACGTCTGGCCCTGGTCGCGTGGCCGGATCACCGCGCCGCCCAGCACCTATGCGAGCCGCTTCTACTACGACAGCGTCACCTACCAGGCGCGCACGTTGCGGTTCCTCATCGACGTCGTCGGCGCCGACCGGGTCATGCTGGGCACCGACTGGCCGGCCCCGATGGCGATCGACGACCCCGTGGAATGGCTCACCGAGCAGACGGTCCTGAGCGCCGCGGAGAAGGATCTGATCCTGCGCGGTACCGCCGCCTCCCTGTTCGACCGCGTATCCGCCTGAACCCGAGAAGAAATGGAGACAACGATGCCGGGCACCGCGCCCTGCCCCGGGGTATATGTCGAGCTCGTGTCGGTCACCGACGACGACTACGGCCCCTGGGGTTCCTGGTACGACACCACCTACCGCACCGCACGCGCGAACGTTCCCGGTGTCGTCTCCGTGCGGCGCTGCCGTGGAGTCGTCGGCTCCGCGCCGGCGATGGTGGTCTACGACCTCGACGACTTCACCGTCCCCTACAGCGCCGAATGGCGGGCGGCCGACGCCGAGGCGGCCACGGCAGGCCCCGCGCCGGTGCCCGCGCCGTCCTTCGACGACGTCGACGGACGGGTGTACCGGCAGATCTTCACGTCCTCCGATGTCCCGTACACCGCCGAACCCACCGCCATCCTGCACGGGGCGTTCTTCGAGGTACCGTCCCGAGACCAGGACGAATTCAACGACTGGTACAACACTGAGCACGTGGAGTTCGTCAAGATCGTCGACGGTTACCTGAACTGCCGGAGGTTCCAGGGCCTCGACAACCTCACCAAGTTCCTCGCGCTCTACGACGTGGTCAGCGTCGACCATTCCGACGCCAAGAACGTCCACCCGCAGAACTTCACGCCGTGGGCCAACCGGGTGCGGGCCAAGCTGCCCACCTATCGTGAACGGCGCCTGTTCCGGGTGGACGCCCGATGAGCATCGGGTGGGGGCTCATCGGCATCGGCGTACTCGCCGACCTGTCGATCGCACCCGCGGTCGACGGGGACAGCGCAGCGCACCTGGCCGCGGTCTGCAGCCGCAGCGGCGAACGGGCCAAGGCCTTCGCCGCCAAGCACGGCGCGGCCGCCGCCTACGACGACTACCCGCAGATGCTCGCCGACCCGGGGGTGGACGTCGTGTACATCGCCTCGCCGAACGCGCTGCACGCCCCGCACACGCTGGCGGCCGTGGAGGCGGGCAAGCACGTGCTCGTCGAGAAGCCGATGGCACTCGAGCGGGCGGACGCCCACGCGATGGTGGATGCCGCCGCGGCCAACGGAGTCCTGCTGGGCATCGGATTCCATCTGCGGCACAAGGAGACTGCCCGCAGGGCGCGGGAGACGATCGCCGCGGGCGGAATCGGGGACGTCTTCTATGCCGAGATGGCAGTCGGTGCGGGCAAGGGTCTGTACCCCTACGACACCTGGCGTGCCGAACCCGCACTCGCCGGCGGAGGCTCGCTGCTGCACCAGGGCACCCACGCGGTCGACCTGGCCGCGTTCCTGTGCGGCCACCCGATCGTCGAGGTCACCTGCATGACCGACCTCGACGCCGACGAGGACGTCTTCGTGGGCACCTGCCGGCTGGCCGACGGCACGTTGGTGAACATGGCCTCCCACAGCAAGCGGCCCGGAACCCGCCCGGACTGGACGGTGTTCGGCACCGCGGGCTGGCTCGACGCGCGCGGCGGAACCAGTCCGGCCCCCGGAGACACGCTCGATCTGCACGACGACAACGGCACCACCCGGCTCGCGACCTCGGCGGTGTCCGCATATGCCGGCGAGGTCACCGCGTTCACCGCCGCGGTGCGCGGCGGTGAACTGAACGGGGACGGCGCCGACGGGCTGCGCGCCGTCTACGTCGCCGAGGCGTTGTACCGATCGGCCGCCGACAGACGAACCGTGCCCGTCGACCCGGCGGCACCCGGCCGGTGAGCCTCGACCACATCGATCTCCAACTGCGGCAGTGCTTCCGGTTACCCGGGGGCATGCCCGAATTCAGGCTGGATCCGGGCCGGGCGGCCCTGGTGGTGATCGACATGCAACGCCTCGACGCCCACCGGGACGGCGAGTTCGGACGGCGGGCGGACGTGCACGGGGTCCGCGGCCACGTCGAATGGTTCTTCGATCGGCTCGAACACCTGACGGTGCCCGCCATCGCGGCGCTGCTCGCCGCCGCCCGGGAGGCGGGCATGCCGGTGGTCCACACCAGGATCGCGTCACTGACCGGGGACGGGCGCGACCTCGGATGGCGCTACCGATACTGGGACATGACCGCCGGCGTGGACGAACCGGATTCGGAGTTCCTTCCCGAGGTGGCGCCGGTGCCCGGGGACATCGTCATCAACAAGACGACCACCAGTGCGTTCATCGGCAGCCACATCGACCGCATCCTGCGCAACCTCGGCGTCGAGCAGTTGGTCGTCTGCGGTGTGATGACCAGTGGATGCGTCGAATCCACCGTGCGGGACGCCGCCGACTCCGGGTACCACGTGCTGGTCGCCGAAGAGGCGTGCGCGGCGCTGACCGAGACCGCGCACGTCAACTCGATCAACGCGATGCACCCGGTGTTCGCCACCGTCGAACCACTCGCCGCGGCCCTGGCGCGGTTCACCAGACCGCCGGCCGACCCGTGATCGGAAGCAAAGGTGCAGGCGCGACCCATGTTTCGGCACGACGCGAGATCTTTACATCTGTGAAACCAAACCGAACCCGCAGGCGCCTAACGTGATTTTCCTGTCACTCAGCTAGGTATTACGGCCTCCGACGGGTTTTAGATGCGCATCGCCGCAGCGGTACCGAGTGGCTCAGCTGCCGCTGCGCGTGTTCGCGTGGCGACCCGTCACCGGCGACGGTTGTCAGCATGGCACCGGACGTAGGAGGTCCAACAATGATGAAAGCGTTGTTCTGTGCGGTCAGCGCCGGCGTGCTGGTCGCCACCGGTTGTTCGGGGCCCGCCGAGTCGGCCTCCAGCGCCGCCGACAGCGACGAAAACGTCATCCGCTTCACGTTCTCGCCCGACCCGGCCTGGGACTGGATCCAGGACCAGGGGATCCTCGAAGAGATGGAGGCGGAGTCGGGGTACCGCATCCTGCAGACCATCACCTGGGACGAATTCGGCCAGTTCGTCGGCGGGCACGCCGACGTCATCTCCATCGGTACCTACGAGCTGCAGAACCTCGAACAGGAGACCGGGATCAAGACGGTCACCTTCGGCAAGTTCAACTATGCCAAGGACGTCATGATCACCGCGAACCCGGAGTGGGAGACCGCCGCCGACCTGCCCGAAGGATGCAAGATCGCCGCCGAATCGGTGGTCGGCAACGCGTTGATCTGGCAGGCGCTGCTCGACCAGATCGACAAGCGCGAACTCGCCGAGAACGGCGAGGACCTCAACCTCGTCACCGCCGACTACCAGATCATCCCGAGCCTCGTGCAGGAGGGCGAGGTCTGCGCCGCGTTCGCCGACCCGACCCAGTCCATTCCCGAATTCGCCTCGGGCGCACTGAACATCATGTACGACGGCAAGTCGGCCTCCGAACTGTACGGCGAGTCGATCGCGCCCGGGCACCGTGGCGTGATGAGCAACCTGTTCGTCGCCCGGAAAGACTGGTATGACACGCATCAGGACGAGGCGGCGTTCTTCCTCGCGGTGTGGCAGCGGGCGCTCGACGAGTGGGCGGCCCACCGCGAGGAGATCATCGACGCGTACCCGGAGCACTTCGCGGTGGAGTCGCCCGACGAGGCGGCATGGATCAAGGCCTACTTCGGTAACACCTTCGACTGGTTCGTCGACTCGCCGTACCTCGACCAGCAGTGGGTCGACGAGGAAGAGGGCATCTACGAACTCATGAAGACCGCGGGCGTCGTCAACGCCGACACCGCGGACCCGGAGATGGTCGTCGTCTCCCCGCAGTCGTGACCATGCGTTCTGCCACGACGAGACGTTCGCTTGCCGCTCAGGGCTATTCGCTTGCCGGCATCGCGGTGTTCATCGGGATCTGGGCGTACGCGGCCTCACGGATGGAGCCCTACGTGCTGCCCTCGCCGTGGTCCGTGGCGTCACGGATGGCGGAGTTGGTGGTCACCGGGGACGTCCTGCACAACTTCCTGATGAGCTTCTGGCGGGCCGTCCTGGGCTGGGTCATCGCCGTGGTCGCCGGCACGGTGATCGGCTTCCTGATGGGCCGCTTCCGCTACGCGCGGTCCTTCTTCCACGACCTGATCTACCTCGCGGCGAACGTCCCGCTGATCGTCTACGCCATCGTGGCGATCATCGTGTTCGGGATCAGCGGTATGGGCCCGACATCGGTGGTGGTGCTGTTCGTCCTTCCGTCGATCGCGCTCAACGTCGCCGCCGGAATGATGTCGGTGGATCAGGACCTGGTCGGGATGAGCAACGCGTTCAACCGGACTCGCCTGCAACTGATCAGGCACGTGCTGATCCCCACGGTCACCCCGTTCGCCTTCGCAGGCGGCCGGGTGTCGTTCGCCGACTCGTGGAAGCTCGCCGCGCTGGTCGAGACATTCGGCGGAGACAGCGGCGTCGGCTATCAGATCTCGCGGTCCTACCACCTCTTCTCGGTGCGGGACCTGTTGGCCTGGATGGGTTTCTTCGTCATCTTCGTCGTGCTCATCGAACGGCTGGTACTGGTCAACGTCGAACACCGGTTGTTCCGCTGGCGGACGGAGACACCGCCACGGCGGCGCCGGCTCGTTCGCCGGAACCCGCCGCAGCCGGCCCGGGTCGGCGCGTGACCACCACCGTCCAGCGGGACAGCCGCGCCTGGCTGCGGTCGGACCGGGCGGCGCGCTACACCGCACGGCTGCTGGTCCTGGTCGGCTGGCAGCTCATCGGCCTTCTGTCCGACCGCATCCCGACACCGCTGGGCACGGTGCAGTTTCTCATCGACGAGACGCTGCGCGGGGAACTGTGGATCCATCTGACCTGGACGCTGCGCCGGGCGGCGATCGCGCTGACGGCGGTGCTCGTCCTCGGGGTGCTGATCGGGTGGGCGATGGGACGCTGGTGGCGGGTCGGCGCGTTCTGCCGGGACATCAACACCGTGCTGCTGGCGCTGCCCGCGTTCATCTGGGCGCTGCTGGCCGCGATCTGGTGGGGATTCTCGGAAGTGGGGCCGTTCGTGGTGCCGGTGCTGGCAGCCACCCCGATGCTCGTCGCATCGACTTTCGAAGGGGCCAAGGCGCTTCCGCGGCCGCTGCTGGAGATGTCGGCGGCCTACCACGTACCCCAGCGGCGGGTGTTCTCCACGCTGGTGCTGCCGGCGATGGCGCCCTACATCATCGCCGGGTTCCGCTACGCGGTCCTGGCGGGCTGGGGAGCGCTGTCGCTCGTCGAGTTCTTCGCCAGTAACTGGGGCGCCGGCTACCGTGCCGCGTTCTGGTATGACGCGGGCAATTTCGACGGACTGATGGGGTGGGGGCTGATCGAGATCGCCGTGATCCTGGCCGTCGACCGGCTGATCCTGGAACGGCTGTCCCGATGGTCACGGCGTTGGCAGGAAGGAACGGAGCGATGGTGAGAAGTACGAGCAGACCGGAGGATCCATGGCGACCCTGATAGCCGACCGCATCACCAAGGTCTACCCCGCCCGCGCCGATGGCCAGAGCAGTGTGCACGCGATCGCCGACCTCACCTTCGAGATCTCCGGGCACACCTTCGTGTGTCTGGTCGGACCGTCCGGATGCGGCAAGAGCACGTTCCTCAACCTGGTCTCCGGTGTCGAGAACCCGACGTCGGGATCCCTGTCGGTGTCCGGTGAGGCGTCTCGGGCCACCATCGGATACGTCTTCCAGGACCCGCGACTGCTGCCGTGGCGCACGGTCCTGGACAACATGACCTACGTGCACGACGGCGGTGACCGCAAGAGCAGGCAGCGAAAGTGCCTGCACTACCTGGAGATGGTGGGCCTGGCGCACACCGCGTCGATGTATCCGGCGCAGCTGTCCGGCGGGATGCGGCAGCGCATCGGCATCGCCAGAGCCCTGTCCATCGAACCGGACCTGCTGCTGATGGACGAGCCGTTCAGCCACCTCGACGCCATCACCGCGCGCAGCCTGCGCACCGACCTGCAGCAGCTGTGGCAGGACTCCGGTGCGACCGTGCTGTTCGTCACCCACGACGTCAGCGAGGCGGTGCAGCTGTCCGACCGGATCCTGATGATGAACACCGGCGGCACCCTGTACGCCGACATTCCCATCAGCCTGCCGCGGCCCCGACTGCAGACCGACCGGGCCGTGGTCACCCAGCAAGCCGACGTGCTCGCGCTGTTCGAGCAGATGCGCCTCGAGCCCGTCACCACCTGACCCACCCACTGTCTCACCACTTCTCGAAGGGAAACCGTTCTGATGTTGCGCCACAGTGCGTTCTTCATGCTCCGTGAGGACTCCACCCCTGAGCAGCAGATGCTCATGCTCAAGGGTCTGGCCTACATGCGATTCGCCTGCCCCAGCGTGCGGGCCCTGGATTTCGGCACCGACCTGTTCGGCGGGTCGAGCCTGCTGCGTGAGGTCAAGCCGTGGAAGCGCACGCCGCTGTGGCGCAGCCGCAGACTGGGGCCTGCGGTGAACTACGATGTCGCGCTGCACCTGGACTTCGACGACCAGGCCGGACTCGACGACTACAACGACGACGACGTCCACCATGAGGTCGCGGTCTACAACGCCTCGATCTGCCGTGGCGAGATCACCGCTCGTGTCGACTGGTGGTACGAGGGCGAGCCGGCCATCGTCAAGAACCAGGTCAAGCACTCCGCGATGTTCCTCTGGGCCGACGAGACCGACGAGGCCGGTAAGGAATCGGCGCTGGAGGCACTGCGCGGGCTTCAGGAGGTCCCGCAGGTCGAGCAGGTGGTGATCGGCAAGAACGTCGGCACGCTGAGCACGGACTTCGACTTCGTCGTCGACATCCGCTGCCGCACTCAGGAATCTGCCGCGGAACTGCTCGCCGGTGAGGAGTATGCGCGCGTGATGAAGCAGGTCGGGGAGGCCACCCAGTACGAGTGGACCGCACGCCTGTCCCACACCATGCACGGCCTGTGACGGCGCCCCACGCCATCGTCGACGTCCACGCCCACGTCACCCCCCGGTGTTTCAGCGACGAGGTGCTGGCGGGCCGGGACTGGCACGGCATGACCGCGGCGGACGGTGAGCTGCACAACCCGATGAACCGATGGACGCTCGAGCGTCGCGTCGAGGCGATGGACGCCGACGGCATCGACGTGCAACTGACCTCGCCGACCGACGTGTTCTACCAGTATCACCGTGCCCCGGACGACGCCGCCGCGATCGCCCGCAAGGTCAACGACGAGATCGCCGAGATGGTCCGCGCGCTTCCGGACCGCATCGCCGGGCTGGCCACCGTGCCGATGCAGGACACCGGTCTGGCCGTCGCCGAACTCGAAAGGGCGGTCGGTGAACTCGGACTGCGCGGAGTGATGATCGACGACCACGTGAACGGGCACACCTACGACGAGGCGCGCTTCGACGGGTTCTGGGAAGCCGCCGAAGAGCTCGGCGCGCTGGTCTTCGTGCACCAGTACGCGCCCACGTCCGTGGCGGCCCGCATCGACAGGTTCTTCTTCTTCAACTCGATCGGGAACCTCGTCGACCGCACCATCACGTTCGGCGCGCTCGTCTACGGCGGCGTGATGGACCGCTACCCCGGCCTGAAGGTCTGCCTCGGCCACGCCGGGGGCTACACCGTCTTCGCGCTGGACCGGATGGACCAGGGCTGGCGGGCGTTCCCGGCGCTGCGCGGCGCCGCCACCGCACCGCCGAGCACCTACGCGCGCCGGTTCATCTACGACGCGGTGACCTACGAGCCGAGAACCCTGCGCTACCTCGTCGACGTCGTCGGTGCAGACCGGGTGGTGCTCGGTACAGACTGGCCGGCGCCGATGCGGGTGCTCGACCCCGTCCGGCGTCTGGTGCACATCGGGGTGCTGTCCGAAGACGAGATCGAGTCGATCCTGCGGGGGACCGCCGCGTCGCTGCTCGGCGACGTGACGCGAAGAGAGGTGCACAAGCCGTGTCCGTCATAGACGTTCATTCCCATGTCACGCCGCCCAGTTTCCGGGAGGCGGTGCTGGGCGGGGGCTCCTGGCACACGCTGACCGGTGAGATCGGGGAGCTGGAGATCCCGGAGTTCTCGATCGCGCCGGGCGACCGCATCGCGAAGATGGACGCGGCGGGCGTGGACATGCACGTGCTCACGGTCAACAACGACTTCTACCGCTATGAACTGGATCCCGCGGTGACGCAGGACATCGCCAGGGCGTGCAACGAGGAGATCGGCGCGATGATGCGCGACCATCCCGACCGGTTCACCGGGTTGGCGACGGTGCCGATGCAGGACATCGACATGGCGATCGCGGAGATGGAGTTCGCGATGACCAAACTCGACTACCGCGGCATCACGGTCAACGACCACGTCAACGGCCTGACCTACGACGACCCCCACTTCTACCCGTTCTGGGAGGCCGTGGAAGCGCTCGGCGCGGTGGTGTTCTTCCACCAGTGCGGACCCACCCTGGTCAAGGCGAGAACGTCGCGCTACGCCCTGCCCAACAGCATCGGCAATCTCGTGGACCGCGCCGTGACGTTCGGCACGCTGGTGTTCGGGGGGATCATGGATCGCTATCCCGACCTGAAGATCTGTCTCGGCCACGCCGGTGGCTACGCCGCGTTCGGCGTCGCCCGGATGGACAAGACGTGGCGCGCGGCGGACCTGAACGTCCCCGAATTCGCCGACGCCAAAACGAATCTGAGCGCTCCCCCCAGCGAGTACCTGTCCCGCTTCTACTACGACTCGTGTACCTACACCGAAGCCACGCTGCGGTTCCTCATCGACGCCGTCGGGATCGACCGGGTGGTGCTGGGCACCGACTACCCGGCGCCGATGGTGCAGGAGGACCCGGTCACCTGGCTCGAGAGCATGCCGGGAATCACCGACGCCGAGCGGACAGCGATCCTGTCGACCAACCCGGCCGCGATGCTGGGCCTGGATCCGGCCGCCGGCTAGGACGGGGGAGCGAGCACCGCGAGCGCGTCGTCGACCTCGGCTTCGGTGGTCGCCCACGAGCAGACGAACCGGACCACCGGCTCGCCGAGGTCGGGCTGATGCACCGAGTACGCGTCGGACAGCCGCCGGTGCGCCTCGGGACCGAGCCGGACGAACACCTCGTTGGCCTCGGCCGGGGAGGCCAACGGCAGGCCGTGCGCTTCGAGGCCGGTGCTGAGCCGGCGGGCCATCGCGTTGGCGTGCGCGGCGTTGCGCAGCCAGAGCCCGTCGTCGAACAGCGCCGCGAACTGCGCGGCGATGAACCGGTGCTTGCTGGCCAGATGGCCGATCTGCTTCTGCGCGTAGTGGATCCCGTCGAAGTGCTCGGGGCGGCGCACCAGGATCGCGTCTCCGAACAGCAGGCCGTTCTTCGTTCCGCCCACGCTGACGATGTCCGCGTCGCCGATCGCTTCCAGCGGTGACACCCCAAGTGTGGCAACCGCATTGGCGATGCGGGCGCCGTCGACGTGCACCAGCAGGCCCAGTGTGTGGGCGCGGGCGATGAACTCGGCCAGCGCCGGGGCCGGCCACACTCGTCCGTTCTCGGTGGACTGGGTGACCGAGACGATGCGGGGCTGCGAATGATGGACGGCGGACGAGCGCTCGCGCGAGGACCTTGTCTCGGTGCGGCCCAGCACCCGGCGTTCGAGCTCGTCGGGCGCGATCAGACCGTCCACGCTGGGCAGCCGCGTCAACTGCGCACCGGACATCCGGACCAGCCCACCGGCCTCGTCGACCAGAACGTGCGCGACGTCGCTGCAGAAGATCTCGTGCCAGGGCCGCACCGCCGATGCCAGCGCGATGATGTTGGCCGCGGTGCCGGTGAACGTGAACAACACGTCGGCGCCGGGCGAGTCGAACGCCGTCCTGATGGCGTCGGCGGCCGCGGCGGTCACCGGGTCGCTGCCGTAGGACGGTGCAGGCCCGTCGTTCACCCCGAGCAGGGCCTCGAGCACCTTCGGATGCGCCGGCGCGGCGTTGTCCGAGGCGAAGGCAGAAGACGGCACGCGGTCCACCCTATTCCGCCGGGACTTCCGCGGCGGCGCGCAGCCAGGCGAAGAACTCGTCGGCGCTGAACACCGGCTTGCCGTACTCCCTGGCCTTGCGTGCCTTGCCCGACTGGGTGCCTGCCTCGGCCGTGACGAGCACATCGCAGCGGGTTTTGGTCACCGATTGCACCGGCGTCAACCCCGCGGCCGCCGCCATCCGCTCGATCTCGTCGCGCTCCACGATGCGCCCGGACGGATCCTGGGCGGTGCCGGTGAAACAGATACGCATCCCGGGTGTGAGGGTGGCGTTGATGTCGTGGCGCGCCAGAAGTTCGGTGCCCGAGAGTATCTCGACACCCAGGAGTGCCTCGACACGCCGTAACCGGTCGATGACCTCGTCGGTGAGCGGCACCCGCGCCACCGCCGCGCGCAGCTGGTCGGCCACCGACTGCCGCGCCGCGGGTTCCCAGCCGGTGTCGTCGCGGACGGCCGGTGCGTCCCCGCCCAACAGCACCGCACCGACGTCCCGGCTGATCCGCAACACCGCCGACAACCCGGGCAGGTGATCGGCCTCCGGGGTCGGTGTCGACACGTCCCGGCTCACCAGAAGCCCCGCGGTCTCCACGGATTCGGGGTCGTCGAACGCCGACGCGCCGGACTCGGAATCGACGCTACGATGCACCCGCAACGCCGACCTGGCCCGCTCCAGCGCGGTGCTCCCCGTGACCCGGGTGCCGCGCAACTCGACGCCCAGCGGCATCGCCGTCACATAGCCCAGCCGCTTGAGCTCGAAGTCGAGCAGACCCAGTTGGTCGTCGATGCCGGCGCCCACCGGGGTGGACCCGGCGAGCATCGGCGCGATCACCGCCCAGGCCTCGCGCAGAGTCGGCGCCAGCAGCACGTCTGAGACGGTGATCCCGAACCGTGACCGGGCGTCGGCAAGGTCACGCTGCGGGTTGACCAGCGTGGTGATCGCGGTGCCGTCGTCGAACGCGACGGCCAGCTCCACCGGCCGTGGACGCGACATCCGGCCCTCGTCGCCGACGGTCAGCATCCCGATCGCGCAGTACCGGCGCGCCGCCGATTCGCCGGCAGAGGTGCGCAGGAACCGGGCGATGCGCCGATCGGTCTTCAGATCCTTCGGCAGCACAGGCCTTTTCAGCACCAGGCCGGCCAGCGACGTGCACCGGCTCAGCGCCACGTAGAGCTGGCCGGTCGAGAACATGCCGCCGGTCAGGTCGACGACCACCCGGTCCAGCGTCTGGCCCTGGCTCTTGTGGATGGTGATCGCCCACGCCAGCTTGAACGGCAGCTGGGTGTACGCGCCGACGACCTCGCGGCCCAGCGCTGAGCCTGTCATCACCGGCCGCGTCACCTCCCAGGTGAACGGGGTGACGTCGGCGGTGGTGCCGTCCGGGAACTCGACCTCGACCACGGCGCCGTACCGGTCGTAGCCGACGCCGGCCACCCGGCCGACCGTGCCGTTGACCCAGCGGTTGCCCTGGTCGTTGTTGAGCATCATCACCTGCGCGCCGACCTTGAAGCGCAGCGTCTCCTCGACCGGCGGCTCGAACAACGCCAGATCGCCGGATGCCCTGGCGTGGTGCGTCATCTCGTCGCCGGGCAGCCGCTCGAGCTGTTGGCGGTTGCGTGCGGTGACGAGGCGGTTGGTCGGCGCCAGCGTCAACCAGAACTCGTCGTCAGGCGGGACGAAATCCCGGTCAGCGCGTGCGTTGAGCTGTTCCTGCGCGTGGCCCAGCAGTACACCCTCACGAATCTCGTTGAGAATGGCCGTCATCCGGTCGTCGCCGAGCTGGCGGAACACCGTCGTCAACGACACCGTGGGGAAATCGGCGCGGTCGAAGGAGCGCGCCGAGAAGAAGTACGGCGTCTCGTAGGTCGACGAGAAGAACGGGGCCTCATCCTCGCGGACCACCGGCGGCAACTGGTAGAGGTCACCGACGAGCACGATCTGCACCCCGCCGAACGGTGTGCCCGGTGCGGGCCCGAACCGCTCCAGCGCGGCGGCGATCATGTCGAAGATGTCGGCGCGCACCATCGACGCCTCGTCGATGATCAGGGTCTGCAATGAGGCCAGCGTCTTGGTGAACCGGCCCGGCCGGTAACCGCCGCTGCGGATCTCCTCCAGCGTGGTCGTCGACCGGAAACCGAACAGCCGGTGGATGGTGTAGCCGTCGACGTTGAGCGCCGCGATGCCCGTCGGCGCGACGACCACCACGTTGCGGTCGGTCTCGGCCAGGAAGCGGCGGATCAGCGTCGACTTGCCGGTGCCGGCCTTGCCGGTCAGGAACAGGTGCTCACCGCCGGCCAGCAGGTCCAGCGCGTGGCGGAACTCCTCGGTGACGACGAGGCCCGTCATCCCCGCGACCGCCACCGCTGCCAGCCGCGCCGGGCCGCGAACGCACCGACCACCGCCGTCACGCACCACACCACGACCGCGGCGACCAACAGCGGCGCGGAGAACTCCCCGAGGCTCGATCCCACCGCGGTGTAGGCGAACGCCTTGGGCGCCGACCCGATGAACGCCCCGGCGGCCATCTGCCACAGCGGGACGCCGAACGCGCCGAACGTGTAGGAGGCCAGCGCGTCGTTGACGCCCGGAATCCAGCGCTGGCCGACGACGGCCCACAGCCCGCCCCGCCGGATCAGCCCGTCGATCCGGGCCGCGCGGTCCGGGCCCAGCAGCGAGCGGGCACTGTCGCGTCCGGCGCGCCGCCCCGCGAACGCGGTGATCACCGCCGACCCGATCGTCGCGCCCAACGTCACGAACGTGCCCAGCAGCGGGCCGAACAGGAAACCACTGCCGGCGGCCAGCAGCGGGCCGGGCACCAGCAGCGCCCCGAGCACCGACGACACCGCGACATAGGTCAGCGGCGCCAGCGGGCCGGTCGACTCGATCAGCCCACGGACGTCCGCGACGTCGATGACCCGCTCGATCGCGGTCAGGTAGAACAGCGCCGACAGCACCGCCACGAACAGCGCGAGCCGGGTGATGTGCCTGCGCCGGGAGGTCTCGGGGGTGCCGTCGGTGTCAACCATGCCCCCGCAATCCTGCCCTACGCCGGGGTCACAGCTGGACGCCGCGGGTGAGGGCGCCGTCGACGAGCAGGTTGGTCCCGGTGATGAAGCCCGCCGCAGGACTGGACAGGAACACCACCGCGTTGGCGACCTCCTGCGGTGTCGCCATCCGGCCGGTGGGGTTGAGCGCGAGCGCGGACGCGAACAACTCCGGGTCGTTCCGCTCGATCGTCGGCCACACCCCGCCGGGGAAGTACGTGTTGCCGGGGCTGACGGTGTTCGCGCGCACCCCCTGCCCGGCCAGCTTGAACGCCAGACCCTGGGTGTAGTGGATGATCGCGGCCTTCATCGTGCCGTACGGGCCTGCGGCGAAGTCGATCTCGCGACCCGACACACTCGAGATCGTCACGATCGACCCGGCGTCCGAGGCCAGCAGATGCGGCAGTGCCGCGTCGACCAGGCCGACCGTGCCCATCATGTCCACCTCGAACGAGGTGCGCCAGTTCTCCGGGGTTTCCGGGATCGCGAGCGCGCTGACGTTGGCGACCACGCCGTCCAGGCCGCCGAACGCGTCGGCGGTGGCGTTCACCCACGCCGCGACCGCGGCGCCGTCACCGACGTCGACCGCGGTGCCCACGGCGGTTGCGCCGTCGGCGGTCAGCTCGGACTGCGCCTCGGCCACCGCGTCCGGGGTGCGCGCACAGTAGGCGACCGCGGCGCCCTCGGCCAGCAGACCCTCGACCACCGCGCGGCCGATGCCGCGCGTACCGCCTGTGACGGCGAAACGCTTACCCGAAAGTCCGAGATCCATTGTTGTTCTCCTCAGTAGTTGATGGCGCCCAGAGAGCTTGCTGCCGAACGTAGGTCGGCGTGAATGCCGCCGTATGCGGATGCCGTGGGCAGCAGCCGCTTGTCGATCTTGGTCACTGCGCTGTAGTTGGTGTCGACGACGTTGGCGATCGGCGCGAGGGAGATCTGGGTGAGCAACTGGTAGGCGTCGAGGCGGTCGAGTCCGTAGAGCTCACCCAGCCAGGTGATCATCTCGACCTGCCCCGCGCGCCACGCCTCTTCCAGCGGCCGGCCGGAACCGACGCACATCAGATGGGTGTCGGTCTCCAGGCGCGGCCACGCCGGACCACCGCCGCCTTTGATCAGGTCGACGATCGCGGTGACGTGCATGGCGCCCTCGACGGCAGTGCCGCACGACTCGCCCTCACCCTGGCGGTAGTGCCCGTCACCCAGGGAGAACAGCGCCCCCGGCACGTTGACCCGCAGGAAGCACGTCGCGCCCGCCGTCATCTCGGGGGTGTCCATGTTGCCGCCGAACACGTCGGGCACCAGTGACGTCCGCACCTCGCGGCGCGCGGGCGCCACCCCGACGGTGCCCAGCATCGGGTTCGACGGCAGCGCGACGCTGAAGTCGCTGCCCTGCGCATTGAACGCCAAAGTCTTTGCCGCCGAATCGTATTCGTAGATCCAGGTGCGCTCGGGCAGCGCGGCCTGCAACGTCGGGCTGACCGGCACACTGGTCAGCCCACCGAAGAACGGGATCAGCGTCGACGCGCCCCAGGTGCGCGCCGGGGTCAGATCGACCAGGTGCACGGCCAGCGTGTCACCGGGCTCGGCGCCCTCGATCCAGAACGGCCCGGTCTGCGGGTTGAGGTCCTCGGTGTCCAGCGCGGTGGTGGCGACGTCGTCGGCGCTGGTGATGCGGCCGCCGAAGGCGTCCTCGGTCCACAGCGTCAGCACGGTGCCCGGACGGATCCGTCGCACCGGCTCCGCGCCACCGAAGGTGAAGCTGAACTGATCGGGCGTCGGGACGAAGGTGACGTGGTCCATGTCGATCATCCTCACCCGGTGACGGCTGGGCCGCCATACGATGGGCCCCATGGCTGACCAGATGGCCGGAGAGCGCGACTTCAATCAGCGCAACATCGACGAGTTCCGCGCCAACGGCGGCAAGGTCGGCGGCCAGTTCGAGGGTTTCCCGCTGCTGTTGCTCACCTCCACGGGCGCCAAGAGCGGGCAGCAGCGGGTGAACCCGGTGGCCTACTTCGACATCGACGACACGATCTACGTCGTCGGCTCGTCGGCGGGGCGGGACCGGGATCCCGCCTGGGCGTACAACCTTCGGGCCCACCCGGAGGTGAGCGTCGAGATCGGAGCCGACCCGCCGCGGGCGGTGACGGCCCGGGAACTTCCGCGGGAGGAACGCGACCGGGTCTATGCGGCCATCGTCGAACGGGCGCCCGGCTTCGCCGACTACGAGACCCGTACCGACCGCGTCATCCCCGTCTTCGAACTGGTCGGCCGGAACTGACGGGAATGTGACCGGGCTCGCACAGGTTGGGTCAGGCATGGCGAAGATGACCAAGGACGAACGTGAGCAGTACCTGGCCGGCCTGCACGTCGGCGTGATCGCGGTCGAGCGCCCGGACCGGGCCCCGCTGTCGGTGCCCATCTGGTACGGCTACCAGCCCGGAGGCGAGGTGCTGCTGTGGACCGATGCCGGCACGGTCAAGCACCGCTTGATCCGGGACGCGGGCCGATTCTCGATCACCGTGCAGGACGAGCAGCCGCCCTACAAGTACGTCACCGCTGAAGGCGACGTGACGTCCATCGACGCGGCTCAGGACGCCGAGGCGCGCGCGATCGCGGTGCGCTATCTCGGTGAGCAGGACGGCGCAGCGTTCACCGACCAGAACCTGACGCCGAACTCGATCATCATCCGGATGAAACCGCAGCGCTGGCTGAGCGTGGACTACTCCGAGTAGCTTTCAGGCCGGTGCCGGTGCCGGTGCCGGTGCGGGTGCTCGACGGGATCAACAGCTGCCTGCCCGATCTCCCCGTCGACGTCCGGGTGGAGCGGAACATCATGGG
>NZ_LMVQ01000078.1 GCF_001545925.1 Mycobacterium sp. NAZ190054 | reverse complement strand
CACCTCGGCGGTGTCCAACCTGGCCGGCGGAGACGACCTGGTGAAGTCCTCCCGCAGCCCGGACATCATGGCCGATGCCGCCGTGCGGATCCTGTCGCGACCACCGGCACAGGTCAACGGGCAGTGCTACATCGACGCGGCGGTGCTGGCCGAGGACGGGGTCACCGACCTGTCCGGCTACGGCGGCGGGGACGATCCGATCCTGGACATCTTCGTCGACGGGCGGGTGTCATGAGCATCTCGCTGCTGTTGGAGATGGCGGCCGATGCCGGCCCCGACCGCACCGCGCTGGTCTCCGACGATCTGCGGCTCACCACAGGCGAACTGAGCTCACTGGCCGACGGCGGCGCGGGCGTCATCGCGGCCTCCGGGGCCCGGCACGTCGCCTACGTCGGCACCGGCGGGGCGTTGCTGCCGCTGCTGCTGTTCGCCTCGGCCCGCGCCGCGATCCCGGTGACGCCGCTGAACTACCGGCTGTCGGCCGAAGGCCTGCGGGCCCTGCTCGACCGGCTGCCCGATCCCCTCGTCGTGGTCGACGACGAGTACCGCGACGCGGTCGGCGACGGCTATCGGACGATCGGTTCGGCGGAGTTCCTGGAGTCTGCCCGGACGGCCGACCCGGCGGCCGAGTTCGCCGACCCCGACGCCGTCGGCGTCGTGTTGTTCACGTCGGGGACGACGTCGAAGCCCAAAGCCGTCGAACTCACCCACACCAACCTGACCAGCTACATCATGGGCACCGTCGAGTTCGCGGCCGCGGAACCCGACGACGCCGCGCTGATCTGCGTGCCGCCATACCACATCGCCGGGGTCAGCGCCGCGCTGTCGAACCTGTACGCGGGCCGGAAGATGGTGTATCTCCGGCATTTCGACGCCGACAAGTGGGTGCGTCTGGTCGCCGACGAGGGCGTCACCTCCGCGACGGTGGTACCCACGATGCTCGACCGGATCGTCTCGGTGCTGGAGGCTCAGGGCATTACGCTGCCGACCCTGCGCACCCTGGCCTACGGCGGGTCGAAGGTACCGCTGCCGCTGGTGCGCAGGGCGTTGTCGCTGCTGCCCGAGGTCGGATTCGTCAACGCCTACGGCCTGACCGAGACCAGCTCGACGATCGCGGTGTTGACCCCCGACGACCACCGCGCCGCTCTGGCGGCCACCGACGATGCGGCCACCCGGCGGCTCGGCTCGGTCGGTCAGCCCGTGCCGGGCATCGAGGTCCAGATCCGCGCCGACGACGGCACCGTGCTCGGCCCCAACGAGACCGGAGAACTGTACGTCCGCGGCGAACAGGTGTCGGGCAAGTACACCGACATCGGATCCGTTCTCGACGAGCAGGGCTGGTTCCCCACCAAGGATGTGGCCTACCTCGACGACGAGGGATACCTGTTCATCGGCGGCCGCTCCGATGACACGATCATCCGCGGCGGGGAGAACATCGCCCCCGCCGAGATCGAAGACGTGCTCGTCGAGCACCCGCACGTGCGAGACTGTGCCGTGGTCGGCGCCGACGATCCCGAATGGGGCCAGATCATCGTCGCCGTGGTCGTCCCGCAGGCCGGAACCGAACCCGACGTCGAGGATCTGCGCAGCCACGTCCGTGCCCAGTTGCGCGGATCCCGCACCCCCGACCGGGTGGTGTTCCGGAACGAACTGCCCACCAACGCGACGGGCAAGGTGCTGCGCCGTGAACTCGTCACCGAACTGAACCAGGACCGATCGCCGGCATAGCCGGCCGCGACACAAGGAGCCCCTGCATGATCAAGAACGGCACCCGACTGCAGAGCCAGGTCTGCGACACCCAGGTGATCGTGGTCCGCAGCAGCGACAGCCTCGACGACCTGCGCGCGGGCGGCGCACCGATGGTTCCCGTCGGCGACAGCGTCGACGACAGCCTGTCGCTGGACGAGTCCCTGGCCGACGGCAATCTGATGGGCAAGCGCTACGTCGACGACGGCGGCGCCGAGGTGCTCGTCACCAAGGCCGGCAAGGGCACGCTGAGCATCGGCTCGACCCCGTTGGCGCTCAAGGAGGCCAAGCCGCTGCCGGCCAGCGACTGAGCGTTCGCCCCGATGATCGCGACAGCGCTCGACAGCGCGACGGGATCGAAAGTTCCATCGGCGCGTATCTGATTGGCGTGTCGGTCGTCTCGGCGGTGGCGGTGTGCTTCATGCCCGGCCCGTGACGGCCGGCACCCGACGTGGTCGAAGCCGCTCCGGTCGCGGCACGCGACTGATACCTTCACCGGGGTGAGGCCACGCCGCCTGGTCATCAGGTACGCCGCGGGTCTCACGTCGGCCTACCTGGTGACGCTGGCCGAGGTCGTCGCGATCGTGGTGTCGCTTGCCGGTCGCAGTGTCGTGACACGGGGCAACGTCGTGACCCTGGCGGTGATCGGGACCGTGGGCACGGTCACGGTGGCGCTGGGCGCCGTGCTGATCGTGCGGCCGTCGTTGCGCTGGTTGGGTTCTGGCCGACAACCCACTGCCGCGGAGATCCGGACGACGGCGAAGACGATGCGCCGGCAGGCCGCCATCACCCTCGCACCGTGGCTGCTGACAGCAGCGATCCTGGTACCGCTGAACCTGCACGCGCCGGCCACGGCGTTCGTGGTCCTCACCACCGCGCTGCTGTTCGGTGCGATCGCCACCGTCAGCACCGGATTCCTGTTCACCTTGCGCACGCTGCGACCGCTGCTGGCGGGCGTTCCCGCCGACGCCGAACGTCCGGCCGCGCCAGGCGTGCGCGCCCGCCTGCTCCTACTGTGGCTGGTCTGCACGGCGCTGCCCGGGTCGGCGATCGCCGTGTTGCTGATCCTGCGGTCCAGGAACTGGCTGCTCGGCGAATCGACGCCGATCGAGTTCGCGCTGCTGGTGCTGGCGCTGGTCGCCGTGGTGCTCGGGCTGCGCGCGATGATCCTGGTGTCGATGACGATCTCCGACCCGGTCGACGAGGTCGTCGAGGCGATGGCCGACGTCGAGAAGGGACAGCTCGACCGCACCCTCGACGTGTACGAATGGTCAGAGATCGGGCGGTTGCAGAGCGGCTTCAACCGCATGGTGGCCGGCCTGCGGGAGCGCGACCGGCTTCGCGACCTGTTCGGGCGGCATGTCGGTGAGGAGGTCGCCCGGCGGGCGTTCGAGCAGACCACCGACCAGTCCGTGTCGTCGTCGGCCGGCGACGAACGCGACGTCGCGATCCTGTTCATCGACCTGGTGGGCTCGACGCAACTGGCCGCCGGCCGTGAACCGCGCGAGGTCGCCGACCTCCTCAACGACTTCTTCCAGATCGTGGTCGCCGCGGTCGACGAACGCCACGGCCTGGTCAACAAGTTCCAGGGTGACGCCGTGCTGGCGGTGTTCGGCGCTCCGCTGCACATCGCCGAGCCCGCGTCGGCGGCGCTGGCCACCGCCCGCGCTCTGACGTCCCGATTACGCCGGTTGCCGGTCGATTTCGGCATCGGCGTAGCAGCGGGGCCGGTGTTCGCCGGCAACATCGGGGCCCGCAACCGCTACGAGTACACCGTCGTCGGCGACGCCGTCAACGAGGCCGCCCGACTGGCCGACCACGCCAAGGATTTCGAGCGTCGAGCGCTGTGCTCGGCCATGGCACTGGCCCAGGCGAGCGTGACCGAGCAGGCGTGCTGGGCGCCCTGCGGCGAGACCACGTTGCGAGGACGCGCGGAGGTCACCGCCCTGCGTACGCCTGTGGCATGTCAGCCGCCGACTGCCTGCGGGAGTGCAGCGTCCGCGCCACTGCCACGATGACGGGCCTCGCGCGACCAGATCACCGGTGCCCGGTGAAGCAGGTTCACCGCCCGAACAGCCCGGCGACGAGTGCGCTCGCCACCGCGCCGGCGTCGCGCCGGGCGGCATCCGGGTCGTCGGCCGTCGCGATGAGTAGGGCCGCCTCGTCCAGCGCCCCGATGATCATCGACGCGAGCGCCTCGACCGGGAGGCCGGGCATTTCGCCGGCCGCGATCGCGGTGTGGATGAGGCCGCGCAGGGCGCCGAGATAGTTGCGATTGTCGATCTCACGCATCTGAGCGAATCCGAGCGCGGCCGGGGCCTGCAGCACGCTGATCCGGGCGACGGTGGGGTCGAGGCAGCCGTCGAGGAACGTCGCGATGCCGGCCTCCAATTGTCCGCGAACGGTGTCGTGGGCCTGGCTTGCCGGCAACACCTGCCGGGCCAACCGGGCTTCGACGTCCTCGTAGACCGCCCGGAACACCGCCTCCTTGGTGGGAAAGTGGTAGTACAGCGCGTTACGGGTGACCCCGGCCGCACCGGCGATGTCGCCGGTCGACACCGCCGCATAGCCGCGCTCCACGAACAGCGACCGGGCCGCGTCCACCAGCACGGAGCGGGTGGCTTCGCTGCGCCGGCCACGCCCGTCACGCCGGATCTCACTCACCCGACTAACTTTACAGGCTGTATGTATTGATGTTTCGCGCGACCTGTGTTTGCATACAGCCTGTATTGCTTAATCGGCGGGTGGACGACTAGGACGGACATGGACGTGCTCGACGAGCGGAAGCTGATCCAGTTGTCCTGCGGGCCCGTGGGCGTGCGCGAATGCGGCGACGGCCTGCCGGTGGTGCTCCTGCACGGGTTGGTGGCCAACGGATTGGTGTGGCGCCACGTCGCCGCGGGTCTCCAAGCCCGGCTCGGCGGGACCCGGTGCATCGCACCGGATCTGGCCCTGGGTTCGCACACGCCGGCACTACCGGGGGCAGACCTCACCCTGCCCGGGCTGGCGCGGACCGTCGTCGAACTGATCGACGCACTCGACATCGGGCAGGCGGTGGTGGTCGGCAACGGCTACGGCGGTGATATCGCCCAGGTGGTCGCAGCGAGTGCTGCCGAGCGGGTGCGGGCCCTGGTGCTCGTCGCCACGAACGCGTTCGATTCCGACCCGTGGACGGTCAGGTTCCTGTCCAGGCTCAGCGCGCTGCCCGGTGCCGGGTTGTTGCAGTCGCGGGTGCTCGGCTTCACCCCGGTGCAACGACTCTCGGTCACTTACGGAGGCGCGACCAAACGCCCGATCCCGGCCGACGTGATGGCCGAGTACCTTCGGCCGTTACGCACGGATCCGTTGGTACGCAGGGATCTTCGTCGATTCCTTCAGGGGTTGTCGCCGTCCTTCCTCACCGAGTACTCACCGCGCCTGGCCGGCTACGACCGGCCCGCGCTGGTGGTCTGGCCGCGCGAGGAGCGCTACTTCCCCGCCGAGGGTGCGCTGCGCCTGGCCCAGACGCTTCCGCAGGCCACGCTGGAATTCATCGACGACTCCTATGCCTGGGTACCGGAGGACAATCCGGAGCCGTTGACGAATCTGCTGTGTGAATTCCTGCGGCGCGTTCAACACCGGCCGGACACCGGTCCGTCGTCCGCACCGGAATGATCCGCAGCCACCGGGCGGGTCAGCCTTCCCCCATGGCCGCGGCGCTGGCCTGCATGATGAACCGGACCGCGTCACTGCGCGACACCGAACCCATCATCTGCGCCGCCGCCCGCATGTTCTCACCGACGATCCACGTCGGCCCGTTGGCGAGGTTGTCGAACGCCTCGGTGATCACGTCGTCGACGGATGCGGTGTCGTCCGGCCGCTGGTCGAGGGTCTCGATCTGGCCCCGGGCGTGCTCCAGCCGGCGCAGCGCCGGGGTGTCGGTCTTGCTCAGGATGAGCCCGAGGACGTCGACACCCTTGTCGTGCAGCTCGGTCCAGAGCGCTTCGGCGAAGACCATGTCGAAAGCCTTGGTGGCGCTGTAGGCCACCATATTGGGTCCGCCCGCGAACCCGGCGCCGGACCCGAAGATCACGATCCCGCCGCGGCCGCGGGACACCATCGCACCGGCGAAGTGGTGGCTCAACTGCATCGGGACCAGGCAGTTGCGCCGCAGCATCGCTTCGGCAGCCTGAATCGGTTGTGACAGAAACGGTTTGAACACCGGATCGGCGCCCGCGCAGTACACCAGCATGCCGATCTCGAGGTCGCGGGTGCGCTCGATCACCGTGGCCGCGGCCGACTCCGCCGACAGGTCCACCGCGAGCACGCGGGTCTGCACACCGGTGCGTTCCCGGATCGCCTCGGCGATCTCGGTGAGCACGGCCTCCCGCCGCGACAGCAGCACGACGTTCAGCCCCCGCTCGGCGAGCGCGTCGGCGAACGCGGCGCCGATGCCGTCGGATGCGCCGGCGACCAGCGCCCAGGGACCGTACTTGTCGGCGAACGTCATCCGGGGGTGACCGTCCTGATCAGCACCGAGGTGAATCTGCGCCGATAGATCCGCCAACCGGTGTCGGTGCGCACCAGCTCGTCGTCGTAGAACCCGGCGGCGTTGACGCCGGAAGTGTTGTCCTGCGACATGATCAACCCGTCGATGTAGGCGCGCGCGGTCGCGGTGTCGCCGTTGACCTCGATGGCCTGGTTGGTGATCCGGTGCAGCGTGTAGCCCGCCATCTGGTGGGCGGCCTGCATGAACTCCACAACCGCGTCCACCCCGGAGAACGTGCCGATCTCGCCGTAGTCGAGCCGGCAGTCCTCGGTGAACACCGTCCTGAACAGCGGCCAGTCTCGGCTGTCGATACCGGTCGCATACCGCACCAGCACGTCGCCGATCTCGTGACGGTCGTCTCGGTCAGTCATCGCACATCTCCATTGGGATGGACCACTATTCGCGGCGGTCCGTCGGATCGGCGGGCGAGGTCGAGTGCCTCCGGGACCCCGTCGAGGGTGATGGTCTTGCCTACCGACGGCAGCGGGTCGAGGGCGCCGGAGGCGACCGCGTCGAGCGTTCCGTACCAGTCCTCGGGCATCGGGCCTCCGCCGAACTGGATGGTGACACCGGCCCGGGTGGCGGCGGTGATGTCGAGGGTGTCGCCGGTGTACCAGCCTCCGGCGCAGTAGATCCGGGTGCCCATGTCGGAAGCTTCGACAAGCGACTGGATCAGACCCGAAGCCCCGGCGCATTCGAAGACCGCAGGCGCTCCCCACAACCCACGTTCGGCGCGGACCTCACGCCAGAGGTCGAACGGTGATCGCTCGGCGGGGTCGACGACGATGTGCGCCCCAAAGCTCCGGGCCAGCTCGCGTCGTTCGGCCTTGAGGTCACTGACGATGATCGGCTCGACACCACGGCGCGCCAGCGCCGCCACCGCGGACAGCCCGATGGCGCCCGCACCGATTACCAGCGGGATCTCCGCCGGCTGCATCCGCGCGGAGCGCACATAGAACTCGCCGACGGCGAACGCGTCGACAACGGCGACCGCGTCGCTGGCCACGCCGGAGACGACGGGCCGGGCGATGGCCTCGGCCACGACGACGAGCTCGGCGAAGCTGCCCTGGGCGTCCGGATGTTGTCCGATGATGCGCGCGCCGGCGGCTCCGCCGTCGACGAGCCGGATGGGTATCGACGTCGCGCGGGTGCCGACGGGAAACTGGTCCGTGCAGCCCGGTCCATGGCCGACCACCTCCCCGGCGAACTCGTGGCCGAGCACGATGTCACGGTCGGCGTCGTAGAGGGAACGGCCGGTGGGGTCGTGGACGCTCATCTCCGGATGGTCCATGAAGTGGACGTCGGATGCGCAGATCGCGGTGCTGAGCACCTTGAGCAACATTTCGCCCTGTCCCGGAACGGGATCGGGGATGTCTTTGACGTCGAGGCGGCCCTGCCGCAGCGTCACTGCCCGCATTCACGCCCCTTTGCGTTTCTCGAATACTCGAGATAGTTTCTCGACGCAGTTGCCCGACTATAGGAAGGCCGACGGGAAAGGGTCAAGAGATGGCGGGCTCGGCACCGACCGGCCGCGTGGTCGACATCGTCGAACTGCTCTGCCGTCCCGGCCGTGACCGGCTTCGCTTCTCCGACGTGGTGCACGAACTCGGCCTGACGCAGGCCACCGC
This sequence comes from Mycobacterium sp. NAZ190054, assembly GCF_001545925.1. GTDB lineage: Bacteria > Actinomycetota > Actinomycetes > Mycobacteriales > Mycobacteriaceae > Mycobacterium. The sequence continues at coordinate 5,150 of NZ_LMVQ01000078.1, read as the reverse complement.
GCACGCGATCCTGACCACGCTGTGCGAACGGGGATGGATCGCCCGCGATCCCCGCACCAAGACCTACTCGCTCGGACCGGCACTGGCCGCTGTCGGCGCGCGCGCCGACCTCGCACGCCCGCTCATCCACGCCGCCCGCACCGCCGCCGACCGGCTGCATGCCGAAACCGGTTATGCGACCTCGGTTCTCGAACGCATAGGCGACTCACTGATGGTCGCCGCACATGACAGCGCCGACGGGTCGACGCCCGCGCTGGGACCGGGAGACCGGATTCCGTACACCCCACCGTTCGGGGTGGCGCTGGCGGCATGGGACACCGCCGACGGGCAACGGAGCTGGCTGCGCCGGGGCGGGGAGGACGCCGAGATGGTGCAGCGGCTGCAGGCCGTACTGGCCAAGGCGCGAGAGCGCGGCTTCGACGTCGACCTGACCACGCCCGCGATGGCCCAGGCCGCCGCGCTGGTCGTGCGGCTTCAGCGGGACGGAGTACCGGCGCAGGTGGCCGAGGTCATGGACCGGTTGCTCGTCGAGTGCACTGCCGTGGGCCTGCTGCCCGACGACGATCCGGCCCGGCTGTCCCAACCGGTGGCGACGATCGCGGCGCCCGTGCTGGACTCCGACGGGTTCGCCACCCTCATCCTCGCCGTGCACCCGCTGCGCCAACTCGGCGCTGTCGAGATCCGTTCGCTGGGTCACCGCGTCAGGGCCCTCGCCGCGGACCTCACCGGCCCGCCGGCTCGTACCTCAACATCGTCACGTCGTGCTCGGGGTAGTCGCAGAACACCGGGCTGACCCGCATACCGATCGTGACGTCCTCGGGCTCGACGTTGACGAGCTCGGTGGAGAACCGCGGTCCTTCGTCCCACTCCACGATTGCGAGCAGCTGGGGCACGGCGTCGGCGAAGTGCGGGCCGACGGGACGGCGCGCCACGGTGTACGAGTACAGCGTCCCCATGCCCGAGATCTCGCGCCACTCAAGATCGTCGGCGAGCGTCCTGGGCGCACGCACCCGGGGGTAGAAGACGTAGGACTGCGACGACGGCGAGTACTGGATCCTCACCCGGTGTTCGGCGAGCGCGTCCCAGAACGGGGCCGTGGTCGGGGTCTTGACCGGCATCGGGCGTTCGAACGTCGGTGTGCTCATCGTCAGTCCCCTTCCAGAACGAGGGTGGTCTGTTCGGACAGGATGCCGCCGTTGCCCGACACGAACGCCCGGTGGCAGTCAGGTACTTGCGCCGCCCCGGCGCGGCCCATGATCTGGCGGGTGGCGTCGCACACGTGGTGCATGCCACCGGCATTGCCCGCCTGCCCGAAGCCGAGTTGGCCGCCGGCGGTGTTGAGCGGGAAGTCTCCGCGGAAGGTCAGGTCGTGCTCGGACACGAACTCCATGCCCTTGCCCTTCTCGCAGAACCCGGCGTCCTCCAGGCTCAGCAACACGGTGATCGTGTAGCAGTCGTAGATCGACACCATGTCCATCTGCTCGCGTGTCAGGCCCGACATCGAGAACGCGGTGTCGGCCGCCCGCGCGATCGGCGTCTGCAGCAGGTCCTCGGCGTAAGTCGGCGTCTTGTAGGGCACCTGCTCGCCGAAACCCTTGATCCACACCGGCCGGTTCTTCGCGCGCCCGGCGACCTCGGCGCTTGCCACCACCACCGCGGCCCCGCCCAGGCAGGGCATCACGATCTCGAGCATGTGCAGCGGGTCGGCGATGACGGGGCTGGCCAGCACGTCCTCGATGGTGAGCGGCTTGTCCTTCCAGATCGCCCCCTCGGTGTGGTTGGCGTTGAACCGCTGGTCCACGACGATCTTGGCCATCGCGCGCTCGTCGTAGCCGTACACCGACGCGTAGCGCTGGGCGACCTGACCGTAGGGTCCGTTCTGGCCGAGGTTGCCGTACGGGATCTCGAATTCGGCTTGCGGAGAGCCGAACTGGTTGCTCGATGCCCCGAAGAACACCGCATCGACGAGTGGTTTGGGCTTCTTCGCCGAGGTCGGCGTCAGATAGCGCGCCGGGATCGCGCACAGCACCACGTCGCAGATCCCCAACTCGATCGCGGCGGCCGCGCGCCACACCATACCCACCGCGCTGGCTCCGCCCAAGTCCACCATCTCGGCGAAATTCGCACGCACACCTAGGTATTCGGCCACGGTCGACGGGACGAAGATCTCCGACTCGCCCAGGTGCGTGGTGACCAGGCCGTCGACCGACTCACCCGGCAGCCCGGCATCGGCCAGCGCCGCGGCGCCGAGGTCCGCCCACTGCTCCAGCGTGAACGGCGCCGGGCCGGCCTTGTTCAGCCGCTCCGGAGGCAGTTCCACGTAACCGACGATCGCGGCCTCACCGCGCAGACCCATGGTTGTCTCCTGTCGCGTCGTTGTCTCACATCCCGCTCATGCGCGGGGCAGTCCGAGAATCATCTGGGCGATGATGTTGAGTTGAATCTCCTTGGTACCGCCGCCGATCAGTTCGGCCGGCAGGTGGAAGTAGGGCTCGACGATCGCCGGATCGGAGTCCTCGACCAGCGCTGCCGGCGCGGTGAGTTCCAGGGTGGCCTTGAAGGTGCGGCGCAGCATCACGTTCATGGCGACCTTGGCGATGCTCGACGCGGGCCCGGCGGCCTGTCCGTCCAGCAGGCGCATGACCTCGCGCAGGGCCAGCACCTTGATCGCGCTGGCATGGGCGTCGGCCTCCCCCAGCGCGGCCAGTACCCGGCTGCGGTCGGGACGCCGCTGGGCGGTGAGCGCGCGCAGGATGCCGGCCCGGTCGAAGTTGACGTAGCCGCTGATCGCGACGCGCTCCTGCGCCATCGTCGCGATGGCGAGGTTCCATCCGTCTGTCGGTCCGCCCAGCAGCAACTCGTCCGGGATGAACACGTCGGTCAGGAACACCTCGTTGAAGTGCGCCTCCCCGGTGGCCTGCCGGATCGGTTGCAGCTCGATGCCTTCGGAGGTCATGTCGACGATGAAGTAGCCGATGCCGCGGTGCTTGGCCGCGTCCGGATCGGTGCGGGCCAGCAGCGCGCCGTAGTCGGCGGTGTGCGCAGACGACGTCCAGATCTTGTGGCCGTTGATCCGCCAGCCGCCGTCGACCTTCGTCGCCCGTGTGGTCAACGACGCCAGGTCCGAACCCGCACCCGGTTCACTGAACAGCTGGCACCAGCCGAGTTCACCGCGCTGCGTCGGCGGGATGAACCGCTCCTGGATGTGTCCGGGCGCCGAGCTGATCAACGTCGGCAGGATCCACTCGGAGATGCCCAACGACGGTCTGACCAGACCGGGCCGTTTGGCGAACTCCTCGTCGATGATCAGCAGCTGCAGTTGCGTCGCTTCGATGCCCCAGGGCCTGGGCCAGTGCGGCGCGATCAGGCCCGCGTCGGCGAGCAGCGTCCGCTGGGGGCCGGTGGCGAGGTTCTCGTAGTCACCCTGGCGGCCCGGCTTGTCGTTGTGCAACGTGCCCGCCTCGTCGAGAACCGCTGCGACACCGCGGCGGAACTCGGCGTCGAGGTCGCCGAGCTTGACGGAGACGTCGCGACTCTGCGTGCGGGTCAGGTCGCCGAGCGACTCGGCGTAGCGGCCGGCGGGACCGATCGACGCGGCCAGGCTGGTGGCCTTGCGCCAGTACAGGTGCAGGTCGTGCTCCCAGGTGTACCCGATGGCCCCGAACATCGTCAGGGTGTCGAGCACCAGCCCGGGGGCCGGCGAGATCGCCATCAGAGCCGAACCCCATGCCGCGATGCGGTTCTGCGTCAGATCCTCGGACGCGGACCGGACCGCGTCCCATGCCGCCGAGGTGGCGAGTTCACTGTCGACCAACAGCATGGCCGCCTGATGCTGCAGCGCCTGGAACGTCCCGATGGGCCTGCCGAACTGTTCGCGGGTGCGCAGATGGTCGGTCACGGCCTGCACGCACCAGCGCACGACGCCCGACGCGGCACTGGCCGCCAGCGCGACCGCGAGACACCGGGCGCGGACGTCGTCGATTCCGGTCAGCACCGCGTCCTCGGTGCAGACGTAGCCGTCGAGCCGCACCACACCGACATCGACGGTCCTGTCGGTACCGACACAGCTGTCGACGTCGACCGCTGATCGCGACGGATCGATCAGCAACCACACGCTGGAATCCCCGGTGTCTGCCACCACGAGAAGGGTCCGCGCCGCCCGTACCCCCAGCGTGGGAGCCGAGGAACCGCTGACCTGCCAACCGTTCTCGGTCCGGACGGCCCGGAAGTCGTTGTCGTCGCCGAAGATCACCGCCGCAGGGACGCCGTCGGCGAGCGCACCGAGCGCAGACCGCCGGACCGGCGTGTCGTCGGCCAGCAACGCGACCGCGCTTGCGGTCACCGTCTGCAGCACCGGGCCCGGCATCAGCGCGAGCGCTGCGGCCTCGACCACGCACGCGGTGTCGGTCAGTGTGCCGCCCTGACCGCCGACCTCTTCGGGCAGGTGCACGGCATGAAAGCCGTTCGCGACGAACTGGTCCCACCATGGAGGCAGCTCTCCGGCGGCCAGTGCGTCGAAAAACCCGCGGGTCTTGTCGATCGGCGCGTGGCGTGCCGCGAACTGCCCGACCGCGGTACTCAGCTGTTGCTGTTCGGGGGTCAGACCGATGGTCATCGGGCTCCTTCCGGTGCGCGGCGCCCTCGCACGCGGAAGAAGTGGGCGGCCGCCACCACGGCCTCGGAGACAGGCCGCGGCTGCCAACCCAGTTCCCGGACGGCCTTGGAATGGTCCATCGGCGACATGATGTGCATCAAGCGGATGTTCAGCGGCGTGAGCATGGTGTCGGTGCCCCGCAACCGGGCCAGCGCCTCGCTACCGTACCCGGCGGCCGACATCAGGCGGATCGGAACACTGAACCGTGGTGGTGCTATTCCCACTGCGGCACAGCCGATTTCGTGAAGGTCGCGCATGCTCATATACCGTTCACTGACGATGTAGCGCTCCCCCACGCGTCCGCGTTCTCCGGCGAGGATCAACGCCCGTGCCGCGTCCTCGACGCCGACCACCTCGGCGTCGTAGCCGTCGATGGAGAACGGGAGCTTGCCCCGCACCGCAGCGGCGAGCATGCCGCCGTGCGGAGTGGGCAGGAAGTCGCCGGGACCGTAGGTGTTGGACACGCACATCGCGACCGCGGGCAGCCCCTTCTCCG
>NZ_LMVQ01000077.1 GCF_001545925.1 Mycobacterium sp. NAZ190054 | reverse complement strand
GTCACTTGGTAGGTAACTCACTGACCACTACGCGATGGCCCACCCCAAAGCCCTCAACGACACACCGGACACAGCCCAGCCCGGCCAGCCGCAGACCCGAAACCCCACCACCCCAGGGGACTTACCCGCGCAGTCTTGGTCCGATCGTGCTTCAATGCCGCCGCAGTGGCGTGCCACTCCATGCTCTCGTATTCGGCGACCAAGTTCGCCTCCGGCCAGGCGAAGTCCACCCGCCACAGCCTGCCGCAACGGTCGACGATCTCGTACTGCAATTCCGGTCGCGGCAGGCCGCCGTCGATGAACACCAGCCGCGCTTCGCTCTCCATCGGCGACTCCGCGCGTCCATCGGCGTAGGGCAGGAGGTTACGGACCTTGACGATGCCGCGCCTCCCCTTCTGCTCGTCGACCGCCGCTGCGAGGTCGGCCGTCGTACAACACCGCATGAACAGGGCGGCGTACAGAACGGCGAGGGCGCGTGGCCGCCGCAGTACACGCGCCAGTCCGACGGCCGTCCACGCCGGCGCCGTCGCCAACCGGCCCTGGATGCGGCGAAGCGGTGCACCAGTGCGCTGATGAACCATCAACGCCGCCGACGGACGTATCCGCAACCCCGGATCGAGCACGTGGAGCCGACGGTCCGACTCGGTGTCGAACCCGAACAGCTCTGCGGCTGTGTGCATGCACGCGACGATCGGCCGCCCGGTGACGAGTTCGAGCGCGGCGAGTCTGTCCAGCGTGCCGGGCGGCTTCTGCGCATACACGCCGTGCCAGACCCGTACGACCTCTCCCGCTTCGATGCGCCGGACGAGGGTGCGATAAGTCATCGTGGCGAGCAGTTGGTCGGTGGTCGCCAGGCCACCGTGGCGGGTGAACACCTCGTCGAGCGACACATCTCGATGGTGGTGCACCTCGGCAGGCCCACACAGCACCGGTTGGCTCAGCTGTGGATAACCCGCACGGCCGCCTCGCGACAAGACGCAAAAGTGCCCCAAACCCGAAGATTTGGGGCACTTTTACGTCTGCTCGCGCAGAGAGGGTTACCGGTAGTCGCTGTAACCGTAGTCGTCCAGCGGCACCGCGGCGCCGGTGGCCTGACCGAAGTCCGGGCTGTAGTACTGATCCTCGTAGGACGGGATCGTGTACGCCGCAGCGCGGGCTTCCTCGGTCGGCTGAACCTGGATGTTGCGGTACCGGTTGATGCCGGTGCCGGCCGGGATCAGCTTGCCGATGATCACGTTCTCCTTCAGACCCTGCAGCTTGTCGCTGCGGCAGTTGATCGCCGCATCGGTCAGCACGCGGGTGGTCTCCTGGAACGACGCCGCCGACAGCCACGAATCGGTGGCCAGCGACGCCTTGGTGATACCCATCAGCACCGGACGACCGGCCGCGGGCTCGCCGCCCTCGGCGACCACCCGACGGTTCTCGGTCTCGAACTCGCCGCGCTCGGTCAGCGAACCGGGCAGGAACTCCGTCGCACCCGAATCGATGATCGTGACGCGACGCAGCATCTGCCGGACGATGACCTCGATGTGCTTGTCGTGGATCGACACACCCTGGGCGCGGTAGACCTCCTGGACCTCCTTGACGAGGTGGATCTGCACCTCGCGGGGGCCCTGGACGCGCAGCACCTCGTGCGGGTCGGCCGAGCCTTCCAGCAGCTGCTGGCCGACCTCGACGTGGTCGCCGTCGGTCAGCAGACGCTCGGAGCCGTCGTCGTGCTTGAACACCTTCAGGCGCTGACGACGGGAGAGCTTGTCGTACACGACCTCCTCGCCCCCGTCGTCGGGAACGATGGTGATCTTGTAGAACTTGTCGCTCTCCTCCAGGCGGACCCGCCCGGAGACGTCGGCGATCGGAGCCCGGTTGCGCGGGATACGCGCCTCGAACAGCTCCTGCACGCGGGGCAGACCGCCGACGATGTCGGCACCGCCGGTGACACCACCCTGGTGGAAGGTACGCATGGTCAGCTGCGTGCCGGGCTCACCGATGGACTGCGCGGCCACGATGCCGACGGCCTCACCGATGTCGACCAGCTTGCCGGTCGCCATCGAACGGCCGTAGCACATCGCGCACACGCCGGTACCGGTGCCGCAGGTCAGCACGGAGCGGACCTTGACCTCGGTGATGCCGGCGGCCAGCAGCGCATCGATGGCCGGGTCACCGAGGTCGTGCCCACGCTCGACGACGACGTTGCCGTCGGCGTCGACCGCATCGGTGGCCAGCGTCCGCGCGTAGGCGGAGGTCTCGATGTGCTGGTCGCGGACCAGTTGGTCGCCCTGCAGCTCGGCCAGCGTGACGGTGATGCCGCGCTCGGTCTCGCAGTCGGTCTCGCGCACGATGACGTCCTGCGACACGTCGACCAGACGACGGGTCAGGTAACCCGAGTCCGCGGTACGAAGTGCGGTGTCCGCCAGGCCCTTACGGGCGCCGTGGGTGTTGATGAAGTACTCCAGCACCGTCAGGCCCTCGCGGAACGAGGACTTGATCGGACGCGGGATGAACTCACCCTTCGGGTTGGTCACCAGACCCTTCATGCCGGCCAGTGTCCGCGTCTGGGTGAAGTTACCCGTCGCGCCCGAATCCACGATCGTGATGATCGGGTTGTCCTTCGGGTAGTGCGACCGCAGCGCCTGACCGACCTCTTCGGTCGCGTCCTGCCAGATCTTCACCAACGCTTCGTTGCGCTCGTCGTGGTTGAGCTTGCCGCGCTGGTACTGCTTCTCGATGCCGTCGGCCTCGGCCTCGTAGCGCTCGAGGATCTCCTGCTTCTCCGGCGGCACCAGCACGTCGGCCATCGACACGGTGACACCCGAACGGGTGGCCCAGTAGAAGCCGGCGTCCTTGAGCTTGTCGACGGTCTGCGCGACGACGATCATCGGGTAGCGCTCGGCCAGATCGTTGATGATCCGCGCCTGCACCTTCTTGTGCATCTGCTCGTTGACGAACGGATAGCCCTTCGGCATCAGCTCGTTGAACAGCACACGCCCCAGCGTGGTGTCGGCGGTCCAGGCCTCGCCCGGCTTCCAGCCGTCCGGGAACTGCTCGGCCTCGATGTCGGCCGGCGGACGCAGCTCGGTCAGCCGCACCCGGATCTTGGCCCGCACGCTCAGCGCGCCGCGGTCCATCGCCATAATCGCCTCGGCCGGCGAGCTGTACACGCCGGACTCCGGCTGATCCTTGGCGGCCGGGGTGTACTCGCCCTTGTCGCCCTCGATCTCGGTGGTCAGGTAGTACAGGCCGGTCACCATGTCCAGACGCGGCATGGCCAGCGGACGGCCCGACGCCGGGGACAGGATGTTGTTCGAGGACAGCATCAGGATGCGGGCCTCGGCCTGCGCCTCCGCCGACAGCGGCAGGTGCACGGCCATCTGGTCACCGTCGAAGTCGGCGTTGAAGGCCTCACACACCAGCGGGTGCAGCTGGATCGCCTTGCCCTCGACCAGCTGCGGCTCGAAGGCCTGGATGCCCAGGCGGTGCAGCGTGGGTGCACGGTTCAGCAGCACCGGGTGCTCGGCGATGACCTCTTCGAGGACGTCCCACACCTGCGGACGCTGACGCTCCACCATCCGCTTGGCGCTCTTGATGTTCTGCGCGTGGTTCAGGTCGACCAGGCGCTTCATCACGAACGGCTTGAACAGCTCCAGGGCCATCAGCTTCGGCAGGCCGCACTGGTGCAGCTTGAGCTGCGGACCGACCACGATGACCGAACGGCCCGAGTAGTCGACGCGCTTACCGAGCAGGTTCTGACGGAAGCGGCCCTGCTTGCCCTTGAGCAGATCGGACAGCGACTTGAGCGGACGGTTGCCCGGCCCGGTGACGGGCCGGCCGCGACGGCCGTTGTCGAACAGCGCGTCGACCGACTCCTGAAGCATGCGCTTCTCGTTGTTGACGATGATCTCGGGTGCGCCGAGGTCGATCAGTCGCTTGAGCCGGTTGTTGCGGTTGATCACGCGGCGGTACAGGTCGTTGAGGTCGCTCGTCGCGAAGCGGCCACCGTCGAGCTGCACCATCGGGCGCAGTTCCGGCGGGATCACCGGCACCGCGTCGAGGACCATGCCCATCGGCGAGTTCGACGACTGCTGGAACGCCGCGACCACCTTGAGCCGCTTGAGGGCACGCAGCTTCTTCTGGCCCTTGCCGTTCTTGATGACGTCGCGCAACGACTCCGCCTCGGCGTCGATGTCGAAGTTCTCGATGAGCTTCTTGATCGACTCGGCGCCCATGGCGCCCTCGAAGTACTCGCCGTAGCGGTCCTGCAGCTCGCGGTAGAGCAGCTCGTCGACGATCAGCTGCTTGGGCGCCAGCTTGGTGAACGTCGTCCAGATCTCCTCGAGCCGGTCCAGCTCACGCTGGGCCCGGTCACGCAGCTGACGCATCTCGCGCTCGCCGCCGTCACGCACCTTGCGCTTGACGTCGGACTTGGCGCCCTCGTCCTCGAGCTCCTTCATGTCGGCCTCGAGCTTCTGGGCGCGGGCCTCCAGATCGGCGTCGCGCTGATCCTCGATGGCCTTGCGCTCCACGGCCATCTCGGCCTCGAGCGTCGAGAGCTCGTTGTGGCGCATCTCCTCGTCGACCGCGGTGATCACGTAGGCCGCGAAGTAGATGATCTTCTCGAGATCCTTCGGGGCCAGATCGAGCAGATAACCCAGCCGCGACGGAACGCCCTTGAAGTACCAGATGTGGGTGACGGGCGCGGCCAGCTCGATGTGGCCCATCCGCTCACGGCGCACCTTGGCCCGGGTCACCTCGACGCCGCAGCGCTCACAGATGATGCCCTTGAACCGGACGCGCTTGTACTTGCCGCAGTAGCACTCCCAGTCGCGAGTCGGTCCGAAGATCTTCTCGCAGAACAGGCCGTCCTTCTCCGGCTTGAGCGTGCGGTAGTTGATGGTCTCCGGCTTCTTGACCTCGCCGAAGGACCAGTTGCGGATGTCGTCCGCGGTCGCCAGACCGATGCGGAGTTCATCGAAGAAGTTGACGTCTAGCACGTAACTCCCTTTCCCCTTGCGGGTGTTGAAACTTGACTACTGGGCGAGATCAGGCGAGGTCTTCGACGGACGCGGATTCGTTGCGGGACAGGTTGATTCCGAGGTTGGCGGCAGCGCGCTCCAGATCCTCGTCGTCACCGTCACGCATCTCGATCGCAGCACCGTCGCTGGACAGCACCTCGACGTTGAGGCACAGCGACTGCAGTTCCTTGAGAAGCACCTTGAACGACTCCGGGATGCCCGGCTCGGGGATGTTCTCGCCCTTGACGATCGCCTCGTAGACCTTGACGCGGCCGACGGTGTCGTCGGACTTGATCGTCAGGAGCTCCTGCAGCGTGTACGCGGCGCCGTAGGCCTGCATGGCCCAACATTCCATCTCACCGAAGCGCTGACCACCGAACTGCGCCTTACCACCGAGCGGCTGCTGGGTGATCATCGAGTACGGGCCGGTGGAGCGGGCGTGGATCTTGTCGTCCACCAGGTGGTGCAGCTTCAGGATGTACATGTAGCCGACCGTCACCGGGTACGGGAACGGTTCGCCGCTGCGGCCGTCGAACAGCACCGCCTTGCCGTCGGCGTTGACCATCGTCTCGCCGTCGCGGTTGGGCAGCGTCGCACCGAGCAGCCCCTGCAGCTCGCCTTCCTGGGCACCGTCGAACACCGGGGTGGCCACGATGCTGTCCGCCGGAGCCGACAGCATGTGCTCGGGCAGCTTGGCCGCCCACTCCGGAGTCCCGTTGGCGACGTCGATGTTCCAGCCGGCCTTGGCGACCCACCCGAGGTGGGTTTCCAGGATCTGGCCGATGTTCATACGACGCGGCACACCGTGGGTGTTCAGGATGATGTCCACCGGGGTGCCGTCGGGAAGGAACGGCATGTCCTCGACGGGCAGGATCTTGCCGATGACGCCCTTGTTGCCGTGGCGTCCGGCGAGCTTGTCGCCGTCGGAGATCTTGCGCTTCTGGGCCACGTAGACGCGGACCAGCTCGTTGACGCCGGCGGGCAGCTCGTCGTCGTCCTCGCGGGAGAACACGCGGATGCCGATGACCTTGCCGGACTCACCGTGCGGCACCTTCAGCGATGTGTCGCGGACCTCGCGGGCCTTCTCACCGAAGATGGCGCGCAGCAGCCGCTCCTCCGGGGTCAGCTCGGTCTCACCCTTCGGGGTGACCTTGCCGACCAGGATGTCGCCGTCGCGGACCTCGGCGCCGATGCGGATGATGCCGCGCTCGTCGAGGTCGGCGAGCACCTCGTCGGAGACGTTCGGGATGTCCCGGGTGATCTCCTCGGCGCCCAGCTTGGTGTCGCGGGCGTCGATCTCGTGCTCTTCGATGTGGATCGAGGTGAGCACGTCCTCTTCGACCAGACGGTTCGAGAGGATGATCGCGTCCTCGTAGTTGTGGCCCTCCCACGGCATGATCGCCACGAGCAGGTTCTTGCCGAGCGCCATCTCACCGTTCTCGGTGCACGGGCCGTCGGCGAGGACCTGGCCGGCCTCGACCCGCTGCCCGGCGTCCACGATCGGACGCTGGTTGGCGCAGGTGCCGTGGTTGGACCGGGCGAACTTGCGCATCCGGTAGGTGTGCCGGGTGCCGTCGTCGGCCATCACGGTGATGTAGTCGGCGGAGACCTCCTCGACCACACCGGCCTTGTCGCTGACGACGACGTCGCCGGCGTCGATCGCGGCGCGCAGCTCCATACCGGTGCCGACCAGCGGGGCCTCGCTGCGCACCAGCGGAACCGCCTGGCGCTGCATGTTGGCACCCATGAGGGCGCGGTTGGCGTCGTCGTGCTCCAGGAACGGGATCATCGCCGTCGCGACCGACACCATCTGGCGCGGCGAGACGTCCATGTAGTCGACCTCGTTGGAGGAGACGTACTCGACCTCGCCACCCTTCCGGCGGACCAGGACGCGCTCCTCCTCGAAGCGGCCGTCGGCGTCCAGCGGCGAGTTGGCCTGCGCCACGACGTGGCGGTCCTCCTCGTCGGCGGTCAGGTAGTCGATCTGGTCGGTGACCACACCGTCGATGACCTTGCGGTACGGCGTCTCGATGAAGCCGAACGGGTTGACCCGCGCGTACACCGACAGCGAGCCGATCAGGCCGATGTTCGGGCCCTCAGGGGTCTCGATCGGGCACATGCGGCCGTAGTGGCTGGCGTGCACGTCGCGGACCTCGAGGCCGGCACGCTCACGGGACAGACCACCCGGGCCCAGCGCCGACAGGCGGCGCTTGTGGGTCAGACCCGACAGCGGGTTGTTCTGGTCCATGAACTGCGACAGCTGGCTGGTGCCGAAGAACTCCTTGATCGCCGCCACGACGGGACGGATGTTGATCAGGGTCTGCGGCGTGATCGCCTCGACGTCCTGGGTGGTCATGCGCTCACGCACGACGCGCTCCATCCGGGACAGGCCGACCCGGATCTGGTTCTGGATCAGCTCGCCGACGGTGCGCAGGCGACGGTTGCCGAAGTGGTCGATGTCGTCGACCTCGACGGGCACCTCGGTGCCGCCGGGGGCGGTCATCGTCTGGTCGCCCTGGTGCAGACGCACCAGGTACTCGATGGTCGCGACGACGTCCTCTTCGGTCAGCGTCGAACTGGTGATCGGCTGACCGAGGTTGAGGCCCAGCTTCTTGTTGACCTTGTAGCGGCCCACGCGGGCCAGGTCGTAGCGCTTCTCCTTGAAGAACAGGTTCTCCAGCAGGGTCTGCGCGGACTCCTTGGTGGGGGGCTCGCCCGGGCGCAGCTTGCGGTAGATGTCCAGCAGCGCCTCGTCGGTGCCCGCGGTGTTGTCCTTCTCCAGCGTGCTCATCATGATCTCGGAGAAGCCGAAGCGCTCCACGATCTGCTCGTTGGTCCAGCCGAGCGCCTTGAGCAACACGGTGACGGGCTGACGACGCTTGCGGTCGATGCGCACGCCGACGGTGTCGCGCTTGTCGACGTCGAACTCCAGCCACGCACCGCGGCCGGGGATCACCTTGACGCTGTGCAGCGTCTTCTCCGTCGACTTGTCGATCGACTCGTCGAAGTACACACCGGGCGAACGGACCAGCTGGCTCACCACGACGCGCTCGGTGCCGTTGATGATGAAGGTGCCCTTCTCGGTCATCATCGGGAAGTCGCCCATGAAGACCGTCTGGCTCTTGATCTCACCGGTGTTGTTGTTGATGAACTCGGCCGTGACGAACAGCGGGGCCGCGTACGTCATGTCCTTGTCTTTGCATTCGTCGACCGGCGCCTTGACCTCGTCGAAGCGCGGATCGGAGAACGACAGCGACATCGAGCCGGAGAAGTCCTCGATCGGCGAGAGCTCTTCGAGAACCTCCTGCAGGCCCCCCTTGGGGTCCACATCGCCGCGCTCGGCCGCGCGCCGGAACCAGTCCTCGGCGCCGATCAGCCACTCGAACGACTCGGTCTGAACGTCGAGAAGCCCCGGAACCTCGAGCGGCTCACGGAGCTTGGCAAAAGAAATTCGGTTTGGTGCTCCGGGAACGGAGTTGTTGGTAGCTACGGTTGACTCGATCTGGCGGGACCCTGCCAAGATGCATCCTTCCAGCACCTAATGCGACCCTGTCGGAAACCGGAGTAGCCGGTCCCCTGTTGCCGCGTTTCTGCGTCGGTTCGGCCGGCTTCACCAACCACCCGTACGCACGGCATGCGTCTAGATCGCTGAGCGGGGGGCTCAGGCTAGGACCACATGACTAGTGCGGGTCGGAAAGAGCGAGGTGGGCAGGATGCAGCCAGCGCAACGTCCAACGATAGCGCAGGACGGCCTATTTCTCAACCCTCGCGGCAGCACCGTGTGCTACGGAACTCCGGTCGCTGGCTGGCGTCCTCAACCCGTGCAAACATGCTGGCCAATAGATTGGCCCGGTTTCGCCCGTGCGTCAAGAGATGACGCGGTGTTTGTGGAGTTTTCTCCCAGGACTTTGTCCGGGTCGACGGCGCAGGTGACGAAGTCGATGCCGAACAAGATCGTCGCTCCCAGGGTGAACAGCCAGTCGACGAACGTCCGGCGCTCCGCCGGGCCCGGCAGCACATAGGCCGTCGCCGTGCCGCGGCTGGTTCCGATCGTCAGGGTGTCGCCGGGAGCGCCGTAGAAGCCGGATGACGGCGACGGCGGCGTCGCGGTGAACATGTCGTTGAGCCACGCGGCGCTGATCATCTCGGCGGCCTTGACGTTCTCGATCCGGGACCAGCCGGTGACGATGTTCAGTGCGGCCTGCACCAGCGGGTTGCCGCCCAGCATGGTGTCCGAGTGCGAGCCGCCGGCCAGCCGCACACCGTTGAATCCGCCGGGTCGCCACTGCTCCAGCGCGGTGTTGGTCGCGCCCGACAAGTTCCAGTAATACGACTTGCCCGCCAGGTTGTAGATCGGGAAATCCGACGGCAGTTCGGCCAGCGCCCGCGGTGTCACGTCCCCGAAGCCGACACCGTCGAGCATGACCACACCGGCCAGCTTGGTGAAGGTCCCGTTCCGGTGCATGTACCCCGCGGTGCCTGCCGCGAGCCCGCCTCCAGCGGAGTGGCCGACCAGCGCGATCTTGTCCACACCGTCGAGCAACGTGCTGCCATAGCCGGCCGCCACCGCGCTCCGGGCCAGCGCGGTGTTGCCGTCGACGAACAGGCCGGCCACCGCCCTGTGCATCGGCGATCCCCCGACCCAGCAGCCGTCGCAGGCCAGGAAGTTCGAGGTCAGCGACGTTGCGACCACAATGCTGTGGGTGGCTTCGGCCAGCCGCGCGGCGGTGTAGCTGTAGAACGCACCGGAGGCCAGGAACCCGTGCTGGAGATGGATCAGCCGCGTCGGCGGCGGACCTTCGGGCACGTACCAGTCGGCGGCCACCTCGTAGCCGTCACCGCAGTCGATGGTCAGGGTCGAGCTGCGGACGGTGACGGTGCTGCCCCACGGCAGCAGGGGTGGGCCGCCGAGAACTCGGACGGCGAATGTGTAGACGTTGAAGATGACGGTGCCGAGCGCGCTGAGCAGTGTCTCCTGCCGCGGAGTGGCGGCCGTGGCGTCTTCGGCCTCGGCCGCCGGGAGCGTGGCGAGCGCCTTCTTCTGCGTCGCAAGCGGGGCCTGTGCGAGGGTGGGCTGGTCCTGACTTTGCGTGGGGGCGGTGCCCTCGGCCGGTCCCTCGGCCGGTTCCTCGGCCGGTTCCTCGGCCGCCGGGAGCGTGGCGAGCGCCTTCTTCTGCGTCGCAAGCGGGGCCTGTGCGAGGGTGGGCTGGTCCTGACTTTGCGTGGGGGCGGTGCCCTCGGCCGGTCCCTCGGCCGGTTCCTCGGCCGGTTCCTCTTCGGCGTCCGGTCCTTCTTCGGCCGCCGGTTCTGCTTCGGTCTCCGGTTCTTCTTCGGTCTCCGGTTCTTCTTCGGTCTCCGGTTCTTCTTCGGTCTCCGGATCTTCTTCAGTCTCCGGTTCTTCTTCGGTCTCCGGTTCGTCGCCGACGTCGGTGGCCTCGTCTTCGACGTCGGCGGGTTCGTCCGGTTCCGACTGCGCCGGCTCCGAGGGCTCCGAGGTCGACGTTCCGCCTCCCGCGTCGGACTCGGCCGTCGCGGTCGCCACGCCCGCGCCGGCCAGCATTGCGGCTGACACCCCGGCCGTGATGACAGCGGCCCCCATCAACGCCGCCAGCCGGTCACCCATCCCTGACCCCTTCGCCCGAATCGGGCAAACCGTATCGCGATGACGAAGGCGCCGAAGCGATTTGCCAGAATCACACCAGCGCGGCGGGCTCCCGGGCCGGGCCGCGGCCGGGCAGCGGGTCGGTGCACACGACTGCGGTCGGAGCCACCGGGCACACGTCCATGGCAGCGGCCGAGTACGCGGTCAGGCTGTTGAGCTGGACGCTCGACGGCGGATTGAACCACGACCCGGTCACCAGGCTCACCGGCGAGACCGAGGAGCGGTACAGCCGTGCGGTGTAGGTGCCGTCGAACATGTCGTTGATCCAGCCCGCGGTCAGTATCTCGTTGGCTTGGACGTTCCACGGCGACGAAAAACCGGTGGCGAGATACGCCATGAACTGCACCACGCCGCTGACGCTCTGCATCGAGTCCGAATGGTGGCCGCCCTCGACCAGCACGCCGGTGAACATGTCCGGCCGGGCCTGCTGGAGGCGATCGCTGGCGTGCCCTCGGTTGTTCCACGAATCCGGGGTTGCGGCCAGGTTGTACACCGGGATCGACCGTGGGATCTTTGCGAGGTCTGCACTCAGCACGCCGGCGAGACCGGCGCCGTCGAGCATCACCACGCCCGCGAGAAGGTCGCCGACGCCGTGCTCGACCATGTATCTCGCGGCACCCACCACCAGGCCGCCTCCGGCGGAGTGACCGGCGAGCACCACCCGGGTCGGCAGTGCGCCACCGAAGCCGGCCTGCCGTGCGCTGGCGGTGAGCGCGGCGCGGTCGCCGGTGAAAAGCTCCGCGACGATGCGGTGGGTGCTGGGCAGCATCAACGGGTAGCTGTCGGCGTCGAAGACGTTCCAGGTCAACGTCGGCGCCACCACGATGCTCTGGGTCTTCTCGGCGAGGTATGCCGCAGTCGCGCCGTAGAACGACGCGCTGGCCAGCATGCCGTGCTGCAGATAGATCAGGCCTTTCGGCTCCGCATCGCCGGGCGGGAAATACCAGTCGGCATCCACGACGACACCGTTGCCCAGAGTCAGCGACGACCGCTCGACCCGCACACGGCTCCCGAACGGTGCCCGGGGAGGCCCCGCCAGGAACTGCATCGTGCTCGTGTACCAGCTGTAGAACATCGCGCTGACGTCCTCGACGATGTCGAAGAGGTTGAACGTCGAAGCACCCGTCCAGGGCGAGTCGACGGCGGCGGACTTCATCACGGCAGCGCCGTCCGGGGAGGACAGGTCGGTCTCGATGCTGTCCACCAGCGTCGACGGTGTCTCCGGCTCGGCATCGACCGCGGCGGGCGCGGGCTCGGCGGCGGGCTCGCCGGCGGGCTCCGGCGATTCGTCGGCGGACTCCGGTACGTCGGCGGCGGGCTCGGGATCCGGTGTCCGGGCCGGATCGTCCGGTTCGGGGATCGTTGCCGGTGTGTCCTGACCGTAGTCGCCCCCGGCTTCCCCGGCGTCGTCGACTTCTTCGGGATCCTCGACGTCCCGGGGGTCCTCAGAGTCCCCGACGTCCTCAGAGTCCTGGGGTTCCTCGACCTCTGCCGGCTCCTCGGGATCGGCTTCGACGTCGTCGTCGGGGTCCTCTTCGGGGTCGGACTCGGACTCGTCGTCGGAGTCGCTGGTGTCGTCGGCGGGCCCGGTGTTCGTGTCGGCCGCGCCGTTGTCGTCGGATCCTGACGCGGCCTGGCTGCCCGAACCGGACGTGCCGTCGTCCGCCACAGCGACGCCGGCTCCTGCAAGCATCGCCGCCGACACGCCCCCGGCGAGTACGCCGGCCCCCAGCCAGACTCGATAGCGGTCGACCATCACTCTCCCGGTGTTCAGCGCCGATATGCAATTCTGGCAAACTGTATAGCCAGTCGCCTTACCTTTTCAAGAGGAAATTGACGACCATGCTGTTCGAGTGCGAAAACGCAGTTCGACAGGGATGAAACCAGGCGCCTACCGAGCCTTTCGCCATCGCGGATCGCCGTTTCCGTTCCGCTCGCACAAAGTTAGCAACAACTGTCCCAGACTCGGACAGGGTCGGCGTCCGGCGCTGAGTCAAAGCGTGCGGAAAGACAGCAGAAAAGCACCAACGCCACGCGTCACGGAGCCGCGCCGCGGAATGTGCCACCTAAGCGTCGGACGAGATCGAAGCGAAGCTCGCGGTGTTGCGGGCGATCTGCGACGACATCGGTCGCGGAGGAGGTGATTGCGCAGCTGTGATCAGGCTTTTGCGACCGACCGAAGGTGCGATCGTCGCTGCTTTGTCCACAGATCCGGATTGGTCCACAGCCGGCCGCGACCGTCCCGGTTTCGTCACACCCCACCGATAGACTCGCACACATGTGCGGCTCCTCAGGTTCTTGTGGGTAGCTGAGGGTGCAGTCCGCCGAGGCAGAGATAGATCATTGAGGTCAGTGTTCGGGCTGAGTGGTGGCCGTAGCCGCGGGCGTTGATGAGGCGGATTTTGGCG
>NZ_LMVQ01000076.1 GCF_001545925.1 Mycobacterium sp. NAZ190054 | reverse complement strand
TGATCACCAACGGTGCAGGCAATTACACCGCGTGGCTGCACCGGTTCCACCGGCACGCCCAGCACCCGACGCAGCTGGGCCCCACCAACGGCGCGATGGGGTACGGGCTGCCCGCGGCCATCGCGGCGTCGATAACCTTGTCGACGGCCGTGGCGTCGGCCAGCGCGCCGTCGTGCAGACCGCCCAGTGCTCCCCCGCGGACACTGGAACCCTCACGGGTGCCGAGGGCGACCTCGACCATGACGTGCTTGGCCCAGCCGTCGCCGAGCTCCCAGGTCTTCTTGACCCGCTCGCCGATGTAGGCCGGCCGCTTGCCCGACGGCCCGAACACCGTGCGCAGCTGATCGTTGATCGCGTCGGACAGCACCGGCCCGAACGGCTTGTAGGTGCGGGCCAGCTTGGTGACCTGTCCCTTCAGCCCGGCCAGGTCCGCCTCGGCGGCACCGTCGATGGCACCCAGGTTCAGCTCCGACCCGAGGTCGACGAGCATCTGGTTGCGCCGGGAGGACGCACCGTCGGTGATCGACTCGATCGAGTCCAGCGGCTCGATCTGGTCGATGCGGATCTTGGCCGACAGCGCGATCAGCGCCATCGTCGCGTCGGCGGCGTCGAACGTGATGTCGTCCGGACGTGGGCCACCCGAGGGAGCCGCCGCCGGTGCCGGGGCCGCGGCGGGTGCCGTTTCCACCGGAGCGGCCGCCGCGGGAGCCACCTCTTCGGGCGCCTCGTCGACGTCCGGCTCGGGGTCGGTGTCGGTCGCAAACAGCACCGCGGCGTCGCGCTCGGCGTTGAGCACCTCGGTGGTGTTGTGCGAGTACTCCGGCAGCTTCAGCGTGTTGGCCGCCAGGCCGGCGACGGTCGGGGCGTTCTTGACGCCGATCTCGACGAACCGTTCCACGCCGAGACCACCGGCGGCCTCCTCGATGAACAGCAGGTCCTGGGTCTCGATCCAGCGCACCGGGCTGGCGAACTGCCAGGCCAGCAGCTCGATGACGAGCTTGCGGCACAACTCGTTCGGCCGCTCGTTACGCCAGGTGTCGTAGTCGGCGAGGATCTCGTCGAGCGGCTCGGCGGGCACCAGATCGCGGATCTCCTGGACGAAGTCGCGGTCCAGGGTGAACGGCCGCGGCACCAGGTTCGGGATGTAGCGCCCGATCAGCAGGTCGGGATCCTTGGCCTCGGGCATCACCCGCTCCAGCGCCCGGCGGAAGTCGGCGACACCGACCCGCAGCACGCTCGAATGGAACGGCACGTCGATGCCGGGCACCAGGATGAACGACCGCTTGCCGCCGGACAGTTCGCGTCGCTTCTCGACCTCGGCCTCCAGTGCCTCCAGCCCGGCGACGGTGCCGGCGATCGCGTACTGCGACCCACGCAGGTTGAAGTTCACGATCTCGAGGAACTCACCTGTGCGCTCGGAGATCTCGGCGACGAAGTCCTTGACGTCCGCGTCGTCCAGGTCGATCTGCGACGGCCGGATGGCCGCGAGCCGGTAATTGGACCGCCCCTGCGCGTCGCGCGGCACGATGTCGTGCATCTTCGAGCCGCGGTGGAACACCACCTCCAGCAGCGCGGGCAGCTCGTACACCCCCGACACGCACGCCAACGCGGTGTACTCGCCCACGGAGTGACCGCACGCGATCGCCCCTTCGACGAACGCGCCCTGCTCGCGCATCTCGGCGACCTGCGCGGCGGCCACCGTGGCCATCGCGACCTGGGTGAACTGCGTGAGGTACAGCACGCCCTCGGGGTGGTGGTAGTGCACGCCCGACGCGATCAGGCTGGTCGGGTTGTCCCGCACCACGTGCAGCACCGAGAAGCCCAGCGTCTCGCGGGTGAACTTGTCCGCGGTGTCCCAGACGGCGCGGGCGGCCTTGGACCGCGCGCGCACGTCCATGCCCATGCCCTTGGACTGGATGCCCTGCCCCGGGAACGCGTAGACGGTCTTCGGGGCGGCCAGCTGCGCGCTGGCCGACATCACCAGTTCCCCGCCAACCTTGGCGGAAACCTCGATGATCTCGGCGCCGCGGTCGATGCCGACCCGGTCGACCCGGAACTCGACCTCGTCGCCGGGCAGCACCATCCCGAGGAAGCGGGAGGTCCAGCCCACCAGCCGGGCCGGCGGGGTGGCGCGGCCGTCGGTCGCGGTGACCGCGTGCTGCGCCGCGGCCGACAGCCACATGCCGTGCACGATGTTGGTCTTCAGGCCGGCGAGCAGCGCGGCGGCGCGGTCGGTGTGAATCGGGTTGTGGTCCCCCGAGACCACCGCGAACGCGCTCATGTCGACGGGCGCGTTGACCACCACGTCGCGCCGCCTGCGGCGCGGGGTGTCGGTCGCGTTGTCGGTGATGGCGCCACCGGCGCGCGGCGGGTCGGTGAGCTCGATCGCTCCGGTCCGGCCGCGGATCGCGAAGCGCTCACCCAGGGTGGCCAGCACGGTGCCCTCGGCGTCCGCGATCGTCACGTCCACCGGGACGACCCGGCCGACCTCGGTGTCGGTGGCGGCCGAAGCGGTTGCGGTGACGGTGAGTTCGGACTTCGTCGCGGGCATCGCCGCGAGCAGATGGGCGGCGTGGTCGAGGTGCACGAGGTTCAGCAACCCCTCGACGACCGGGAAGCCGTCGTCGGTGACCGCCGAACCGATCGCGGCGAACACCGCGGGCCAGCACAGGCCGACCAGCGCGTCGGGCACCAGCGTCAGACCCGGGGCCAGCGGGGCGCCGAAGGTGGCGGTGACGCCGGTGTGGTCGGCGACCTTCTCCGGGTCCCATTCGACCGTCACGGTTGCGGTGCCGTGAGTGCTCCTCGCGTCCGCGGTGTTGTTCTCCACTGCCGGAAGCGATTCCGGTCCGTCCACGCCGGCCGCGATAGCCAGCACGGCACGCATCGCGGTCGAGGCGTCCTCGACGGTGACGATCGGGGCGCCGCCGTCGACGGTGGTCGGCGGCAGCGTGAAGCGGATGTCGATCCAGATGTCCGACAGCGGCACGCTCAGCGTGACACTTCCATCGCCGGCCAACTCCAGCCGCGCTCCGGTGTTCGGATGGGTGGCGCTGGGCTTGCCGGGCACGTCGTTGACCTGCCACTCGCCCGGAGCGCCGATGCGATGCACCGGATTGATGGCGGTCCGCCCGGCCCACAGCACGTCGGGCGAGTCGAGCACGACGGCCAACGGACCGCTGACGTCGGCGCGGGCCTGGCGACGCGACACCACCGGGACCGGCTCGGCGCCCGAGGCGAGGACGCGGTCGACGATCTCCTGCTCGAACCGGTCGAGCAGCTCACCGACGGGCTCGTCGACGCGGGTGATGCCCGCGACGGCCTGGGTGCCGGGGATGATGCAGACCTGGTCGGCGGTGTAGCGGGCGTCGTGGGCCTGCCACAGCGAGTCGCTGCGCCACCAGCGCCGCACGTCCTTGTCGATGACCGGCACGAAGTTCACCGGCTTGCCGGGCTTCTTGCACAGCGTCACGAAGAACGGCACGTCGGCCGGATGCAGCTTCACCGTCCCGGCGTCCGGGTAGCGGGCCAGCAGCGCGGCGATCGCGGTGTCCGGATTGTCCAGCAGCGCCTGGCCATCGGAGTCCGCGGTGAACAGCGACTCGATGGCGCCGGAGTCCTTCTCGTGGAGGCGGGCCTCGGCACGCTTGAGCATCTCCTCGAAGCGGTCGCGCCAGGTGTCGGCCAGCCACGGGCTGCCCGGGCCGGCGGTGTCGGCGGTGCTGTCGCCGTCCCCGATCGCCAGCTCGACGTAACGCTGCAGCCACTGCAGGTAGGTCATGTCGCCGACGTCGCCGAAGTACGGCTTGGCGGTGTCGGCCATGGCCGCGATCAGTTCGTCGCGGCGCTCGGCGACCGCGTCGGCGTCGCCGGCCACCTCGTCGAGCAGCCGGCCGCAGCGCGACGCGGTGTTGTCGATCTCGTGGATGTCGGCACCGAGCTGGCTGCGGCCGCTGGCCATGCCGTTGATGGCGCGGCCCGCCCCGACCCAGGTGTCGGTGCCCGTGGTGTCCACCAGCATCTGCTTGACCGCCGGCGAGGTGGTGGCCTCCAGCGTGGCCATCGCGGCGGTGCCGACCAGGATGCCGTCCACCGGCATCTCCGGGAAGCCGTAGGGGGTGGCCCATACACCGGACAGGTACTCGGCGGCCCGCTCCGGGGTCCCGATGCCGCCACCGACGCAGATCGTGATGTTCGCGTACTTGCGCAGGTCACCGTAGGTGCTCAGCAGCAGGTCGTCGAGGTCCTCCCAGGAGTGGTGGCCGCCCGCGCGGCCACCCTCGATGTGGACGATGACGTCCCGGTCGGGCACCTCGGCCGCGATCTTGATCACCGACTTGATCTGGTCCACGGTGCCGGGTTTGAAGACGACGTTGCTGATGCCCACGGTGTGGAGCTCTTCGATCAGGTCGACGGCCTCGTCGAGGTCCGGGATGCCCGCGGTGACGACCAGGCCGTCGATCGGCGCGCCGGACTGGCGCGCCTTCTGCACCAGGCGCTTGCCGCCGACCTGCAGCTTCCACAGGTACGGGTCCAGGAACAGCGAGTTGAACTGGACCGCCCGGCCCGGCTCCAGCAGCTGGGTGAGCTCGGCGATGCGCGCGTCGAAGATCTCCTCGGTGACCTGGCCGCCGCCGGCCAGTTCGGCCCAGTGGCCGGCGTTGGCCGCCGCCGCGACGATCTTGGCGTCCACGGTCGTCGGTGTCATGCCGGCGAGCAGGATCGGCGAGCGTCCGGTGAGCCGGGTGAACTTGGTCGACGCCTTGACCGAGCCGTCCGGCAGCGCGACCGGCTTCGGCGCGTAGCTCGACCAGGCGGGGGCGACCGCGGGGGTGGCGCCGACGGTGAACAGGCTGCGCTGACCGGCGCGCGTCGCGGCCGGGACGATGCCGATGCCGAGCCCGCGGATCACCGGCGCGGTCAGCCGCGTCACGGTGTCGCTGGGCCCCAGGTCGACGATCCACTTGGCGCCGGCCGCGGCCAGGCCCTCGACCTCACTGACCCAGTCGACAGGCTTGACGAAGATGGTCTCGGTGAGCTCGCGGGTCAGTTCGCGATCCAGACCGGTGCGCGAGGCCCACTCGTTGACGAGGTCGACGCCGCTCGCCAGGCGCGGGGTGTGGAACCCGACCTCGACGTTGAGCTGATTGAAGATCGGGCGGAAGATCGCGCCGCCGCGGACCTTGTTCTTCCGCTCGGCCTCTTCCTTCTCGGTGATCTTCTCGCAGTAGAGCTCGAACCGGGCGAGCTGCTCGGGGGTGCCGGTGATGACCACCGAGCGCCTGCCGTTGCGGATGGACAGTGCCGGCGGCAGCACCGTGCGCACATCCTGGGCGAACTCGTCGAGAAGCTCGGCGATACGGGCCGGGTCGACGTTGAGGACCGAGACCATCGGTGATCGGTCGCCGCGGCCGACCATGCCGCAACGCCGGGACACCAGGGAACCGGCCGCCCCGATCAGCTGGCCGATGGCGAGCAGTTCGACGTCGCGGGCGCCGCCGGCCTTGAGCGACTCCACGGCGGTCACGCCCTGCGAGTGCCCGGCGATGGCCACCGGCGGATGCGCGTCGAGGTCCAGGCCCTGCCGTTTGAGCGCGCGCTGGGCCGCCATCTGGGTGAGCAGGATGCCGGGGCCCGAGATCGCCGCGGTGGTGAGGTCCTTGGCGGCGGGAAGCGGCTCGTCGGCGGCCAGCGCACGGATCCACTTCATCGGCTCGAAACCGATGGGCCGCACCACGACCAGTTCGCGCGCCAGCGGCTCGAGCATCAGCTCGGCTTCGGCGACCAGCTGGCTGATCTCGGACTCGATACCGGCCGAGTTGACGAGTTCTTCGAGATTCTCCAGCCAGGGACCGCCCTGGCCGCCGAACGCGACCGCGTACGGCTCGCCCGAGTGCAACCGATCGACGAGTGCGTGCGATCCCGACAGCGGTTCGAGGTCCTGGCCCGTCTGGCCGTCGGTGCCGGTGGCCGCACGGTGCTGGTCGTTGATCGTCACGTCTGGTGTTCTCCTCAGGTCCTTCAATCGCGCTGCGATCGCGTGGTCACGGTCGTCTGGGGCTGTGGCTCGTGGTGGGGTGGTCCGCTGCCTGGGCGGCCACTGCGATTCGGCGTCGAATCCGGCTTGTCGTGCGCTGCGCTCAGCCGCGATGAGGAGCCGCAGGCGGACACTTCAGCCGTACTAAGAGTGTCATAAGAGACTGCCCCAGTTTCCCGCCCCAAATGGTTACTGGCGAGTTCTACGCATCGGTAACGGTGCGCTGCATAACACGGGCTGAGAGCCGCCCTCAAGTTATCCGTGACAAACGTCCTGCATGCGGGTGGTTACGGTTGAGTAGGGTAGAAGCGCAGTTCAAGGCAGTATTGTTACACAATCGTTATCTGAAAATTTCGGTTCGCCCTTCGCGTCGCCCGTGTGCGGGCCGGGGGGACAAGATCGTCGCAAACGTGAGGCCCCGGTTTCGCTCGGCGGATAGGCGTTTGCTGGATCACCTTACTGATCGGTAAGCATGGGGCGGATCGGCCCGCTGACCGGAGGGCTTGACCCCGGGTGCCCCGGTGGTGTCGCCAGAAGCACGGGGCCCGGACCGTCCGGCAACGCCCACCCGCGTCTCGGAGCCGGCGTAGCCACGGGCCCCAGGCGCGGACACGAACATCGGTTTCACGGCTATGCCGCTGGTCGCTCCGGCAACGGTCGTGACGCGGTCATGCGCCGCGCCGAGGCTCCCATTCACCGCCGAGCAGGATTCCGGCGGTGTATCCGGACGCCGAGGTCACCATGTGGCGGCGGGTGGCCTGGTCGAACCGGGTGACCATCACTTTCTCCCCCAGCGCCCGATAGTCCTGAACCACCCGCCGGATCTCGTCCATCTCCTCCGGGCGGGGCAGGTAGTCGGCACCGACCCGGGCCCGATAGAGCTCTTCGAGGCTGGTGACGAAGGCCTCGGCGAGATCGTCCACCGAATCCTCGGCGGCTTCCATGAACCTCAGCAGGGCCCGCACATACAGGAGGGGGTCCGGCGCGCGGGCCAGGATGTCGGCCGCCGCACCGTCGGTCATCACCACCTTGCCGCCCTGCACCTCGGCCAGCCCGTAGGCCGCCAGCTTGCGGGCCTCGTCACTGTCGGCATCGATCGCGACGGTGCCCGCAGCACGCTGCTGCGGTTCGGGATCCGGCTCGCCCAGCACCGCCTGTTGCAGCCCGAGGATGTCGGCCAGATCGGTGCCCTGCCGCATGCTGGCGAAGAACTCGGCGATGTGCGCGGAGTTGTAGCCCTTCCGCAGCAGCTGGCTGATGGTGTTGAGCTGGGACAGGTGATAGTCGTCGTACAGCGCCGAACGCCCGACCCGCCGCGGCGGGTCCAACAGCCCTCGTTCGCGGTAGGCCCTGATGTTCCGGGCGCTGATGCCGGATTCCCGCGCCAGGTCTTCCAGCCGGTACTCAGCCACGCGTCACCGCCCCCACATCCGATGTGGGTGGACAGATCGACGGCCACGTTGGTGCATCACACCACTTTAACCCGAGCATCGGCAGTACGAGCGAAGTAGAGACCGCCGACTGTATGACACAGACCGCGTCGGCGGCGATCCAGCTATCAGCGAAAATACTGCACTTGGGAAAATTTACGCACAGACAACTGCAGATTCAGCCAACTCTGACGCCAGCGCAAACCGCGACAGGGCGGAAACCGATTGGCGGCCACGCACCGGGGTACGGGAGGATGACCATGTCCGCCCGGTGGGATCAGGACATTAAGACAAATTTTGGAAGGTGCAGGCGTGCGTCCCTGGATCGTGTGGGCCACCGGACTGCTCGCATACATCGTCGCCGTCCTGGACCGCACCACGCTCGGGGTCTCGGGCCTGGCCGCCGCCGACCGGTTCGACGCAGGTCCGAGCCTGCTGTCGACCTTCGTCGTGCTCCAGGTGGTGGTGTACGCGGGCGCGCAGGTCCCCGCGGGCCTGCTGCTCGATCGCTACGGCTCCCGGGTGCTGATCGTGTCCGGGGCGGCGCTGATGGCGTCGGGCCAACTGGTCCTCGCCTTCACCGAGTCCCTGCCCGCGGCCATCGCGGCACGCGCTGTCGTGGGCCTGGGCGACGCGGTGACGTTCATCTCGGTCCTGCGGCTCGTCCCCCTCTGGTTCCGTCCGCGCCAGATCCCCGTCGTGACCCAGCTGACCGGAATCTGCGGACAGCTCGGACAGGTGTTGTCGGCGGTGCCGTTCCTGGCGCTGCTGTCCGCTTCCGGTTGGTCGGTCGCCTACGTGTCGGCGGCGGCGGTGGGCGTGCTGTCGATCGTGCTCACGCTGGCCATCGTCAGGAACACCCCGGACGGTTCGGCGGCGACGTCGGAGACGATGTCGGTGCGCGAGACGCTGCACAGCGTCAAGACGGTGTGGCTGCGCCCCGGCACTCGACTGGGCTTCTTCACCCATATGGGCACGCAGTTCTCGATCACGGTGTTCGCCCTCATGTGGGGACTGCCCTATCTCACCGAGGCCCAAGGGTTGTCGACCGGCCTCGCCGGCGGGTTGCTGAGCTTGTCGGTGGTCACCGCGATCGGGTGCGGTGTGCTGATCGGGGTCCTCACCGGCCGGTTCCCGCACCGCCGTTCGCGCATGGTGCTGATCATCATCGCCGGCAATGCTCTCGCCTGGTCGGTTTTGCTCATGCTGCCCGGCCCGGCGCCGTTGTGGCTGCTGGTCGTGCTGGTCGTGGTGATCTCGGTGGGTGGGCCGGGGTCGATGGTCGGGTTCGATTTCGCCAGGACCTTCAACTCCGGCGCAACCCTGGGCACAGCGCAGGGCATGGTCAACATGGGCGGGTTCATCGCGTCGCTGCTGCTGATGCAGTCGATGGGTCTGGTCATGCAGGCCGCGGGCGGCATCTCGTTCGACTCGTTCCGCACCGCCTGGACGCTGCAGTACCTGGTGTGGGGGCTCGCCGTCGTCGGCATCCTGATCACCCGGCGGAAAGCACGCCGGTTGCTGCGTGAAGGGGACGACCGCATCCTCCTGGAGGGGATCCAGACCTAGCGCGTACCGGTGTGCTTCGCGACGGCCGCCGCCGCGTACCGGTGTCCGACCAGCTCGTGGCCGACCACGGAGACCGCCGGTGCCAGCGTCACCACCAACAGGCAGCTGGCCATCGAGATCCCGTTGGCGGCCAGCACGACGGCCAGTACGAGCACCGCCACCGTGAGGACGATCAGCAGGACGTGGAACCGCTCCACGGTCCGCGTGATCACCGAATACAGCACGTAGACCATCACGATGTAGACGCCCACGGGCACCACCACCGCCAGCACCGTGGCGACCGAGGACAGCGCGGAGTGGTGCTCGATGTAGTAGGCCGCGGCATGGAGTCCGGCGCCGGTGGCCACGATCGCGGTGAACACGACGATGTGCAGGTAGCCGAACGAGAACGAGCGCTCACGCCGGACGTGGAGGAGTCGGCCTGCGGCAGGACGAAGTAGGTCCACCACATCCCGAAGGTCAGTCCGGTGCCGGCGACGGCGACGAACACCGCCTCGACGGACCACCCCTGCTCCCCCACCACCGCGCTCAGTGAGGCGACCGTGCCGACCACACCTTCCCCGAGCGCAATGATCGTGAACAGTCCGTACCGTTCGACGATGTGGTGGGCGTGCCAGGGCGTTCCGCCCTGCCGCCCCTCGGCCACCACCGGCCCGATCACCTCGACCAGGACCAGGAGCACCACGATCACCGCGGTCACCGGCACCGAGGTGTGGACGACGATGGCCACCACCCAGCCGATCTGGGCGATCGTGATCCACCCCGCGTAGGTCAGGCAGGCCTTGCGCCGCAGCGGATCCTGTCGGGCGGCGCGGAGCCACTGGGCCACCATCGCGACCCGCATCACCACGTACCCGGCGACGACCACGGCGTTGTCGACGTGGCCTCCGTGTTCGATCGACGCGTACATCTGGGGCAGCCCGAGTCCGAGCGTGATGACGCCCACCATCTGCAGCATCGTCGTCAGCCGGTACACCCAGTCGTCGGTGTCATAGGCCGACGCGAACCAGCTGAAGTTGATCCATGCCCAGCACACGGCGAACATCGCGAAGAAGAAACCGGCGAGCCCGGCGGCGATGTGCCCATCGGCGAGCAGGTGAGCGAACTCCGAGGCCGCGATGCCGAAGGCGATCACGAACGTCAGGTCGAACAGCAATTCCAGCGGGGTGGCGGCCCGTCCGGGTTCGTGCGGGTCGCGACCTGTCATCCGGCGGATCCGGTGCAGGCCGGTCGATCCCTGCGCATGCTCGCTCACGGCGATCCCCCTCTCAGGCGTCGGGCAGAGCGTAGCCGCGCGGACACGGTCGGTGTGTCCGCAATCCCGCCGCGATAAGGTTCGGCCATGGACGCGGTCGGTGTGGTGTTGGCCGCGGGCCTGGGCACCCGCGTCGGCGCCGACGGCAACAAGGCCTACCTGCCGCTGGCCGGCCGCAGCATGCTGGCGTGGTCGCTGGACACACTGGGCCGGTTACCCGACATCGCCCGCACCGTCCTGGTGTACCGCCAAGGTGAGCTCGCACTGGCTCGTGACACGCTTCGGCGCGAAATCGGGGATCTCCCAGTCGAATTCGTGGAAGGCGGGGACACCAGGCACGCGTCGGAGACCAACGTGATGCGGTACCTGGCCGACGACATCGAATCCGGCACCGTGGACGTCGTCGCCATACACGACGCCGCGCGGCCTCTCGCCGGAGCCGACATGTTCGTCGAGGCGGTCGCACTGGCCCGGCGATTCGGCGGCGCCCTGCCCGCGCTGCCCATCCGGGATCTGGTCAGGGCGGATGCCGGCGGCCTGCACTGGGTGGCGCAGGCCCCGCCGCTGGTCCGGGTGCAGACCCCGCAGGCGTTCCGTGCGCGCGATCTGTTGCACGCCTACCGCAGCGCCGAGCGCGACGGCTTCGAAGGCACCGACACGTCGTCGACTGTCGAGCGCTACACAGCGGTCGAGGTCCGGACCTTCCCCGGCCGCGCCGACAACCTGAAGGTCACCTACGCGCGGGACGTCGCTGTGGCCCAACACCTTCTGGTCAATGCAGGGGGTCCTGCCGGCCCTCGATGAGCGCAGCGAGCAACGCGGCCTCGGCGGGCAGGTCGAATCTCGTGGTCTCGGTGTCACCGTCGACGAGGGTCAGAGTCGTCCCCGCCGCCAGCGCCGCCGACAGTTCGTCGAATGAATCGTCGGCGTCGTCGCCGAGCAACCCGTCCAGCACCGTCGCGTCGAAGCCGCGCGGGTATTGCACGGTGCGCAACTGGGCACGGTCCAGCGTCGCGGTCACCGCGCCGCGGGCGTCGACGGCTTTGACGCTGTCCGTCACCGGACGGATCGGCAGTGTCGCCGCGGCCCCGCCGCGCAACGCCGACACCACGGCATCGACGGTCACGTCGGCGATCAGCGGCCACCCCAGGTCGTGCAGCAGCACCGGACCGGAGGCCACGTCGGCCAACCCGGCGGCGATGCACTGCGTCCGGGTACCGGGCGGCTCCACAGCCACCACGCGGACCGCGGCGACAGGATGTTCGCACAGCATCTCGCGGACGTCCCCGGCCAATGGACCGGCCACCGCGACCACCACGTCACCGACACGTGCCAGCGCACGGACGATCAGCACCAGCGGGGGCACACCGGACACCGGCGTGAACACGGCGTCGCGGTGCCGTGCCCACTGTGCGGGTACTGGCAGGATCGCCGTCACGGTCACGGCGTCCGAGGCTATACCGGTCAGACCGGGTCGAACGACTCGATCAGCCAGTTGCCGTCGATCTTCTTCAGACCCACCCTCACGCTGCTCGCGGCGAACGCCCCGTCCGGGTTCTCCTTGCTGGTAGTGGTCTGGTTGATGAACACCAGCACCTCGGCGGCCGCCGGCTCGATCTCCGACACCGCGGCCCGGACCACCGATGCAGCGGTCTTGACCGACTTCTCCTTCGCCGCGGGTGTGACGATCTGCTCGGTGAATTGCGTGTAGTACGACAGGAAGTCACCGGTCAGCTTCGACTTGGCGTTCGCGAAGTCCTGGTCGAGAGACTCCGGCGAATAGGACAGCAGCGCGACGGTCCCGGTCTTGGCGGCATCGAGAGCCACCTGCGCGGCCGCGGGATCGGTCTGCTGATCAGGCCGGTAATCGTTGAGGTACAACCAGCCGGCCATACCCGCCGAGGCGAGCAACGCGACGGCCAGCAGTGCCGCGGTTACCGGGCCCCGCATCGAGCGACGCGGGGCCTTGCCGGCCGTATCCGCGGCGGCCTCGCCGTCGGGCTGGTGCTCGACCTCATCGAGATCGACCTCGTCGCCCTCGTCGACCTCGTCGACCTCGCGGGGTTCGACGATCTCGACCTCGGCGCCGTTTTCGGTGGGTTTCTCGTCGCTCACGGCACGAACTCGACTTTCGACATCTTGATCTGTCCGCCCTCACGCTCCAGGCTCACGCTGAGCCGCCAGGTACGCGGCTCCTGATTGGCGCCGGCAGAGTTGGTGACCCGTGACGACGCCGCGACGAGCACCTGTGCGGAGTCGTCGGACATCGACTCCACGGCGGTGGAGTTGACGTTCACCTCGGTGACGACCTTGGAATCCTGGGCGACCTGG
This sequence comes from Mycobacterium sp. NAZ190054, assembly GCF_001545925.1. GTDB lineage: Bacteria > Actinomycetota > Actinomycetes > Mycobacteriales > Mycobacteriaceae > Mycobacterium. The sequence continues at coordinate 498 of NZ_LMVQ01000076.1, read as the reverse complement.
ACGAAGTCCGCGGCCTGCATCTCGAAATCGGACTTGAACTGACCGGTCGAGTTGTCGATGATCCGCTGGACGTCGGCCTCGGCGTTGTTGAAATCCAACGACATCAGCGTCACGACGCTCTGCCGGGCCGCGGCGGCGTACTCCGCGTTCTGTTGGCGCAGCTTGTCGGCCTCACGGTGGGTCCAGATCATGTATCCGCTGGCACCCAGCAAGGCCACCGTGCACAGCACCACGAGCCCGGCTACGACGGCCTTCCAACCGGGGCGCGGAATGCGACGCTGCCGCGAGACGGTCGCGGCACCATCGGCATCGGCATCGGCATCCTCGGCCACCGCATCGGCGTCCTCGGCCACCGCATCGCTGTCGGTTCCGGCGCCGATGTCGGCGGGATCGGCCCCGACGGCCTCGTCCAGATCACCGGGTTCGTGCTCGGTCTCGGTGTCCGCGGCGAGCGCCTGCCTGCGCAACCGCGCCGCGCGGGCGCGCGCGCGGGCGGCG
>NZ_LMVQ01000075.1 GCF_001545925.1 Mycobacterium sp. NAZ190054 | reverse complement strand
CCAGCTCGCCCTTGCGGTCGTTGAGTAGTTCGCGGAACCGGAACAGCACCTGGGTGCGCTTGGACAGTGAGGTGTCCCGCCAGGCCGGGAACGCCGCGGCGGCGGCCGCGATCACCGTCTGCGCGTCAGCCACCGAGGCCAACGCGACCTGACCGGTCACCACACCGGTGGCCGGATTGGTCACCGGCGCCGTCGCGCCACCCCCACCGACAAACACCTCATTATCAACCCAATGCGAAATGGTCGTCGTCATGAATGGCTCCTTCTCCGGTGCGCGGTCTGCCGGGCGTGTACAGGCGGTTGCCTCCAGTGTGGTGGCGGCCGACGCCGAGAAGACGTTGCAGTTCGTAACGAGATCGCGCACGGGGATTACACTGTGTAAATGGCGGTCACGGTGGGCGAAGTGGTCGAGCTGCCGGTCGTACAGCGCGGTTCCCCGGAAATCCTCAGTGCGTGCCGCTGGTCGGACCCGGTGCGGTGGCTGCACGTCGGCGGGGTGGCCGACCTGTCGACGCTGCTGCAGGGCGGTGAGCTCGTACTGACCACCGGCGCCGGGCTGGGGCGCACCCCGCGCCGCTATCTGCAGGGCCTCGCGGACGCCGGTGCCCTCGGAGTCGTCGTCGAGCTGGGGGCCACGTCGACGCCGTTTCCCGGGTCGCTGACGACCCTGGCGAAGAAACTCGATCTCACGCTCGTCGTGCTGCACCGGCAGATCCGGTTCGTCGACGTGACCGAGATCGTGCACCGCCGCATCGTGGCCGAGCAGTATGAGGAAGTCGCCTTCGACCGGCGGGTACACGAGGCGTTCACCGAACTCAGTATGAAGCGCGCCTCCGTGGCCGCGATCGTCGACGCGGCCGCACGCATTCTCGACCTGCCGGTCGTGCTGGAGGATCTCGCTCATCAGGCGATCGCCGTGTCGGCCCGAGGCGCCAGAACCGCCACGCTGCTTGACGATTGGGAGAACCGGTCACGGCGCAGCCGGACACCGGACGGCGGCCCCGAGCAGTGGGCGCTCACCGCGGTCGGGCCACGCGGCGAAGAGTGGGGCCGGCTGATCGTGCCCCTCGCCGCGGGCAGCAGGCCGCGGGTGACGATGGTGCTCGAGCGGGCGTCGGCCGCGCTGGCCCTCAACCGTATGGTCGAAAGGAACAACACCGGTCTTCACCAGCAGGCGCAGAGCGGCTTGATCGACGACGTCCTGCAGGGCCGGGTGGCAGACGAACGGGAAGCCGCCGCCCGCGCGCACGCGCTCGGGCTGCGGAAGGCGACGCGCTACTTCCCGGTGGTCGTGCGCGTCGAGCGGACCGGGACGGCGACCGATCCGCTTGTGGCGCAACGACGCAACATCTCCTTGCTCGATGCCGTGGCCCACACCGTCAACGGTGCGGGCCACACCGGCGTGTTCGCCGGCCGCCGCGACGGGGAGATCGCGGCGTTGCTCGCGGTGAACACCACGCGCGGCGGGCCAGACCGGGCTCTGGCCGACGTCGGTGAACGGTTGCGCAACGATCTGCGCCGCGTCGACGGGGTGACGCGTTCGGTGTGCGCCGTGGGCACACCGGAAGCCGACGTCACCGACGCCATCCGCGGTCTGGCGGAAGCGGGGCACGTCGCGGAGGTGGCGCTGGCGATGCGGGACAGCGCGCGACCGTACTTCCGGGCGTCCGACGTCCGGTTGCGCGGGCTGATGACGTTGCTGCGCGACGATCCGCGCGTCCAGCGGTTCGCCGAGACCGAACTCAAACCCCTGCTGGATTCCGGCGCGGCCGCCGATGTCCACGTGCTCCGCGAATATCTCGGCCTGGCGGGTAACAAAGCGGCGCTGGCCGCGCGGCTGCACATGAGCAGACCCGCCCTCTACAAACGGTTGGCGGCCATCGAACATGCGCTGGGCGTCGACCTCGACGACGCCGAATCGATGACCTCGCTGGCGGTGGCGCTGATGGTGCTCGATGCGCGGCAGCGTATCGAGCCCGACAGCCTGACCGGCAGCTGATCAGATCGTGGGCGTCGAGGACAGCGACCGCGAAGGTCGCCAGGCCAGGAACCCGACGACCAGTCCCACGAACGGGATCGCGGCCAAGATGGTGCTCAGCGTCGTGCTGCCGCCGGTGACCAACGTGAAGTTCGACAACACCAGCCACAGGCTGGCGAGCAGGCCGGCCACCGCCAGCGCCGGAGCGATCCGCGTCGTCCAGAGCCCACCCGACACACCGTCGCGCCGGCGTACGAAGAAGACCAGCACGGCGATCGACGTGGTGAGCATCAGCGTCACCATGCCCACCGTCGCGACACCGGCCATCGAGCCGAAAACCCCGACCAGTGGGTCGATTCCGAGGACCGCCAGCACCGCGATGATGACCGCGGCGGTGACCGTCTGCACCACCGACGAGAACGCCGGCGACTTGTGGCTGTCGTGCACCTTCGCCAGCCGCGCCGGCAGCAGGCCCTTGCCGGCCAGCACGAATTGATAGCGCGCGATCACGTTGTGGAACGACAACACGCACGCGAACAGACTGGTCAGCAACAACACGTTCACAATGTCGCGGCCGACCGCACCCAACATGTCGCCGGTGGTGTCCAGCAGCATGTTGCCTTCTCCGTCGAGGGTCCGCTGCGCCACCGCGCCGACCTGATCGGGACCGATGGCGACGACGAACGCCCACACCGTGATGGCGTAGAAGGCGCCGATGAGGATGACCGCGGCATAGGTGGCGCGCGGGATGGTGCGCTCCGGGTCACGGGCCTCGTCGCGGAACACCGCCGTGGACTCGAACCCGATGAACCCGGTGAGTGCGAACAGGATCGCGATGCCGATGGTGCCGCTGGTGAACACGGCCGGATCGAAGGAGGCCAAGGTGACGCCGGCCGGGCCGGGGTTGGCGACGATCACGGCGTCCAGCACCACGACGACGCCGATCTCCAGGGCCAGCGCCACCCCGAGCACCTTGGCGCTGAGCTCGATGTGGCGGTAGCCGAGCACCGCGACGATCGCCAGCACGGCGAACGAGTAGACCGGCCACGGGATCACGGGGCCGTCGTAGTACATCACGGTGTCACCGATGGCCCAGCCGATGTAGCCGTAGATCCCGACCTGGATCGCGGTGTAGGCGATCAGCGCGACGACCGCGATGCCCTTACCCATCCGTTCACCCAGACCGACCGTCACATACGAGAAGAACGCGCCGGCCTCGGGCACATACGGCGTCATCGTCACGAAACCGACGCTGAACACCAGCAGCACCAACGCGGCGATCACGAACCCCATCGGGGCGCCCGCGCCGTTGCCGAGCCCCATCGCCAGCGGCATGTTGCCGCCGATCACGGTGAGCGGGGCGGCCGCCGCGACGACCATGAACACGATGCCGACGGGGCCGAGGTGTCCGGTCAGGCGCCGTCCCTCGCTTCTGGTGGGTGCAGTGGTCACGAGATCTCCTGGGGTGAAAGGGTATTGGTACGCAACGCGTGCTGCAGCAGGTCGTGATCGAGCGCGTGCGCGGTGAAGCCGTTGCGCCCGGTCATCGTGGTGGCGGCGACCATCGCGTTGACGATGGCCTCCTCGGTGGCCTCGATCGTCAGATCGAACAACCGGGTCATCAACTGGGGGGCGACCATCCGGACCGCCACTTCGGGCCGGGAGGCGGCGGGGTCCTCGTCCCATGCGTACGGCGGGATGCCGCGATTGCCGGTGGAGAACGCCAACATCAGGTCGCCGCTGTACTGTTCGCCGGTTCCCCCGAGTCGACTCACCGCGAGTGCCGCCCGCTGGGCCAGCCGGGTGCACTGATGGGGGAGCAGCGGCGCGTCGGTGGCGACGATGACGATGATGGAGCCCGAACCGGGTTCGTACCGCGCGGGCAGGTCGGGCAGTGGCACCTGCGACGGCCCGATGAGTTCGCCGACGGGTACGCCGTTGATCCGGAGCCGTTCCCGGCGGCCATGATTGGCCTGGACGAGCACGCCGACCGTGTACGGGCCACCCGCTGTCTCGGTGACGCGCGACGAGGTGCCGATTCCGCCTTTGAAGCCGTGGCAGATCATGCCGGTGCCGCCTCCGACGTTGCCCTCGGCCGGCGGTGCGTCCGAGGCGTGGTCCAGCGCGGCCCGCACATGCTCCGGCCGCACGTGGAAGCCGTTGATGTCGTTGAGCAGGCCGTCGTAGGTCTCGCCGACGACGGGCAGCGACCAGTACAGGCCGTCCCCGCGGGCCCGGACCTGTGCCGCCACCAGCTCGTCGCGGACCACGCCGACGCTGTGGGTGTTGGTGAGCCCGATCGCGGTGGTGAGCTCGCCCGACTCGCGGATCCATTCCAGGCCGGTCAGTTCACCGCTGCCGTTGAGGCGGTGCGAGCCGGCGAACACCGGTTCGGTCCAGATGTCGTCGTGCGGGACGACGACGGTGACGCCGGTGTGGACGGCCGGGGGGCCGTCGGCGTCGAGGGTGGTGTGCCCGACCCGCACGCCGGCGACGTCGGTGATCGCGTTGGCCGGTCCGGTGGGATGCTCCCCGATCACCACGTCGAGGTCTCTGGCACGCACTGGTTCCGCTCGTTCCCTGGTAGTTTTTTTCCTAAGTGGAAAAGAACTATGCGCCCGTACGGTCCGGGGCGCAAGCGGAACGGCAGAATAAGTTGGATCGACACCCAGCAGAGGGAGGTGACACGGCATGGCGCGGCCGAGTCGGCAGGTGGAACGGCGGGGCGACATCATGGATGCCGCGATCGCGCTCATCGAGCGCCACGACCTGGCCACCCTCAAGCTCGCCGACGTGGCCGCCGAGCTCGGGCTGACGACCAACGCGATCCGCTACTACTTCAAGGACATGTCGGAGCTGTTGTCGGAGCTGGCGCTGCGCTCGGACGTCCGCTTCTATGACGAGCGGCTGCGACTCGGCGCCGAGGCCGGGGATCCGCCCGCGCAACTGGCGCTGACCATCGCCGCCGGTCTGCCGACCGGGCCCGAGGACGCGGAGTGGCGGGCCATCTGGCGGGCCGTGCTGGCCGCCGGCTTCGAACTCGACCGGCGCGGCGACGTGCAGGGCATCTACCACCGTCAGGTCGGCCTCTACGCCGACCTGTTGGGCGCCGGCGCGGAGTCCGGGTGGTTCGACCTGAGGTATCCCGCCGGTGACATCGCCATGACGCTGATGTCCATGGAGGACTATTTCGGATACCGCATCGTCGCCCGGGACCCCGAGGTGAGCCGGGCGACTGCGCTGAGACTCATGCGCCAGTACGCCGAGTTGGTCACCGGCGCAACGCTTCCCGAGACGGTGTAGGGCGCCTGTCGGGGGCAGGCGCGGCGCTGAGGAGCGTGGCGGGAATCGCCGGGCGAGACTAGAGGCGGACCAGCGTGAACGGGTAGGTGAACGCCCCGCCCGGCGCGCCGTCGCACCCCGTGGCGAACGAGGACGTCAACGTGCCCTGCAGGGTGGCCGCGTCCCAGTCGTAGACATCACGGGTGGGGATGATGGGACCGTAATACACGTTCCCGCAACGGAGGCCGTCGGGAACGTCCACCGTCAGCGTGTATCTGCCGTCGGCGAGGCGGGCATCCCCGCTGTACTCGAAGGCCTTCGCGATCGGCATCGGTGTCGCCTTGATGTGTGCGCAGTCGGGAGCAGCCGGGATGCAGTAGGTCACCGCCCAGGTCCAGGTGTGAAAGTCATAGCGGCCCTGGATGTTCAGCGAGTAGTTCGCGAAGAACGGCGCGGCGTGGGCCGGCACGGCCGTCGCGATCGACGCGGCGACCAGCATCGCGGCTCCACCGAATTGACCGATTCTCATGGTTGCATCTCCGTAGTTGGACGATCCGTGCGGCGACTGCGACTACATGTGGGACCCGCCGTCGATCCTGACCTCGGTGCCGGTGATGAAGTACGCGTCGTTGCTGCCCAGCATCGCCACCACGCCGGCCACCGCATCCGGTGCCGCGAAGATCGCGCCACCGTCCAGGGGCAGCATCGGTGCGACCTTGCCGAACAACGTGAAGTCGGCGTCCTCGGGAAGGCCGGGCCCGACGCTCTGTCGTGAAGCGCCGGTGCCATCGGTCATCCCGGACGAGATCGAGCCCGGCTGAACACAATTGAACCGGATACCGGCCTTGGCGAACTCGAGCGCCCACGCGTGTGTCATCGACAGCACCCCACCCTTGGACGCGGCATAGGCGGCCATGTAGGGGTGGGCGAAATGCGCAGAGGTGGAGCTGAAGTTGACCACCGCGGGACCGCTTCCCTTGTGCAGCGCCGCGATCGACTCCCTGGTCACCAGGAACGTCCCGATCAGGTTGATACGCAGGACCTGTTCGAAGTCGGCCAGCGTGGTCTGCGCGAGGTGCGACGAACGCAGGATCCCGGCGGCGTTGACGAGCGTGTCCAGGCCGCCCAACGTCGTGAGCGCTTCGGCCACCCCGTCGGACACCGACCCCTCGTCACCGACGTCCATCACGACCGTGGACAACCGGCCCTCGGGCTCACCTGCCTTCTGCACGGTGTCGGCGAGCCCGTCGGCGCTGATGTCGGCGGCCACCACCGTGCCGCCCTCGGCGAGGATGCGCAGCACGCAGGCCTGTCCGATTCCCGAACCACCGCCGGTGACGAGCACCCGTCGATCGGCGTACCGCACGAGGTGAGACGACGACCCTGCCGGGGTAGTGGGCATGACGCAACTCCTGTCCGTTCGATCCGTTCGGTGTCGAGTGTGGCACCGGGCTGTCCAAGTTCACGTGTGATCGCAGCGGTCCGCGCGGCGCTTCCCGGTGGATGGGACGGGGTGTGTCCCAGGTCATCACCAACTGTCACCGTGTGTGTCGCCGCTGTGGCGGTGTCAGTCAGGCTTCGAAGAAGGGTTCGGCGGCACATGGTGAACAAGGCCGCGGACCGCTGGTCTCTCGGACTACCAGCGTTGGGCGCCGGTGTATCGGGTCCGATGCAGGGCGTCGGAGGGTTGCTGTCGATGTCCGCCGACGCGGTGAAGTTCCTGTTTCGGCGCCCGTTCCAGGGCGGCGAGTTCCTGCTGCAAGCATGGTTCGTGGCTCGGGTGTCTCTGATGCCGACGCTGCTCGTCGCGATCCCGTTCACGGTCCTGGTCAGCTTCACTCTGAACATCCTGTTGCGAGAACTCGGAGCAGCCGACCTGTCCGGGGCCGGCGCCGCGTTCGGTGCCGTCACCCAGGTCGGCCCGATGGTCACGGTGCTCATCGTCGCCGGGGCGGGGGCGACAGCGATGTGCGCCGACCTCGGCTCACGAACCATCCGCGAGGAGATCGACGCGCTGGAGGTGTTGGGCATCAACCCGGTGCAGCGACTGGTCACTCCCCGCATGCTGGCCTCGGGTCTGGTGGCCCTGCTGCTCAACAGCCTCGTCGTGATCATCGGAATCCTTGGCGGCTACGTCTTCTCGATCTTCATCCAGGGCGTCAACCCGGGTGCCTTCGCCGCGGGTATCACACTGCTCACCGGGGTGCCCGAGGTGATCATCTCCTGTGTCAAAGCGGCGCTGTTCGGCCTGATCGCCGGCCTCGTGGCGTGTTACCGGGGGCTGAGCATCAGCGGCGGCGGCGCGAAAGCGGTGGGCAACGCGGTCAACGAGACGGTGGTGTACGCCTTCATGGCTCTGTTCGTCGTCAACGTCGTCGTCACGGCGATCGGCATCCAGATGACGGCGGGTTAGGGAGCGGCTATGACGGCGATACGCGCACTGCACCCGCGACTGGCCCGCCAGGTCGGCCGGCCGGTCGACACCCTGGGACGGATCGGCGACCACACCTCGTTCTACGGGCGGGCCCTGGCCGGGGTCCCGCACGCGGCCGTGCACTACCGACGGGAGATCGTGCGCCTCGTCGCCGAGATCAGCATGGGCGCAGGGACTCTGGCGATGATCGGCGGAACGGTCGTCATCGTCGGATTCCTGACCCTGGCTGCCGGCGGCACCCTGGCGGTGCAGGGATACAGCTCCCTCGGCGACATCGGCATCGAAGCGCTGACCGGCTTCCTCGCCGCCTTCATCAACGTCAGGATCTCGGCGCCCGTGGTGGCCGGCATCGGACTGGCCGCGACCTTCGGTGCCGGCGTCACCGCCCAACTGGGCGCCATGCGTATCAACGAGGAGATCGACGCGCTGGAAACGATGGGGATCCGTCCCGTCGAGTACCTGGTGAGCACCCGCATCATCGCCGGCATGATCGCGATCACCCCGTTGTACTCGATCGCGGTGATCCTGTCGTTCGCCGCGAGCAAGCTGACCACCGTGGTGCTGTTCGGGCAGTCGGCTGGTTTGTACAACCACTACTTCACCACTTTCCTCAACCCGAAGGATCTGCTGTGGTCCTTCCTCCAGGCGGTCCTGATGGCGATGGCGGTCCTGTTGGTGCACACCTACTTCGGCTACTTCGCCGGTGGCGGCCCGTCGGGTGTGGGCGTCGCCGTCGGCAACGCCGTGCGGACATCGCTGATCGTCGTGATCTCGGTGACGCTTCTGGTGTCACTGGCGGTCTACGGCGCCAACGGCAACTTCAACCTGTCGGGTTAGCGGGGGCGACTGATGGCAGTGAACCAACGGTCCAGACGGCCCTTGATCGGTCTCGCGACCGTGCTGGCGGTGGCAGCGGTGATCGCCGTCGCGGTGGGCCTGTTCCGCGGCAGCTTCACCAGCACGATTCCCGTCACCGTGCTGTCGCACCGGGCCGGCCTGGTGATGAACGCCGACGCCAAAGTGAAATTGCATGGTGCGCAGGTGGGTTCGGTGCAGTCCATCGAGACGCTCCCGGACGGCCGGGCGGCGATCCACTTGGCGATGGACCCGTCATACCTGGACCTCATCCCTTCCGATGTCCGGGTCGACATCGCCTCGTCGACGGTGTTCGGATCCAAGTACGTCGAACTGGTGCCGCCGGCCGACCCCTCGGTGCAGCCGCTGCGGGCCGGTCAGATACTCAACGCCGATCACGTCACCGTGGAGATCAACACGGTGTTCGAGCAGCTGTCCTCGGTGCTGGCGAAGATCGAGCCGGCCAAACTGAATCAGACCCTGGGTGCGCTGGCGACCGCCGTGGACGGGCGCGGCGATCAGATCGGGCAGGCGATGGTCGACTTCGACGCGTTCCTGGCCAAGATCGAGCCGAGCCTGCCCGCCATGGAACACGAGCTCTCGGTCGCCCCCGCGGTCATCGGCACGTACGCCGACGTGGCACCGGAACTGGTCGACACCATCGAAGCCGCCACCACCGTCAGCCAGACCATCGTCGACGAACAGCACAACCTCGACACACTGCTGGTCAGTGTCATCGGGCTGTCCGACACCGGTAACGAGGTGGTGGGCGGCAATCGCCAGGCAATCACCGGCGTGATGGATCTGCTCGTTCCCACCACCGACCTGCTCAACGAATACCACCAGGCCCTCAACTGTGGCCTGGGCGGCGCCGTGCAGCTGGCCAAGGCGCCCGGTACGCCGGTGCCCGGCGGCCTGCTGCTGCAGACCATCGTGCTCGGACAGGAGCGCTACCGCTACCCGCAGAACCTGCCGAAGGTGGCGGCCAAGGGTGGCCCGCAGTGCACGGATCTGCCGAAGGTCGGCTTCCAGAAGCACCCGCCGTTCGTGATCACCGATGTCAACGCCAATCCGGCCCAATACGGGAATCAGGGCATCGTGCTGAATTCCGACGGACTCAAGCAGATGTTGTTCGGACCGATCGACGGGCCGCCGCGCAACAGCGCACAGATCGGACACCCGGGATGACGAGCGTGGGCAGGGCTGCGACGAAGTTCGCGGCGTTCGGATCGACGATGGTGCTGCTGACCGTCGGGCTCTTCGTGATCTTCGGTGAGTACCGGTCAGGATCGGCGAACAGGTACTCGGCCGTGTTCACCGACTCCTCCAGTCTGGAGCGCGGAGATTCGGTGCGGGCAGCCGGAATCCGGATCGGGACGGTACGAGCGGTCGCACTGCAGGACGACGGCACCGTGGTGGTGGACTTCGACGCCGACGACAACGTCAGGCTCACCGAGAGCACCAAAGTGGCGGTGCGCTACCTGAACCTGGTCGGCGATCGCTACCTCGAGCTCCTCGACCAACCCGGCTCGGCGAAGATCCAGCCGCCCGGTTCCCGGATCGGTGTGCAGCGCACCGAGCCGGCACTGAACCTCGACCTCCTGCTCGGGGGCCTCAAACCCGTCATCCAGGGGTTGAATCCGGACGACGTCAACGGTCTGACCGGCTCCCTGATCCAGATCCTGCAGGGTCAGGGCGGAAATTTGGAGTCGTTGTTCAGCCGGACGTCGTCGTTCACCAACGCGCTGGCCGACAACGGCCAGACCGTGGAACGGCTGATCGACACCCTCAACGACACCATCACCACCGTCGCCGAGGACGGCGAGAACTTCTCGGCAGCCATCGATCAACTCGAACAGCTGGCCACGGGGCTGGCGCAGGACCGCGATCCGATCGGCGAAGCCATCACCGCGCTGGACGACGGCACCGCGTCACTGGCGGGGCTGTTGACCGAGGCGCGGCCGCCGCTGGCCGGCACGGTCGATGAGCTGAACCGCCTCGCGCCACTTTTGTCGAACGAAACCGACTTGGCCCGCTTGGATCTCGCGTTGCAGAAGACGCCGCAGAACTACCGTAAGTTGGTGCGGCTGGGTTCGTACGGAAGCTGGTTGAACCTTTACATCTGCGGGGTGTCGATCCGGGTCACCGACCTGCAGGGCCGCACCGCGCACTTCCCGTGGGTCATTCAGAACACCGGAAGGTGCGGTGAACCCTGATGCAGAAATACCGTGGCTCTTCCCTCGTCCGAGCCGGTTTCCTCGGCGTCGTGCTCATCGCGCTCGTCATCGTCGTGGGTCTGCAGCCCCAGCAGCTCTGGGCGATGGCGACGTCGGTGCGCTACCAGGCGGTGTTCGCCGAGGCCGGCGGCCTGACGGCCGGCAACGACGTGAAGGTCTCCGGAGTGACCGTGGGTTCGGTCTCCGATGTCGAACTCGCCCGCGGCACGGCCCTGGTCACCTTCTCCGTCGACGGCACGGTGCGCATGGGCACCGACACCACCGCCGGCATCGGTATCGCGACCGTGCTGGGCGAACGGGTACTGGTACTCGAACCGTCGGGAAGTGAGAGCCTCGGCTCGATGGGCGTCATACCCCTGACCCGCACCGGCTCGCCGTACTCGCTGACCGACGCGGTGGGTGAGTTCACCTCGAACACCGCGGCCACCGACACAGCCGCGATCAACCAGTCACTGGACACGCTGTCCGACACCATCGAACGCATCGCCCCGCAACTGGGGCCGACCTTCGACGGGGTGAGCCGTCTGTCGAAGTCGCTGAACAGTCGCAACGAGTCGCTCAGCGCTCTGCTTGACGCGGCGTCCGACGTCACCGGTGTGCTCTCCGAACGCAGCGCCCAGGTCAACTCGTTGCTGCTCAACGCCAACGACCTGCTGGCCGTGCTGCAGGAACGCCGGTACGCGATCGTCAACCTGCTCGCGAGCACCACCGCCGTGGCGCGGCAACTTTCCGGGATGGTCGCCGACAACGAGCAGGAACTCGCACCCACGCTGGAGAAACTCAACACGGTCTCCGAGATGCTCGAACGCAACCGTGACAACATCACCGCCTCGTTAGAGGGGCTGGCCAAGTATCAGGTCACGCAGGGCGAGGCCGTGAACAACGGCTTCTTCTACAACGGTTTCGCGTCGAATCTGCTGCCGGGGCCGGCGATCCAGCCGTTCCTGGACTACGCACTCGGCTTCCGGCGGGGCGTGAACGCCGGACAACCTCCGGACAATGCCGGGCCGAGAGCTGAGTTCCCGTGGCCCTACAACGGTATTCCCGGAGGCTCACGATGACCATCACAGCGAAGACTGCGCCGTGGATGAGGGCATCACTGCTGGCCGCACTGGTCGTGCTGACGGTGGCAGGCTCGGGGTTTCTCGTCTACCGACACTTTTTCAGCCCCTACACCGTCGTCGCCTACTTCCGTTCGGCCACAGCGATCTACGCGGGCGATGAGGTGCGGGTCGCCGGCGTTCGGGTGGGCACCATCGAGTCCATCGAGCCGCAGGGCACCCGTGCCAAGATGACCTTGGCGATCGACCACGATGTGCCGATCCCTGCGGACGCCGAGGCGATCATCGTGGCGCCCAACCTGGTGTCGGCCCGCTACGTCCAGTTGACCCCGGCGTGGGGTGCGACACCGGAGACCAGCGGGCCGACGATGGCCGACGGTGCCGAGATCGGGCAGGACCGCACCGCGGTGCCGGTGGAGTGGGACGAGATCAAAGAACAGCTCACCCGCCTGGCCACCGAACTCGGACCGCGCAGCGGCATCTCCGAAACGTCGTTGGGGCGGTTCATCGACACCACCGCCGGCGCCATGGCCGGAAACGGGGACAAGCTGCGCGAGACCATCACCCAACTCTCGGGTGTGGGGCGCATTCTCGGCGAGGGCAGCGGCGACATCGTCGAGGTCATCACCCACCTCCAGACGTTCGTCACCGCGTTGCGCGACAGCAACATTCAGATCGTGCAGTTCCAGGACCGGCTGGCCGACGTCACCAGTGTCGTGGACGGCAGCCGCTCCGACCTCGATTCTGCGATCACCACGTTGTCGGAGGCCGTCGGGGAGGTGCGTCGGTTCATCGAGGGCTCGCGGGACCAAACCGTGGAGCAGGTGCAGCGGCTGGCCAATGTGACGCAGGTGCTGGCCGACGACAGCATGGTGCTCAAGAACATCCTGCATGCCGCGCCGAACGCACTTGTCAACGGCTACAACATCTACAACCCGGACACCGGCGGTCCGCGCGGCTCGTTCGCGATGAACAACTTCGCCAACCCGGTCACGCTGATCTGCTCGGCGATCGCCGCGGTGGAGAACGTCACCGCGGAAGAATCCGGCAAGGCGTGCGCGGAGTACCTCGGGCCCGCACTGCGTCTGATGAACTTCAACTATCTTCCGTTGCCGTTCAACGCCTATCTGGGTCCCGCCCCGCAGAACGTGGTGTACTCCGAGCCGGGCCTGGCGCCGGGCGGCGGTGGGACCCCGCCCGCGCCGGCTGAGACACCGCCGGTGTCCGGGTTGTAGATGTTGTAGCCGTTGACAAGTGCGTTCGGCGCGGCATGCAGGATGTTCTTGAGCACCATGCTGTCGTCGGCCAGCACCTGCGTCACATTGG
>NZ_LMVQ01000074.1 GCF_001545925.1 Mycobacterium sp. NAZ190054 | reverse complement strand
GCAGCTTGGTGACCGCTTTGCGGATCACCTCGACGTGTTCGGCGGCGCCCGTGGCCTGGTCGGCCCGCTCGGCGAACATGTCCCGCAGCTGCTGCGCCGACGGCAACCGGACCTTGCCGGCCAACAGACGCCACGAATCGGGGTTGGCGGCCAGGTGGTCACCGAGGGCCAGCGAGGACCCGAGCACCGCGAACAACCGGCCGCGCAGACTCCGGTCCTGCAGCAGCGCGGCGTCGAGTTCGGCCCAACCCGGCCCGAGCGCCTCCGAGAGCCGGACGATGGCCTTCAGCGCGGTGTCGGCGTCGGGGGCGCGCGACAGCGACCACAGCAGCTCGACGTGGGCGTCGGTGTTCCAGCCCAGGCTGTCCAGATCGGCCTGCGCCGTCGGCTCCACCAGTCCGAGCCGCCCGACGCCGGGCAGCTTGGGACGCTGTGTCGCGGGTTTGGCCACGCCCAACAAGGTAGCGCGGCCCGACCGTTGTCAAAGGGACAGGTAGGTCTTCAGCTCGTACGGCGTCACGTGACTGCGGTAGTTCTCCCACTCCCTGCGCTTGTTGCGCAGAAAGAAGTCGAACACGTGCTCGCCGAGCGCCTCGGCGACCAGTTCGGAGTTCTCCATCTCGCCCAGCGCGACACCGAGGCTGCCGGGCAGCTCCTTGTAGCCCATCGCGCGGCGTTCCTCGGGGGTCAGGCTCCACACGTTGTCCTCGGCCTGCGGGCCCAGCACGTAGTTCTTCTCGATGCCCCGCAGCCCGGCGGCCAGCAGCACCGCGAAGGTCAGGTACGGGTTGCAGGCCGAGTCGGGGCTGCGCACCTCCACCCGTCGCGACGACACCTTGTGCGGGGTGTACATCGGGACGCGCACCAGCGCCGAGCGGTTGGCCGCACCCCACGACGCCGCGGTCGGCGCCTCACCACCGTGCACCAGCCGCTTGTAGGAGTTCACCCACTGGTTGGTGACGGCGCTGATCTCGTTGGCGTGCTCGAGAATGCCTGCGATGAACGACTTCCCGACGTCGGAGAGCTGCAGCGGATCGTCGGGGCTGTGGAACGCGTTGGTCTCACCCTCGAACAGGCTCATGTGGGTGTGCATCGCCGAACCGGGATGCTCGGCGAACGGCTTGGGCATGAACGACGCCCGCACACCGTCGCCGAGGGCGACCTCCTTGACGAGGTAGCGGAACGTCATCACGTTGTCGGCCATCGACAGCGCGTCGGCGTAGCGCAGGTCGATCTCCTGCTGGCCGGGCGCCCCTTCGTGGTGGCTGAACTCGACCGAGATCCCCATCTGCTCGAGCGCGTCGATCGCGTGACGACGGAAGTTCGGTGCCGAATCATGCACGGCCTGGTCGAAATAACCGCCATTGTCAGCCGGAGTCGGCGGGGTCCCGTCATCCGGCCCGGGCTGCAGCAGGAAGAACTCGATCTCGGGGTGCACATAGCAGGAGAAACCGAGATCGCTGGCCTTGGACAGCTGGCGGCGCAGCACGTGGCGCGAGTCGGCCCACGACGGCGAGCCGTCCGGCATGGTGATGTCGCAGAACATCCTCGCGGAGTGATGCTTGCCGGAGCTGTCGGCCCAGGGCAGCACCTGGAATGTCGACGGATCGGGACGCGCCACCATGTCGGCCTCCGAGACGCGGGCGAAGCCCTCGATGGACGACCCGTCGAAACCGATGCCCTCTTCGAACGCGCCCTCGAGTTCGGCGGGCGCGATCGCGACCGACTTGAGGTATCCGAGCACGTCGGTGAACCACAGCCGGACGAAGCGGATGTCACGCTCCTCCAGCGTGCGCAGCACGAATTCCTTCTGCCGATCCATGCCCGAAGCCTAGGTTCCGCCTGTTAATTCTGTGTTACGAGCCCGCTAGCACCGCAAACCGGCAGGCGGCGGCGTGGAGTTGACCAGGAAATCGACCGTGGCGGTGTCGACACAGGCGTCGCCGTTGAACACCACCGTGTGCTGGGTGCCCTCGAAGGTGATCAACCGGGCATCCATCTGACGCGCCAGATTCACCCCGGCCTCGTACGGAGTGGCCGGGTCGCCGGTCGTCGACACCACCACGACCTTGCCGGGTCCGGGCGACGCCGCGACGCCGACCACCGGTGTCGGCGGCACCGGCCACATCGCGCACATGTCGCGCGGCGCATGCCCGGTGAACTCACCGTAGGACAGGAACGGCGCGACCTCCCGGGAACGCCGGTCCGCCTCCACCCAGGTGGCGGTGTCGGTCGGGTAGACCGCGTCGACGCACCGGATCGCGTTGAACGCGTCCTGCCGGTTCTTGTAGTGCCCGTTGCGGTCCCGCTGCTGATAGTCGTCGGCGAGCAGCAACAGGTCGCCGGGATCGGTGCCACGCTGCAGTCCCAGCAGGCCGCTGGTCAGGTAGGGCCAGTACCGCTGCGAGTACAGGCTGCTGACGGTGCCGGTGATCGCGTCCTGGTAAGTCAGCCCTCGCGGGTCGCTCGTCGCGGCCGGGCGGGTCACCAGCGGGTCGACCAGTTGATGGAAGCGGGCCACGAACTGTGCCGGGTCGTTGCCCAGCGGGCATCCCGCCGACTCGGCGCAGTCGGCGGCGTACCTGTCGAAGGCCTTCTGGAAGCCGGCCATCTGGTTCATGCTCTCGGTGATCGGGTCGAGGCTCGGGTCCACGGCGCCGTCGAGGACCATCGCCCGCACCCGGTCCGGGTACCGCGCGGCATAGACCGATCCGAGTTGGGTGCCGTAGGAGAAGCCGAGGTAGTTGATGCGGTCCTCGCCGAGGGCGTCGCGCACCACGTCCATGTCCCGCGCGGCGGTCGCCGTGCCGACGGTGGCGAGGAACTCGGCGCCCATCCGGTTCAGGCACTGCGTGGCGAAGGTGCGCAGCACCTCTTCGATGTGGGCGACGCCGGCGGGACTGTAATCGGCCATGGGTTCGGCGCGGAACGCATCGAACTCGGCGTCGGTGCGGCACCGCAGTTCCGGTGTCGAATGCCCGACGCCGCGCGGGTCGATGCCGACGAGGTCGAAGTGCCGGCCGATCTCACTGCCGGCCAGCGCCGCCCCCATCGACGCCGCGGTGTCGACCGCCGAGGCGCCGGGCCCGCCGGGGTTGACGACGAGCACGCCGATGCGCGACCCGGACGCCGGGACCTTGATGACGGCCAACTGCGCCTGCGCACCATCGGGTTTCGCGTAGTCGACGGGCACCGCGACGGTCCCGCACTGCGCGGCGGGGATCCGGGAGGTGTCCGCGACCCAGGGACTGCACGAAGTCCACACCGGCGCAGTGGAGTACGACTGTTCGGGATCTCCGGGTGCGGCGGCTGCCGACGGGCACAGCGCCGCCGATGTCACGGCCAGCGCTGCGATCAACCGGGCGGCGCGCAACATGGCAGCCATCGTTGCACGGGAGCCGGGCAGCGGTCTCCCCCTGGGACGCAACGGTGACCGGGCCGTTACCAGCTCAGCACCGGGTGTCCGGCGGCGGCACGGTCACGTCGACGAGGTAGCGGGTGGTGATCTCGTCGATGCACGAGTCGCCTTGCAGCGCAACGGTGTGCTGGGTGCCCTCGAAGGTCACCAGGGTGCCGTCGAGTTGACGGGCCAGATCGACACCGGCCTGGTACGGAGTGGCCGGATCGTTGGTGGTCGAGATCACCAGGATGGGCGGCAGCCCGTCGACGTCGATCTCGTGCGGGGTGCTCGTCGGCGGTATCGGCCAGAACCCGCAGGTGCCCATCGGGGCCAGCCCGGTGAACTCGCCGTAGGCCATGAACGGCGCGGCCTCACGGACCCGGCGGTCCTGTTCGACCAGGGTGGCGCGGTCGGTGATGGCAGGCTTGTCGACGCAGTTGACCGCGATCCGCGAATCGGTGCCGTTATTGTAGTGCCCCTGTGCGTCCCGGCCCATGTACAGGTCGGCCAGCGCGAGCATCGTGTCGCCGCGGCCCTTTTCGATCTCGGCGAGCGCCTGGGTCAGGTGCCGCCACAGCCCGGGCGAGTACAGCGGCAGGATGGTGCCGACGACCGCGTCGTTGTAGCTCAGCCCGCGCGGATCGGTGGTGTCGGCCGGCTCGTCGACCAACGGCCACACCAGGGACCGGTACACGTCGACGGCCTTGGCCGGGTCGGTGCCCAGCGGGCAGTCGGGGTCGATGGCGCAGTCGGTGGCGTAGTCGTCGAAGGCCTGCTGGAACGCCGCGGCCTGACGGACGTCGGCCTCGACCGGGTCGGCGTTGGGGTCGATGGCGCCGTCGAGGACCATCGCGCGCACGTTCTGCGGGTAGGCCTCGGCGTAGCCGGCCCCGATGCGGGTGCCGTACGAGTAGCCCAGGAAGGTCAGCTTCTCGTCACCGAGCGCGGCCCGCAGCGCGTCGAGATCCTTGACCACGCTCTCGGTTCCCACGTTGCCGAGGAATTCCAGGCCCATCTTGTCCACGCAGCGCTGCACGAACTCCTTGGTGAGCTTCTCCAGGTGCGCCACCCCCTCGGGGGTGTACTCGACGACGTTGTCGGCGCGCAGCCGGTCGTGGTCGGCGTCGCTGTTGCACCACACCGCCGGTGTGGATTCCGCGACGCCGCGCGGGTCGAAACCCACCAGATCGAACCGCTGCCGCACCTCTTCGGGCAGCGTCGCGGCCATCACGGCGGCCGATTCCTTACCGGACTTCCCCGGCCCGCCCGGGTTGACGATCAGCGAACCGATCTTGTCCCCGCCGGCCTTGATCCGGAGCAGCGCGATCTGCGCGACGTCACCGTCGGGGTCGTCGGGATTGTCCCAGTCGACGGGCACCGACAGCATGCCGCACTCGGCCCCGGGCGGGATGCGCACCTGATCGGACGGTCCCGCACCGCACGGCCCCCACTCGATGGGAGTGCCTGGCCGCGGCACCGCGATCTCCGCCTGACC
The DNA here is from genome assembly GCF_001545925.1 of Mycobacterium sp. NAZ190054. Classification (GTDB taxonomy): domain Bacteria; phylum Actinomycetota; class Actinomycetes; order Mycobacteriales; family Mycobacteriaceae; genus Mycobacterium. The sequence goes on along the minus strand of NZ_LMVQ01000074.1, from coordinate 8,302 downwards.
CGACACCACCTGGCTGCAACCGGCGGCCAGCAGCACGGCCAGCGTCAGCATGAGACCGGATCGCGCGGTCGCGGGCGTGAGCTTCATGGCACCACATGCTGCCATGACCGGGCGTCGGCGCTGGCACGGCGCGTGGCGGTGGGCGCTACCGGGCGGCCCGCCCGACGGAATCGAGCAGTTCGCAGAGCGCGACGTCGAATGCGTCCGCCATGTCCCACAGGTCGGGCAGCAGCTCGGGGCACGACACGATCCCGACGTCGAGGTTGCCGGACAGCGACATCACCGTCATGTTCAGGCCCGAGCCGTGGAAGATCGGCCCGAGCGGATACATCGCGATGACCTCGCACCCGAGCATGTACAGACTGCCCTGCGGACCGGGCACGTTGGAGATCACCAGATTGTGCACCGGCCGGGCGCCGCTGAGCCTGCTGCTCGCGTACACCCGCATCGCGGCGCCGAACACCGCTGGCGCGGCGAACTGGGTCCAGTCCTGCAGCAGGGTCGCAGCGATCGCCGAACTATGCTGTTTGGCAACGGAATTCGCCTCAGCGATGGCCATCAGGCGTTCGACGGGGTCCTCGATGTTGGTCTCCAGACGGGAGAACATCCCCGACACCTGGTTGCGGCCCGGGCGGTCGGATTTGTCGTGCACCGAGACCGGAACCATCGCCACCAGCGAGGTCGCGGGCAGCTCGCCACGCTTACCCAGAAAGGTGCGCAGCACACCGGAGACGAGCGCCATCACCACGTCGTTGACCTTGACGCCGTAGTGGTTCTTCACCGTCTTGATGTCGTCGAGGTCCAGCTGGGCGAACGCGACGTTGCGGTGCGCGGTCACATTGGCGTTGAACGCGGTTTTGGGCGCTGCGAACGGCGGCGCCATCGTCAGGCCGTTGCGGGCCCGCCGGACGGTGTCGACGACCGTCGACACCGTGTTCGGCACCACGTTCACCAGTTTCAACGGTCTGGTCGCGAAGCGCACCGCGCCGCTGAGCGCGATCTCCAGCTCGGTGCCGCCGCCGGACCCGTCGACCGGGTCCGGCGGCGGCGCATCGGGCTCGGTCGTGCACAGCTTCGACATCAGGTTCGCGCCGGTGACCCCGTCGACGGCGCAGTGATGCACCTTGGTCATCACCGCGATACGGCCACCGGCATGCGCGTCGGTGCCCGCGACGTTCTCGATCACCCACATCTCCCACAGCGGCCGTGTCCGGTCCAGCGGCAGCGACGCGATGTGGCCGCAGATCTCCGCAAGCTCGGTGCGGCCGCCGGGTGACGGCAGCCCGATCCGGTGCAGATGGCGGTCTACGTCAAAGTCCTTGTCCTCCACCCACACTGGGTGATCGAGGTTGAACCGGCTGTCGGCGATCTTCTCCCGGAATTCGGGCATGGCCTTGATCCGGAGCTCCAACCCGTCGCGCAGACGGTCGAAGGTGTATCCGCTCGGCATGGTGGACGTGTCGAGCTCCAGAATGGAGCAGACATGCAGTGGCTGGGCTGCGGTTTCGAGGTACAGGAAGCTGGCGTCGAGTCCGCTGAGCCGTTGCATGTCGCCGATGGTATGCCCGGGCGGCACCGGTGTGAGCAAATCCACTCAACGCGGCGTTCATCTTCAGGTAACACAGTGGCAGACTGGACGGGTCAGCGAACCCGGGGACCCGAATCGGGCCTCGAGGATTCACAACGACTCGCCCTTTGGGAGACGACGATGTCTGAGCAGTCCGTGTACGGTGCTGTCGCCACAGATTCCGGTTCAACTACCGCCCCCAAGCCGCGGGTGAAAGTCCGCACCCACCACCTGCAGAAGTGGAAGGCCGAAGGCCACAAGTGGGCCATGCTGACCGCGTACGACTTCTCGACGGCGGCGATCTTCGACGACGCGCAGATCCCGGTGCTGCTCGTCGGGGACTCCGCCGCGAACGTCGTGTACGGCTACGACACCACGGTGCCGGTCACGCTCGACGAACTCATCCCGCTGGTCCGCGGTGTCGTCCGCGGCGCCCCGCATGCGCTGATCGTGGCCGATCTGCCGTTCGGCAGCTACGAGGCCGGACCGCAGCAGGCGCTGGCCAGTGCCACCCGGATGCTCAAGGAAACCGGCGCGCACGCGGTGAAGATCGAAGGCGGTGAGCGCATCACCGATCAGATCGCCGCGCTCACCTCGGCGGGCATCCCGGTCATGGCGCACATCGGCTTCACCCCGCAGAGCGTCAACGGTCTCGGCGGTTTCCGGGTCCAGGGCCGCGGCGACGCCGCCGAGCAGACCATCCACGACGCGATCGCGGTGCAGGAGGCGGGCGCCTTCGCCGTGGTGATGGAGATGGTGCCGGCCGAGCTGGCGACCCAGATCACCGGCAAGTTGACCATCCCCACCGTCGGCATCGGCGCCGGACCGAACTGCGACGCGCAGGTTCTCGTGTGGCAGGACATGGCCGGCATGACCAGCGGCCGGACGGCCAAGTTCGTGAAGCGCTTCGGCGGGGTCGGCGACGAGCTGCGACGCGCCGCCACCGAATACGCGCGGGAGGTCGCCACGGGCGTCTTCCCGGCCGAAGAGCACTCCTACTAGGCGCGGGGCCCGAACTCGGGCTTGCGTTTCGACAGGAACGCGTCGACACCCTCACGCCCGTCCGGGGATTCGGCGCGCGCGGCGATCAGCCGGCCCTCCAGCTCCATCTGCTGCTCCAGGCCGTTGCCGAACGTGTCCGACAGCAACGCCTTGACCCCGCCGTTGGATCCCGCCGACGTCGCTGCCATCTGCTCGGCGAGGTCGTCGGCCCGTGCCTTCAGCTGATCGTCGGCGACCACCTCGCCGACGAGGCCCCACTGCCAGGCCTCCTGCGCCGAGAGCGTGCGGTTGGTCAGCATCAGCTGCTTGGTCTTGGCCGTGCCGATGAGGCGCGGCAGGTGGTAGGACGCGCCGCCGTCCGGGCTCAGGCCGACGCGGGTGTAGGCCATCGTGAACGACGCGGACTCCGCGGCCAGCACCAGATCGCCGGCGACCGCCAGGGAGAAACCGGCGCCCGCGGCGGTGCCGTTCACCGCGGTGATGACGACCGCGTCCATACGCGCCAGCGTCGAGACGGCGCGGTGCAGGTCGTCGGCGACGCCCTTGAGGTGACGCCCCCGGCTCGGCGCGGACGCGAAGTCCTTCAGATCACCCCCGGCGCAGAAGAACCGCCCGGCACCGGTGAGGACGACGACCCTGGTCGCGGCGGTGTCGCAGCGCGCCGCCGCGACGGCCAGTTCGCGAGTCATGGTGGCGTTCATGCCGTTCGCCGCGTCGGGGCGGTTCAGCGTGATGCGCGCGATCGCACCGGTCTGCTCGAAGGTGATGGTGTGGAATTCGGTCACACACGGACTGTAGCGGCTACAGTTTGCCTTCCAGGTACTCGGCCCGGCAGGCCCGGCGCGCCAGCTTCCCACTCGTCGTGCGCGGAATCACGCCGGCGGCAACCAGTTTGATCTCCTTCAGCGGCAGCGCGTGACTGCGCGACACCGCGGCGCGGATCGCCTCCTGGATGGGGCCGGCATCGGCGCGGCCGGCGCCGGGAGCGCGTTCGGCGACGATGACGACCTCTTCGCGGCCGTCGCCGGGCACCGAGAACGCCGCGACGAACCCGGTCCGCACCGCCGAGGACGCCGCGGCGACGGTCGCCTCGATGTCCTGCGGGTAGTGATTGCGACCGTCGACGATCACGAGGTCCTTGACGCGGCCGGTGACGTAGAGCTGGCCGTCGAGGTACACCCCGAGGTCACCGGTGCGCAGCCACAGCGCGTCTTCGGCGCAACCCTCGGCGTGGCTGTTGTAGAGCTGGCGGGTCTGGATCTTGTTCTGGAACGTCAGCTCGGTCTCGGAGCGCCGGCCCCAGTAGCCGCGGCCGATGTTGTCGCCGTGCAGCCAGATCTCGCCGACCCGGCCGTCGGGCAGCTCGGCATCCGTGGCGGGGTCCACGATCACCGCCCACTGGCTGCGGGCGACGTGGCCGCAGGACACCTGGGCGACCGCGTTGGGATGGTCGGCGCCGACGCGCACGGCCTTGCCCAGGGACAGTTCGTCGCGGTCGAGGTAGGTCGCCTCGGCGCGGGCCTGAGGCCCGATCGTCGAGACGAACAGCGTGGCCTCGGCCATGCCGTAGGAGGGCTTGACCGCGGTCTCGGGCAGTCCGTAGGGGCCGAACGCGTCGTAGAACTTCTGGATTGAGGCCATGTTCACCGGCTCGGACCCGTTGATCAGCCCGGCGATGTTGCTGAGATCGAGGGTGTCCCCCGCCGGCGGCAGACCGCGCTGCGCGGCCAGCTCGAAGGCGAAGTTCGGCGCCGCCGCGAACGTCGGCGTGTCGGACGCGCCGAGTTCCTTGATCCAGCGGTACGGCCGGCGCACGAAGGACACCGGCGACATCAGCGTGATGTGACCGCCGCACAGCGCCGGGAACATGATCATCAGCAGGCCCATGTCGTGGAACAGCGGGAGCCAGCTGACGCTGCGGATGTTGTGGTCCAGACCCACGCCGTCGATCATCTGGACGACGTTCGTGCAGGCCGATCGGTGCGTGATCTCCACGCCGGCAGGCGCACGGGTGGAACCGGACGTGTACTGCAGGTAGGCGATGTCGTCGGTGTTCAGCGGTGCCGGGATGAACCCTTCGCCGACGGCGTCGGGCACCGCATCGGTGGCGATCAGCCGGGGGCGACGCTCGCGCGGCAGCTTGCGCAGGAAATCCCGGACGGGCTGGGCTGCGGCGGTGGTGGTCAGCACGACAGTCGGTTCGGCGTCGTTGAGCACCGCGTCGAGCCGGTCGGTGTGGCCGGGTAGTTCCGGCGCGAACAGCGGCACCGCGATGGTGCCGGCAAGGATCGAGGCGAAGAATCCGACGACGTAGTCGACACCCTGCGGCGTGAGCACAGCGACCCGGTCACCAGGCTTGGTCACCTGCTGCAGCCGGGCTCCGACCGCGTGTAGCCGCGTTCGAAGCTGGTTCCAGCTCAGTTCGACGGTGCAGTCGCGGTCGAAATCGAGATACCGGTAGGCCGGTGTGTCGCCCAGCTCCGCGACGTTACGGTCGAGGAACGAGGTCAGCGTCACGCCGGCCGGGATCGCTATGTTGCCTTCGCGGTCGAGGTAGTCGTCGAGCCGCATCACTGGACTCATAAGAGCATTCTAAGAGAACGATCGTGAATTTCGCTCACCCACCCCCGGGCGAGTCGATATCAATTTGCCACCGGTCGCCGGACGGCGGCCGGGGTTCACGTGGATGTGGCACGCTGTGGTCCCCCGCACCACCTCAGAGACAGGGTGACCATGACTGCCACATCGCCCGAAACCTCCAGGTATACGGAGACGGAGCGCAAGTTCGACGTGGTCGAGGCGACCGTGTCGCCGTCTTTCGACGGTCTGTCGGCGGTCGCCCGAGTGGAGAAGTCCCCATCACAATCGCTCGATGCTGTCTACTTCGACACACCGTCGCGTGACCTCGCGTGTCACCGGATCACCCTCCGTCGACGCACCGGCGGTCCGGACGCGGCCTGGCATCTGAAGTTGCCTGCCGGGGCGGACAGCCGTACCGAGGTGCACGCGCCGCTGGCCGAGGACGGCTCCGACGAGGCGACCGTGCCGGAGAGTCTGCGCGACATCGTGCTCGCGATCGTGCGGGACCGCCCGCTGGCGCCGGTGGCGCGCATCACCACGGCCAGGAACGTCGAAGTGCTCTACGGACCGGACGGCACCGCGGTGGCCGAGTTCTGCGACGACCAGGTGACGGCGAGTGCGGTCGGTGGCGAAGAGCAGCAATGGCGCGAGTGGGAACTCGAACTGCGCCCCGGTGCGGCCGCCGACGTGTTCGACAGAGTGACGAATCGGCTGCTGGATGCCGGGGCGGTGCCGGCCGGGCACGGCTCGAAGCTGGCGCGCGTGCTGGGCACCGAAACCCCCGAGACGGGTGCGGCCGCCGCGCCGGCTGATCCGGCGCGTCGCGCCGTGACGCAGCACCTCGCCGAGTTGATCACGTGGGATCGCGCCGTCCGCGCCGACGCGTGGGACTCGGTGCACCAGATGCGGGTCACGACGCGCAAGATCCGCAGCCTGTTGCAGTCGTCCGAGAGCTCGTTCGATTTCACCGGCCGGGAGTGGATCCTCGACGAGTTGCGCGAACTGGCCGGCGTGCTGGGCGTCGCCCGTGACGCAGAGGTGCTCGCCGAACGCTACGAGCGGGCCATCGACGCGCTGCCTGAGGCGAACGTGCGCGGACCCGTACGCGAACGGCTCGTCGAGGGCGCGAAGAAGCGCTATCAGACGGGGTGGAAGCGATCGCTGACGGCGATGCGTTCGCCGCGCTACTTCCGACTGCTCGATGCGCTGGAGGATCTGGTCTCCACCGACCCGCCGCGCGCCGGCACCGACGGCACTCCGGCCGAGCTGACGATCGATGCGGCGTATAAGCGGGTGCGCAAGGCGGCCAAGGCCGCTCGCGTCGCCGCAGCGGACGGTGGCACCGACCCCGACGAGGCGTTGCACCGAATCCGCAAGCGCGCCAAGCAGCTTCGGTACACCGCCGCAGCAACCGGGCAGACCAAGGTGGCCGAGCGGGCCAAGGTGATCCAGTCGCTGTTGGGCGACCATCAGGACAGTGTGGTGAGCCGGAGCCACCTGAGTCGGCAGGCCCAGGTGGCCCATTCCGCGGGCGAGGACACCTTCACCTACGGACTGCTGTACCAGCAGGAGGACGACCTCGCCCGGCGGTGCGAGGAGCAGATCGAGGATGCCTTGCGTCAGCTCGACAAGTCGGTGGGCAAATCCTGAGCTGCGCGAGGGGCGGACGAGCTGGCCTGTAAGCCGGATTCTGTTCCTCACCACCGTGTCCGGCGGCGAGGCGGCGACCATCCATCTGGACACACCGTTGCCGGGTGCCTCAAGCGGCCTACCCGCAGGCTCGGGCGAGCAACCCTCGAGCGCCTGCGCGGCCGCAACCAGGTTGCGGCCTTCTTGGCCTTGCTTCGGGTGGGGTTTACCAAGCCACCCCGGTCACCCGGGATGCTGGTGCGCTCTTACCGCACCTTTTCACCCTTACCGCCCCGTCGCCCGAAGGCTCTGGGGTGGCGGTCTGTTTTCTGTGGCACTTTCCCGCGAGTCACCTCGGATTGCCGTTAGCAATCACCCTGCTCTGTGAAGTCCGGACTTTCCTCGACACCAGGGGTGCCGCGGCCGCCCGGCCAGCTCATCCGCCCTCACACGGTAATGGGTCGAATGCCCATTCTGGTAATGAACCGCACCAGTCGGGCCGCGGTGCCGCTCGGCGGTCACGCGGCGTCGAAGGTGATGAGGTCGATGGAGAGTCGGCCTTCGGCCAGGCTGAGCCGTCGTCGTACCGGCGGTCCGGGCAGCACCGGGGCGATCGAGGTGTAGGTCGCCCCGGTCGGCGTCACATACTCCGCGCGATGCTCGCCGTTCTCCTCACCCGTACTGACCCGCCAACCCGGCGCTTCTTTGGCGTAGTTGCAGGCCTCGCACAACCCGAGCCCGTTACCCGCGCTGGTCTTTCCGTCGCCCCGGGCCGGAACCGCGTGATCGTGATGGCGGATCGGAGCATTGCAGTACGGCGTCCGGCACGTCCGATCCCGACGCTGCAACAACAGCGCCAGCCCTTTCGGGAAGATCCGGGCTTTGGATTCCATCGCGACCAGCTGCCCGCTGGCGGGATGACGGTAGAGGCGCCGCAGCGTGGCCTTGGGTTCGGCATCGGCGACCGCCTCACCGGTCAGGGCGCGGCAGAACCCCGCCGGCACCGGTCCGTATCCGTCCAGCCAGCCGAGTTCGTCGTCGTCACCGGCCAGGGTGGTATCGGCCATCACCAGGTTCAGCGCGATCGGCACCGGCTGGGTCGCGGGATGGCCGGTGACCCGCTCATACACCGTCTCGGCCATCACCTGCCCCCCCGGGCGCCCATCGGCACTGGTGTCGGCGGCTTTCTTGCAGGCCGCATACAAGCCCACCCCCTTCGCCAGCGGAAGCCGCACGCTGACACAGACCATGGTGTCCGACACCGGCCGCACACTGACCGCACAATCCGCGACCGCCGCCCGCCCGCGCGCCACCACCGCCGCTGCATCCAGACGCGCGGCGATCGTCTTGGCCTCGGCCTCGACCCGGTTGTTCCCCCACCCCGCGAGCCTGGCGACATCGGCGCACAGTTCGGCGTCGAGCTCCCGGCGGTGTTGCACGCTCAGACACGCTGATTCGCGCACGATCAGGGTGGCCCGCCATTCCGAGAGCACCCCGGCCTCCAGCGCGGCCAGGGTGTGGGGC
>NZ_LMVQ01000073.1 GCF_001545925.1 Mycobacterium sp. NAZ190054 | reverse complement strand
CACCAAGCACGGGGTCAGCGCGTCTCGGCAGTCGACGTCCCAGCACCTGGACGTGCTGGAGTCCTCCGGCCTGATCGCGACCCGCCGCGAAGGCCGCTACAAGTTCCATTACATCGACACCGCACCGAATCCACCCAGCACACGAAACCCAGGCCGGGATCGCGATCCAGTTCGGCCGCCACCCACCGCAGCCCGGCGTCGTCGACCAGTTCGTTGGCGAGCACCAGGTTGCGCACACCGAAGGCGCGGTACACGGCGGCCTGACCGACGGTCGCGACGGTGATCCCGCAGGCGCCGGCGGCCAGCTGCCGGGCCGCCAGCTGGGGCGACATGTGGGTCTTGCCGTGCGGGGCGAGCTGCATGCCGCGGTCACCGCACCAGCCGGCCATCGTCTCGATGTTGTGTGTCAGCGCGTCGGCGCGCAGCACGCAGACCGGCCCGCTTACGCCGGCGGCGAACAGTTCCCGGCGCTGCGCGACGATCTGCGCCGGTGTGCGTCCCCACCAACGCGCCGGCACGCCCTTGAAGCTCCAGTCCAGCGGCTGATCGGACAGCGCGCGCACCGCTGCGGTATCGATCGGCGCGCTGGCGGGCATCGTCATTTGTTCATTTAAGCTGGCACGTCGTGACGTCCCCCGATTCTGTTGACGACATCCCCGAGCAGTTCCGTATCCGCCAGGGCAAGCGTGAGCGGCTGCTGGACGAGGGGCGCGACCCGTACCCGGTCAAGGTCGACCGCACCCACACCCTTGCCGAGCTTCGTGCGGCGTTCCCGGACCTCGCCGCGGACACCAAGACCGGTCAGCAGGTCGGCGTCGCCGGCCGGGTGATCTTCGCGCGCAACTCGGGCAAGCTCTGCTTCGCCACCCTGCAGGAGGGGGACGGTACCCAGCTGCAGGCCATGATCAGCCTGGACCAGGTGGGTCGGGAATCCCTGGACGCGTGGAAGACCGACGTCGACCTCGGTGACATCGTGTTCGTCCACGGCGAGGTGATCAGCTCCCGGCGCGGCGAACTCTCTGTGCTCGCCGACTCCTGGCAAATCGCGTCCAAGGCTCTGCGTCCCCTTCCGGTGGCGCACAAGGAGATGAGCGAAGAGTCCCGGGTGCGGCAGCGGTACGTCGACCTGATCGTGCGGCCGGAGGCGCGCGCGATCGCCAGGCAGAGGGTCGCGGTGGTGCGCGCCGTGCGGTCGGCGCTGGAGCGGCGCGGATTCCTCGAAGTCGAGACCCCGATGCTGCAGACACTGGCAGGCGGGGCCGCCGCCCGACCTTTTGTGACGCACTCCAATGCGCTCGATGCCGATCTTTACCTACGCATCGCTCCGGAACTGTTTCTGAAGCGCTGTGTGGTGGGTGGATTCGACCGGGTCTTCGAGTTGAATCGGAACTTCAGAAACGAAGGAGCGGATTCGACGCATTCGCCTGAATTCGCGATGTTGGAGACATATCAGGCGTACGGGACCTACGACGATTCCGCGGTCGTCACACGCGAACTTATTCAAGAGGTGGCCGACGAAGCGATCGGCACCCGGCAGGTGCCATTGGCCGACGGGTCTGTCTACGACCTCGACGGTGAATGGGACTCCATTGAAATGTATCCGTCTTTGTCTGCGGCGCTGGGTGAAGAGATCACCCCACAGACCAGTGTGCACCGGCTTTGGCAGATCGCGGACGGTTTGGGCGTAGAGATCGCCCGGGATCGCGGTTATGGGCACGGGAAATTGGTCGAGGAACTGTGGGAATTCGCCGTCGGCGACAAGCTGTGGGCTCCCACGTTCGTGCGCGACTTCCCGGTCGAGACCACGCCGCTGACGCGCCCGCACCGCAGTGTGGACGGTGTCACGGAGAAATGGGATCTTTACGTCCGTCACTTCGAGTTGGCGACCGGATACTCGGAGTTGATCGATCCCGTCATTCAGCGCGAACGATTTGAAGCCCAAGCGCGTGCCGCGGCGGCCGGAGACGACGAGGCAATGGCGCTGGACGAGGATTTTCTGGCCGCCCTTGAGTACGGGATGCCGCCCACGACAGGGACCGGAATGGGCATCGATCGCTTGTTGATGGCGTTGACCGGACTGTCGATTAGGGAGACGGTTTTGTTCCCGATTGTTCGTCGCCACGGCAACTGAACGGTCGCGAATCGGGCGTTGTTGAATGGCCCGCGCCTTTATGGCAGATTGGTGCAACGAGATGGTGCCATATCCGCCCATCTGAGACGTGGGAAGGCAGTGGGGTAATGGCGAAGAAAGTCACCGTCACGTTGGTCGACGATTTCGACGGTGAGGGTGCCGCCGACGAGACTGTTGAATTCGGTCTGGATGGTGTCTCGTACGAGATCGATCTTTCTGCCAAGAACGCCGCAAAGCTCCGTAATGATCTGAAGCAATGGGTCGACGCGGGCCGGCGGGTCGGCGGCCGTCGGCGCGGGCGTGCGGTGGCCACCGGTCGGGGCCGGGCGGCGATCGACCGCGAGCAGAGCGCGGCCATCCGTGAGTGGGCCCGCCGCAACGGGCACAACGTCTCGACCCGCGGCCGGATTCCGGCGGACGTCATCGACGCTTTCCACGCAGCAACGTAACGGCCGATTGCCGTACTTGTCGACGGGGGCCGTCCGTTCGCTGGTGGCGAACCGCCGGCTAGCCTGATTCGGAAACGAATCCCCGCTACCTCGCGTTGCTTGTATCAGCACCGGGTAATTGCCATCCGCGGGTTCTGTTGTCATCCCGTCAGGGACCGGCAGGCGGGGCACCCGGAGCCGCCGACCATTAGAGTGGACGGTGTAGGTGCGAAGCACTGGATCTGTACCGCAAAGTGCGGCCACTTACCTATGCGATGGAGAGCAGGTAACCACGGATGTTCGAAAGATTCACCGACCGTGCGCGTCGGGTTGTCGTCCTGGCCCAAGAAGAGGCCCGGATGCTCAACCACAACTACATCGGCACCGAGCACATCCTGCTGGGCCTCATCCACGAGGGTGAGGGCGTAGCCGCCAAGTCGCTCGAGTCGCTGGGCATCTCCCTTGAGGGTGTGCGCAGCCAGGTTGAGGAGATCATCGGCCAGGGGCAGCAGGCGCCGTCCGGGCACATCCCCTTCACCCCCCGCGCCAAGAAGGTGCTCGAGCTCAGCCTGCGCGAGGCGCTGCAGCTCGGCCACAACTACATCGGCACCGAGCACATCCTGCTGGGCCTCATCCGCGAAGGCGAGGGTGTCGCAGCGCAGGTGCTCGTCAAGCTCGGCGCCGAGCTGACCCGGGTGCGCCAGCAGGTCATCCAGCTGCTGAGCGGTTACCAGGGCAAGGAGACCGCCGAAGCCGGCACCGGCGGGCGCGGCGGGGAGGCGGGCAACCCGTCCACCTCGCTGGTCCTCGACCAGTTCGGCCGCAACCTGACCGCCGCCGCGATGGAGGGCAAGCTCGACCCGGTCATCGGCCGCGAGAAGGAAATCGAGCGGGTCATGCAGGTGCTGAGCCGCCGCACCAAGAACAACCCGGTGCTCATCGGCGAGCCCGGCGTCGGCAAGACCGCCGTCGTCGAGGGCCTGGCCCAGGCGATCGTGCACGGCGACGTGCCCGAGACGCTGAAGGACAAGCAGCTCTACACGCTGGACCTCGGCTCGCTGGTCGCGGGCAGCCGCTACCGCGGTGACTTCGAGGAACGCCTCAAGAAGGTGCTCAAGGAGATCAACACCCGAGGCGACATCATCCTGTTCATCGACGAGCTGCACACGCTCGTCGGGGCGGGTGCCGCCGAGGGCGCCATCGACGCGGCGTCCATCCTGAAGCCGAAGCTGGCCCGCGGTGAGCTGCAGACCATCGGTGCGACCACCCTCGACGAGTACCGCAAGTACATCGAGAAGGACGCCGCGCTGGAGCGCCGCTTCCAGCCGGTGCAGGTCGGCGAGCCGACGGTCGAGCACACCATCGAGATCCTCAAGGGTCTGCGCGACCGCTACGAGGCGCACCACCGGGTGTCCATCACCGACGGTGCCATCGCGGCCGCCGCGACGCTGGCCGACCGTTACATCAACGACCGGTTCCTGCCGGACAAGGCGATCGACCTGATCGACGAGGCCGGCGCCCGGATGCGCATCCGCCGGATGACCGCACCGCCGGACCTGCGCGAGTTCGACGAGAAGATCGCCGACGCGCGCCGGGAGAAGGAGTCCGCGATCGACGCGCAGGACTTCGAGAAGGCGGCGAGCCTGCGCGACAAGGAGAAGCAGCTGGTCGCGCAGCGTGCCGAGCGTGAGAAGCAGTGGCGCTCAGGTGATCTCGACGTGGTCGCCGAGGTCGACGACGAGCAGATCGCCGAGGTGCTGGGCAACTGGACCGGTATCCCGGTGTTCAAGCTGACCGAGGAGGAGACCACGCGTCTGCTCCGCATGGAGGACGAGCTGCACAAGCGGATCATCGGCCAGGAGGACGCCGTCAAGGCGGTCTCCAAGGCGATCCGGCGTACCCGTGCCGGCCTGAAGGATCCCAAGCGGCCGTCCGGCTCGTTCATCTTCGCCGGCCCGTCCGGTGTCGGTAAGACCGAGCTGTCCAAGGCGCTGGCCAACTTCCTGTTCGGCGAGGACGACGCGCTCATCCAGATCGACATGGGCGAGTTCCACGACCGCTTCACCGCGTCGCGGCTGTTCGGTGCCCCTCCCGGCTACGTCGGCTACGAAGAGGGCGGCCAGCTCACCGAGAAGGTGCGCCGCAAGCCGTTCTCGGTCGTGCTGTTCGACGAGATCGAGAAGGCTCACCAGGAGATCTACAACAGCCTCCTGCAGGTTCTGGAGGACGGCCGCCTGACCGACGGTCAGGGCCGCACGGTCGACTTCAAGAACACGGTGCTGATCTTCACCTCGAACCTCGGGACGAGCGACATCAGCAAGGCGGTCGGGCTGGGCTTCACCCAGGGCGGCGGCGAGAACAACTACGAGCGGATGAAGCAGAAGGTTCACGACGAACTCAAGAAGCACTTCCGTCCGGAGTTCCTCAACCGCATCGACGACATCATCGTGTTCCACCAGCTGACGCAGGACGAGATCATCAAGATGGTCGACCTGATGATCGGCCGGGTGTCCAAGCAGCTGAAGGCCAAGGACATGGAGATGGTGCTGACCGACAAGGCCAAGGCGTTGCTGGCCAAGCGCGGCTTCGATCCGGTGCTGGGCGCCCGCCCGCTGCGTCGGACCATCCAGCGCGAGATCGAGGACCAGCTCTCGGAGAAGATCCTCTTCGAGGAGGTCGGCCCCGGTCAGCTCGTCACCGTCGACGTCGAGAACTGGGACGGCGAGGGCCAGGGCGAGGACGCGGTGTTCACGTTCTCCGGTGCTCGCAAGCCGGCCCCGGGTGCCGAGCCGGACCTGGCGCAGGCCGGTGCCGGTGGCGGTGCAGCCGTAGCCGAGTAACAGCGACAACCCGAACGGGCGGTCACCTGCGGGTGGCCGCCCGTTCGGCTGTTTCGAGGATCAGTGGGGGATCAGGTCGAAGGTCTGCCGGGCGATCGACATCAGCCACGCCGCGGCGGTCTGGCTGCGGAACTTCGGCCAGTTCGTCTGCAGGCTGACCACCCACGGCTGGCCGGACGCGTCCACGGCGTACCAGCTGAACGTCAGATCGCCGGGCAGGTTGCCGGCCTTCGCGCCGATGTAGGGCCACTCGCGGCGGTCGAGGTCGATCCCGGGAACCGCGGACAGAATGTCCCTGACCGGCGCCGCCTGGCCCATCGCGCCCTCCTGCAGGGCGGCGTGCAGCCGGCAGATGTCGGCGGCGCTGCCGTACCACTCCGCGCCGATATCCGACGCCGGCACGTGGGTGCGCGTCGGATCCGGTTCGTACGGGCGTGAGTTCGTCTGCTGCAGCAACCGGACGCGCCCCTCGGGCGAGGCCTGCTTCCACTGCTCACGCAGATCGGGCGTGCCCCAGCCGACCGAGAACAGTTCGTGCATGGTCGGGAACGGCGTCATGCTCGCCGGGTCGTGATGCCCCGCGGCCACCAGCGCCCGCTCGATGGCTCCGGGCCCCAGCCTTTCGATCAGCAGGTCGGTGGCCATGTTGTCGCTGGCCGAGATCATCTGCTGGGCGGCATCACGTACCGACACGGTGGCACCGGGTTCGAGCCCGTCGAACGCCGACGAGCCGACGGCCTTGGCCTCCTCGGTGATCGTCAGCGTGTCGGTCCACTCCAGGGTGTCGGCCTTCACCGCGTCGGCGACGGCGAGCAGCACGTACAGCTTGAAGATCGACGCCAGCGGTAGCGACATGTCGGTGTTGGCGCCGGCCACCTTGACGCACTGTCCGTCCTCGACTTTGGCGACCTGGTACGAGTACCGCGCGCCGGCTCCGGTGAGGAGTTCGTCGATGTCCGACCACTGCTCGACGACCGGAGGCACCAGCTCGACATGGAACCGGTCCACCATCCCGGCCTCGTCGGTGCGCAGCTCGATGGTCTGGGCCACCCCGTAGGACGTCAGCACGTCGAGCTTCGCGTTCCCGGCGCCGACCGAAACGTCGGTCACGGTGAACGGTCTGTCCCACCACATCCGGTCGAGGGTCACCCCGACGTGCTCGACGATCGGCGGAGCGGCCAGCGTGCGAATGCCGACCTCGCCGATCGGCCAGTCGCTGTTGAGCATGTCCATGGTCTGCTTGGCGCGCAGACCCTGGGGCGTGTTGATCTGGATGGGCACGCCGTAGGCGGCGTCGGCCGGAGCCGGACGTGTGGCGGTACACCCGCAGGCCACTGACGCGGCGCAGACGAACGCGGCCGCCCACGCGGTCGCCCTGCGCCGGGTCCGGCCTGCGTCACGCCTTGGAGTCAGTCCCCGCAACGTCGAGTACAACCTCGAACTCCAGCAGCGACGCTCCCTTGGCCACCGGATTGGCGCGTTCACCTGCATGTGCCTCGATGGCCGGCCCGGTCGCCCAGGCCTGGAACGCCTCCTCGGATTCCCACTGGGTGACGACGAAGTAGCGGTCTTCGCCCTTCACGGGGCGCAGCAGCTGAAAGCCCAGGAAGCCGGGTTGATTGTCGACGGCGTGGGCGCGGTGGGCGAACCGCTTCTCCAGCTCCGGACCGGCGTCCGGCGGGACCTCGATTGCGTTGATCTTCACCACGGGGTTCTTGGTGGACATGGCCATCAGGCTACCGCGCGCGGTCGGCATGATGGGTTGATGGATCTGCTCACCTTCCGCGGCGGCGAGGGCCCGCCGCTGGTGCTGGTGCACGGCCTGATGGGCCGGGGCACCACCTGGGCGCGGCAGGTGCCCTGGCTGATGCGGTTGGGGCGGGTCTACACCTACGACGCGCCGTGGCACCGGGGCCGGGAGGTCGCCGACGCGTATCCGATCAGCACCGAGCGGTTCGTCACCGATCTGGGGGAGGCGGTCGCCGGACTCGGTGAACCGGCCATCATGGTCGGCCACTCGATGGGCGCACTGCACTCCTGGTGTCTGGCGGCCGAGCGTACGGATCTCGTCGCGGCGGTGGTGGTGGAGGACATGGCGCCCGACTTCCGGGGCAGGACGACGGGTCCGTGGGAACCGTGGGTGCACGCGCTGCCGGTCGAGTTCGGCACCGCGGATCAGGTGTACGCCGAGTTCGGGCCGGTGGCCGGGCGGTACTTCCTGGACGCGTTCGACCGGACGGCGACGGGATGGCGCCTGCACGGCCACCCGGACAAGTGGATCGCGATCGCGGCGGAGTGGGGGAGGCGGGACTACTGGGACCAGTGGCGGGCGGTCTCGGTGCCGGCGCTGCTGTTGGAGGCCGGTGCATCGGTGGCCCCGCCCGGGCAGATGCGCGAGATGGCCGACCTGGTGCGCGATGCCACGTATCTTCAGGTGCCCGGTGCCGGGCACCTCATCCACGACGACGCCGTCGACGTTTACCGGGACGCCGTGACGAAGTTTCTAACGCCGTTCGCCGGACGCGCTTGAGACGGGCCAGCTCGGGTGTTCCTCGAACCGGGTGCGGATGGCGTCCACGTCGTGCCGCACCCGCTCGGAGTCCCGGTCCTCGAACAGACCGGCCATCGGTGCGGCCCAACGGAACTGGTCGAGATGCAGACGCAGCCTGCCGGAGCGGTGCGCGGCCGCGATCAGAGCGGCGGCCAGCACGAACGGGGTGAGAAGGATCAGGTATGCCAGTGCGATGCTCATGGCAGCAATCGTGCGTTGAGATAATATCCCGCCAACAGTGGCAGGAGCGACAGGTGTCGATAAGATACTGCCATGGCGTTCAAGAGTGTCTCAGCGCTGGTCCTCGACAAGCTCGCGGTGTTCGAGTTCGGGGTGATCTGCGAGGTCTTCGGCATCGACCGCTCCGGTGACGGGGTGCCCAACTTCGACTTCAAGGTGTGCGGTCCGGAGCCGGGCAAGCCGGTGCGGACCTCGGTCGGGGCCTCGCTGATCCCCGAC
This sequence comes from Mycobacterium sp. NAZ190054, assembly GCF_001545925.1. Taxonomy (GTDB): domain Bacteria; phylum Actinomycetota; class Actinomycetes; order Mycobacteriales; family Mycobacteriaceae; genus Mycobacterium. The sequence goes on along the minus strand of NZ_LMVQ01000073.1, from coordinate 4,821 downwards.
CACGGCCTCGACGACCTGGTCGGGGCCGATCTGGTCGCGATCCCGGCGATCGGGGGCTCCGACTACCTGCCGGAGGCGCTCGACGCGGTGCGCCGCGCGGCCGAATCAGGGTCGATCATCCTGACCGTCTGCTCGGGAGCGTTCGTCGCCGGTGCCGCCGGTCTGCTGGACGGGCGTCCGTGCACCACGCACTGGATGCACGCGGACGAGCTGGCCCGCATGTACCCGACCGCGCGGGTCGACCGCAACGTGTTGTTCGTCGACGACGGCAACCTGATCACCAGTGCCGGCACCGCGGCGGGCATCGACGCGTGCCTGCATCTGGTGCGCCGCGAGCTCGGCAGCGAGGTGACCAACACCATCGCCCGCCGGATGGTGGTGCCGCCGCAGCGTGACGGCGGCCAGCGGCAGTACATCGAGCAGCCGATACCGGTGAAGTGTTCGGAGCGGTTCGCCCCGCACCTGGACTGGATCCTGGCGAACCTGGACAAGCCGCACACCGTGACCACGCTGTCGCGCCGCGCCCACATGTCCGCGCGCACCTTCGCCCGCCGTTTCGTCGAGGAGACCGGCCGCACGCCGATGCAGTGGGTGACCGACCAGCGGGTGCTCTACGCCCGCCGCCTGCTCGAAGAGACGACGCTGGACATCGACAGCATCGCCGAGCAGTCCGGCTTCGGCACCGCGACGTTGTTGCGCCACCACTTCCGGCGCATCATCGGTGTCACCCCGTCGGACTACCGCCGGCGGTTCAACTCCGCGGCCTCGGCGTCCGAGGATGTCGCGGTGATCGCCTGAGGGAGAGTGGCGCACGTCACGTTCTGTCACACGGCGGCACCGGACGGTGTCTAGAGGGGCATGACTGCTCACAACTCATCCACCAAGGTCGTCGTGATCGGCGGCGGCTACTCCGGCACACTGGCGGCGAACCACCTGCGGTCGCGCTCCGACCTCGACGTGACGTTGGTCAATCCGCGGCCCAAGTTCGTCGAACGCATCCGGTTGCATCAGTTGGCGGCCGCCGGCCGCGACGCGACCGTCGACTACGGCACGCTGCTCGGCGAGGGGGTGCGGCTCGTCGTCGACACCGCGTCCCGCATCGACACCGCCGTCGGTGAAGTGCGGCTCGCCTCCGGCGGGCGACTGGACTTTGACTACGTCATCTACGCCGTCGGCAGTACCGGCGCGCTACCGGCCGGCGTGCCCGGCGCGGCCGAATTCGCCTATCCGGTAGCCGAACTCGAGCAGGCCGACCGGTTGCACGCCGCGCTCGACGACCTCCATCCGGCAGCGCCCGTCACCGTGGTCGGCGGCGGGTTGACCGGCACCGAGATCGCCGCCGAGCTCGCCGAACAGGGCCGCAACGTAACCCTGATCTGCGGTGGGCGGCTGCTCCCCACGTTCTCCACGGCGGGCAGGACCTCGGCGCTGAAGTGGCTGCGGACGCACGGGGTGATCGTGCGCGAGACCGACACGGTCGCCGAGGTTCGTGCCGGTGCGGTGGTGTTCGCCGACGGGGCGGTGCGCCCGAGCGCGCTGACGATCTGGGCCGCCGGGTTCGGTGTCCCGGACCTCGCCGCCGCCAGTGGGCTGGCCACCGACGGCATCGGCCGGCTGCTCACCGATGAAACCCTGACCAGCGTCGACGACCCGCGGATCGTGGCAGCCGGTGACTGTGCGGCACCCTCCGGCGAGCCGCTGCGGATGTGCTGCGCATCGGCGTCGCAGCTCGGCCCGCAGGCGGCCGACACCGTGCTGAGCCGGATCGCCGGGCGAGAGCCGGCGGACCTCGAGTACGCGTTCGCGGGTTCGTGCATCAGCCTGGGCAGGCGCACCGGGATCCTTCAGTTCGCCCGCAAGGACGACTCACCGGTGTCCGTCTACATCGGCGGACGGCTCGGTGGCTCGCTCAAGGAGGCGATCTGCAAAGGCACGCTGTGGGGGCTGCGCCGCGGAGCTCGCAAGCCCGGTTCGGCCATCTGGTTCAAGGGCGGTCCTCGTCCCGAGCGGCCGGCCGTGACCCCGAGGACGGTCACGCGATCGTGACCACCTCCCCGGACGAACACGGTGACCGGTTCACCGTCCTGCGGCCGCTGCTGTTCACGATCGCCTACGAGATCTTGGGCAGCGCAACCGAATCCGACGACGTGCTGCAGGACGCCTATCTGCGGTGGTCGGGTGTCGACCTCGCCACCGTGCGCGACACGAAGTCGTATCTGGCGCAGTTGGTGACCCGGGAGGCGCTCAACGCACTGCGCGCCCGGTCGCGTCGGCGTGAGGAGTACGTCGGTCCGTGGCTACCGGAGCCGCTGCTGCTCGACGAGCGTGACGCATCCGCCGACGTCGTGCTGGCCGAGTCGGTCTCGATGGCGATGCTCATCCTGCTCGAGACGCTGACGCCCGACGAGCGCGCGGTGTTCGTACTGCGTGAGGTGTTCGGCTTCGACTACGACGAGATCGCCGGAGCGGTCGGTGTGTCGGTACCGGCCGTGCGCCAGATCGCGCACCGGTCGAGGGCACACGTACAGGCGCGACGAAAACGGTTCGGCCCCGTGGACCCGCGCAGGACCACCCAGATCACCGAGCAGTTCCTCGCCGCGGCAGCGACAGGCGACATGGAGGGGCTGATGTCGATGCTGGCACCCGGGGCCACCTGGACCGCAGACCACGGTGGGAAGGCCGCGGCCGTCCGCAGGCCCGTGGTGGGTGTGCGCAGAGTCGCCGCGATCATGGCCCGCCTCTTCCAGGTGGTCCGGCAGACCCCGCAGATGCGGCTCCAGACGGCGGTGTACAACAGCGCGCCCGCGCTGGTCGTCTACACCGGCGACACCCTGGAGGGGGTGATGCTGTTCGAGGTGATCGACGACAAGATCACGAACCTCTACACGATGCGAAACCCGGACAAACTGACGGGCGTCACGATTCCCAGGAAGCTCACCCGGGTGTCGATCGCCTAGCCGCCCTCCCCGCACAGCGCGAACCGGCCGTCGGCGGTCTGCTCCACCAGGCCGTCGACCAGAAGCGAATCCAGCGCCCGGTCGCGCTGGGCGGTGTCGGTCGTCCACGCGACGTCGAGTTGCTCACGCGTCACCGGAGATGTGCTGCCGCGCAACACATCCAGCAACCTGCCCCGCACCTGACGGTCGGTGCCTGCGTACTTCTGCACCCGCTTGGCCGGCCCGGTGCCGGCCGGGAATCCCCGCGACCGCCACGCGCACCGCCGCAACGGGCAGACACCGCACCGCGGGGCGCGGGCCGTGCAGACCGTCGCGCCGAACTCCATCAGCGCCACCGAGAACCGGGGTGCGCTGTGGTCGGCGGGCAGCATCGCCTCGACGTCGGCGAGGTCGCGTGACGACGGCGGTCCGGCGTCGGCGAGGCCGTGCACGGCGCGCGCCACCACCCGGCGAACATTGGTGTCCACCACCGGAACCCGCTGTCCGTAGGCGAAGCAGGCCACCGCACGCGCGGTGTAGGTGCCGATCCCCGGCAGCGACAGCAGCGTGTCGACGTCCTCGGGCACCACGTCACCGTGCGCGGTGGCGATCACCGTCGCGCACTCGTGCAGCCGCTTGGCCCGTCGCGGGTAGCCGAGCTTGCCCCACGCCCGCAGCACCTCGGCCGCGCCGGCGGCCGCCGTCGCCGACGGGGTCGGCCAGCGCTGGACCCAGGCCAGCCAGATCGGCTCGACCCGGGCCACCGGGGTCTGCTGCAGCATGAACTCGCTGACCAGAATCTGCCACGCCGAAACACCCGGCCGGCGCCAGGGCAGGTCGCGCTGAGCGTGGCCGTACCAGCCGATCAGCGCTTCGGGATCGATCATCGCGACCGGCTCAGGCAGAATGACGGCCATGCCGAACACGAACCCGTTGACCGCCTGGAAAGCACTCAAAGAGGGTAACCAGCGCTTCGTCGCCGGCCGGCCCGAGCATCCCAGCCAGAGCATTGAGCACCGAGCCGGCTTGGCGGCCGCGCAGAAGCCCACCGCGGTGGTGTTCGGCTGCGGGGACAGCAGGGTGGCCGCCGAGATCATCTTCGACCAGGGCCTCGGCGACATGTTCGTCGTCCGCACGGCAGGCCACGTGATCGACAGCGCCGTGCTCGGTTCGATCGAATACGCCGTCACGGTGCTGAACGTGCCGCTGATCGCGGTCCTCGGCCACGACAGCTGCGGCGCCGTCGGCGCGACACTGGCCGCGCTCGACGACGGGGTGGTGCCGGACGGTTACGTGCGCGACATCGTGGAGCGGGTGATGCCCTCGATCCTGCTGGGCCGGCGCGACGGCATCACCCGGGTCGACGAATTCGAGGCCAGGCACGTCACCGAGACCGGTAAGCAGCTGCTGAGCCGCTCGACGGTGATCTCCGATGCGGTGCGCGACGGCAGGTTGGCGATCGTCGGGCTGACCTATCACCTGGCCGACGGTCAGGTGGTCCTGCGCGACCATATCGGTGACATCGGCGAAGCCTGAGGCGCGACACGCCGGGCCACGTCGGACAAGGCGGCGTGACCTGGCCTTACCGTGATGTCGTGCTGGATCTCGAACCACATGGGCCGCTGCCCAGGCAGATTTACTGGCGCCGCAGGGCGCTCGCCCTCGGCATCGCCGTGCTGGTCATCGGCATCGTCGCGGCCGTGGTCTCCGTCGTCGTGTTGAACAGCACGAGCACCGAACAACCGACCGCGAACGAATCACCCGTTCCTCGTCGAGGGCGGCCATCATCCGCTCCGCGCGACGCAGCATGTTTTGCGCGGCAACGGCTTTGGTGGCCTTGGCACCCATCTTGGCGGCCTGGGTGCGCAGCGCGGAAGCCTTGCGC
>NZ_LMVQ01000072.1 GCF_001545925.1 Mycobacterium sp. NAZ190054 | reverse complement strand
GGAGTCGTTCCGCGATGTCATCGACATCAACCTGACCGGCACCTGGAACACCGTGATGGCCGGCGCCCAGCACATCATCGACGGGGACCGTGGCGGTTCGATCATCCTGATCAGCTCCGCCGCCGGCGGGGTTCCGGTGCCGTTCTCGGACCTGCTCGCGCCGCACTTCTACAAGACGCCGGAGCTGCTGTTCTCCGCCGACATGTTCCACCCGTCGGCGGCGGGGTACGAGCTGGCCGCCATGCAACTGCTCCCCGCGCTCTGTGAGGCGTTGGGTGAGTTCGTCACGGGCGCTCCCACCGCCGAGGCGCTGGAATCCAGGACAGACGACGACGCATCGCTGCTGTCCCGGCTCGGCGGGCTGAACCGGCTGTGGCGGCGCTCGACCGGGGTGCCCGCGCCGATCGTCGTGCCCGCGGGCTAGTTTCTTGGCACACGTTCTTTACCGGAGGAGCCCTCATGCCCGAAGCCGTCATCGTCGCCACCGCCCGCTCCCCCATCGGCCGGGCCAACAAGGGTTCGCTGGTCTCGATGCGCCCCGACGACCTCGCCGCCCAGATGGTCAAGGCCGTACTCGACAAGGTGCCCGCGCTCGACCCGCGCGACCTCGACGATCTGATGATGGGTTGCGCGCAGCCCGCCGGTGAGGCCGGCTACAACATCGGCCGCGCGGTCGCGGTCGAGCTCGGCTACGACTTCCTGCCCGGCACCACGGTCAACCGCTACTGCTCGTCGTCGCTGCAGACCACCCGGATGGCGTTCCACGCGATCAAGGCCGGCGAGGGGCACGCGTTCATCTCGGCCGGGGTGGAGACGGTGTCGCGGTTCGGCAAAGGCGCGGCCGACGGCGCCCCCGATTCGAAGAACCCGGTCTTCGCCGACGCGCAGGCCCGCTCCGAGCAGGCCGCCGCCGGAGCCACCGAGTGGCACGACCCGCGCGAGGACGGCCTGCTGCCCGACGTGTACATCGCGATGGGCCAGACCGCCGAGAACGTCGCCGCGTTCACCGGGATCAGCCGCGAGGACCAGGACCACTGGGGTGTGCGCTCGCAGAACCGCGCCGAGGAGGCCATCGACAACGGGTTCTTCGAACGCGAGATCGTCCCGGTGACCCTGCCCGACGGCACCGTGGTGTCCAAGGACGACGGCCCGCGCGCCGGCACCACCTACGAGAAGATCAGCCAGCTCAAGCCGGTGTTCCGGCCCAACGGCACGATCACCGCGGGCAACGCGTGTCCACTCAACGACGGCGCCGCCGCGGTCGTGATCATGAGCGACACCAAGGCCAAGGAGCTCGGCCTGACCCCGCTGGCGCGGATCGTGTCGACGGGTGTGTCGGGTCTGTCGCCGGAGATCATGGGCCTGGGCCCGATCGAGGCGGTCAGGAAGGCACTGGGCAACGCGAAGATGTCGATCTCGGACATCGACCTGTACGAGATCAACGAGGCGTTCGCGGTGCAGGTACTGGGTTCGGCGCGTGAACTCGGCATGGACGAGGACAAGCTGAACGTGTCCGGCGGCGCGATCGCGCTGGGGCACCCGTTCGGCATGACCGGCGCCCGCATCACCGCCACGCTGCTGAACAACCTCGCCACCCACGACAAGACGTTCGGCATCGAGACCATGTGCGTCGGCGGTGGCCAGGGCATGGCGATGGTCGTGGAGCGGCTCGCCTGACCACCGGCCATAGAATGCCGTCCCGATGACCACCATCGGAACGCCGCTGTCACCGCGCGCCACGAAAGTCATGCTGCTCGGCTCCGGTGAGCTCGGCCGCGAAGTGCTGATCGCGTTGCAGCGCCTCGGGGTCGAGACCATCGCCGTCGACCGCTACCAGAACGCGCCGGGCCACCAGGTCGCCCACCACGCGCGGACGATCACGATGTCGGACCCCGATCAGCTGCGCGCGCTGATCGAGGCCGAGCGTCCGGATCTGGTGGTGCCGGAGATCGAGGCCATCGCCACCCCGGCACTCGAAGCTCTGGAGGCCGAGGGCGTGGCCACCGTGATCCCGACGGCCCGGGCGGCGCGACTGACCATGGACCGCGAGGGCATCCGCCGGCTCGCCGCGGAGACGCTCGGCCTGCCGACCAGCCCGTACCGCTTCTGCGATTCACTGGAGGAGCTGCAGGCCGCGATCGACGGGCAGATCGGCTACCCGTGCGTGGTCAAGCCGGTGATGAGCAGCTCCGGCAAGGGACAGTCCAAGATCGACGGTCCCGACGGTGTCGCGGCGGCCTGGGACTACGCGATGGCCGGCGGCCGGGTCAGCCAGACGCGCATCATCGTCGAGGGTTTCGTCGATTTCGACTACGAGATCACGCTGCTGACCGTGCGGGCCCGCGGCGCCTCCGGCGAGGTGGAGACGCAGTTCTGCGCACCCGTCGGGCACCGGCAGGTCGGCGGGGACTACGTGGAGAGCTGGCAGCCGCATCCGATGCCGGCCGCCGCGCTGGAACGCGCGCAGCAGATCGCCGCCGCCGTGACCGAGAACCTCGGCGGGCAGGGCATCTTCGGCGTCGAGTTGTTCGTCAAGGGTGATCAGGTCTGGTTCAGCGAGGTCAGCCCGCGTCCGCACGACACCGGCATGGTGACGATGGTGACGCAGTGGCAGAACGAGTTCGAGCTGCACGCACGGGCCATCCTGGGCCTGCCGGTGGACACCACGCTGAGGTCCCCGGGCGCGAGCGCGGTGATCTACGGCGGGGTGGACGCCGAAGCCGTCGTGTTCGACGGGGTGGACGCGGCGTTGCAGGTGCCGCGCACGGACATCCGGCTGTTCGGCAAGCCGGAGAGCTTCCTCACCCGCCGGATGGGCGTGGCGCTGGCCTACGACGACGACGTCGACGTCGCGCGCCGCAACGCCGCCGAGGCGGCCGCCCGGGTCAAACCGCGGGCCGAGTAGGCCCAGGCACGAAAAAGGGGCGTCCGCTTTCGCGGGCGCCCCTCTTCGTGTCGACTGCTAGTCCTGATTGAAGTAGCTGAGCAGGCGCAGGATCTCGAGGTACAGCCAGACCAGGGTCACGGTCAGGCCGAGCGCGATGCCCCAGGCCGCCTTCTCCGGCGCGCCGGCACGGACCATCTGGTCGGCGGCGTCGAAGTCGATCAGGAAGCTGAACGCGGCCAGGCCGATGCACAGCAGCGAGAAGCCGATGGCGAGCATGCCACCGTCACGCAGCCCAAGGCCCGCACCGCCACCGACGCCGAACAGCGCCAGCACCAGGTTGAGCAGCATCAGCGCGACGACACCGAACAGGCCGGCGACGATCATCCGGGTGAACTTCGGGGTGACGCGGATGGCGCCGGTCTTGTAGACGACGAGCATGCCGAAGAACACACCGAGCGTGCCGACGATCGCCTGCGCGATCATGCCGGCACCGCCGATGGAGGCGATGTTGGCGATGATGAACGACACCGCACCGAGGAACAGGCCCTCCAGCGCCGCGTAGCTCAGCACGATGGCCGGGTTGTCCTGCTTGCGGCCGAACGTCGCAACGAGCACCAGCGCCAGACCGCCGAGCGCACCGACCAGTGTGAACGGCATGGCGAGGCCGAGGTTCTGGCTGACGAGGAAGTACGACACCACCGCGACGGCCGTCAGCACGCCCAGCGTCATGCCGGTCTTCATGACGACGTCGTCGATGGTCAGCGCGCGGGAGACACCAGTCTGGCGCTGCTCCGGGTACTGCGTGACGTACGGATCGGCGTGTACCGCCTGCGCACCGTAGCCGGCGGCTCCGGTACCGAATTGCGCATAACCGCCCTGCTGCCCCTTGGGCAGTGAGCGGAACACCGGGTTGCTGCTTTCGCGCACCGTCGGGTCCTTCCTGTCTCGATGTCGTAGTGCTTCGACCTGTGACGATCACTCGGTCAACGTTTGAGGTTCCCGGGCGGTTCCCGACCGTCAGGGCGGATTTCCCAGGGCCTTCACAGGAACCTTACCCGGGCTGTCCGCGACGGGGGAGACGATCTAGATTGCATTCCGTGGACGAAAACGAGGATGTCCTAGTAACTGCCGACCACGGCGTCGGCCGAATCATGCTGAACCGGCCCAAGGCGATCAACTCGCTGACCCATCCGATGGTCACCACCATCACGCGGGCGCTGAAGGCCTGGGAGACCGACGACGCGGTCAACGCCGTCGTGGTGTCCGGGGCGGGTGAGCGCGGGCTGTGCGCGGGCGGCGATGTCGTCGCGATCTATCACGACGCCAGATCCGGCGGCTCCGGGTCCCGCCGGTTCTGGCATGACGAGTACCTGCTCAACGCCTACATCGGCCGGTACCCGAAGCCCTACGTGGCGATCATGAACGGCATCACGATGGGCGGCGGGGTCGGGATCAGCGCGCACGGCAGCGTGCGGGTGGTCACCGAGACGACGAAGATGGCCATGCCCGAGGTCGGGATCGGGTTCATCCCCGATGTCGGCGGCACGTTCATCCTGTCGCGCACCCCCGGCCTGCTCGGGGTGCACGCGGCACTCACCGGGGCCTCGTTCTCCGGCGCCGACGCCATCGCGATGGGCTTCGCCGACCACTTCGTGCCACAGGATCGGCTCGCGGCGTTCGTCGACGCGATCGAAGCCGACGGCGTCGACGCAGCGGTCGCCGCGTTCGCCCAGCAACCACCCGCGAGCGGGCTTCTGGCCCAGCGTGACTGGATCGACGACTGCTACGCCGGGGAGACGGTCGCCGACATCATCGCCGCGCTGCGCGGGCACGACGCCGCCGCCGACCGCATTGGCGGCACCGCCGCCGTCGAGGCCGCCGACCTGATCGCGTCCCGCTCCCCCGTCGCGGCGTCGGTCACCCTCGAAGCCGTCCGGCGGGCCGCGAAGTTGGACACACTGGAAGACGTGCTGCGCCAGGAGTTCCGGACGTCGGTGGCGTCGCTGCGCTCGCACGACCTCGTCGAGGGCATCCGCGCCCAGCTGATCGACAAGGACCGGAACCCCAAGTGGTCGCCGGCCTCCCTGCCCGAGGTGACCGCATCCGACATCGAGGCGTACTTCGCGCCCGCCGACCCCGACCTGCAATTCGACGAGGAGTAACCATGAGCTCGGAGAACTTCGAAACGATCATCGTCGAGCGCGACGAGCGCGTCGCGACCATCACGCTGAACCGGCCCAAGGCGCTCAACGCGCTCAACAGCCAGGTGATGAACGAAGTCACCACGGCCGCAGCGGAACTCGACGCGGACCCGGGTGTCGGGGCCATCATCCTCACCGGCAACGAGAAGGCGTTCGCCGCCGGCGCCGACATCAAGGAGATGGCCGGCCTGTCGTTCGCCGACGTCTTCTCCTCCGACTTCTTCGCCGGCTGGGGCAGATTCGCCGCGACCCGCACCCCGACCATCGCCGCGGTGGCCGGTTACGCGCTGGGCGGCGGCTGCGAGCTGGCGATGATGTGCGACATCCTGATCGCCGCCGACACCGCGAAGTTCGGCCAGCCCGAGATCAAGCTCGGCGTGCTGCCGGGCATGGGCGGGTCGCAGCGGCTGACCCGCGCGATCGGCAAGGCCAAGGCGATGGACCTGATCCTCACCGGCCGCAACATGGGCGCCGAGGAGGCCGAACGCGCCGGGCTGGTGTCGCGGGTGGTGCCCGCCGACACGCTGCTCGAGGAGGCCAGGTCGGTGGCGCAGACCGTCGCCGGCATGTCGCTGTCGGCGTCGCGGATGGCCAAGGAGGCGGTCGACCGCGCGTTCGAGACCACACTGACCGAGGGACTGCTCTACGAGCGCAGGCTGTTCCATTCGGCGTTCGCCACCGACGACCAGACCGAGGGCATGAACGCGTTCACCGAGAAGCGGTCGCCGAACTTCACACATCGCTAAAGTTCATGCGTGACCGACACCGGTGAAGCCCCCGCCGCGGTGCTCGACGAGACACCGGCGCACGAACCGGTAGCGCCGGCGCGGCGCGGGTGGTGGGTCCGGCACTACACGTTCACCGGCACCGCAGTCGGTTTCGCGTTCCTGTGGTTCTCGCTGACGCCGTCGCTGCTGCCGCGCGGGCCACTGTTCCAGGGCCTGGTCAGCGGCGGCGCGGGGGCGATCGGTTACGGGTTCGGCGTCTTCGCGGTGTGGCTGGTGCGGTTCATGCGCTCCAAGGACAGCAGCCCGCCGGCACCCCGACGGGCCTGGCCGGCGCTCGTGGTCGTCGGTGTGCTCGGCATGATCGTGATGGTCGTCCAGTTCCACGACTGGCAGGACGACGTCCGTGACCTGATGGGCGTTCCGCGGCTGACCTTATGGGATTATCCGCTGGCCGCGGTGATCTCGGTGGTGACGCTGTTCGTGCTCGTCGAGATCGGGCAACTGGTCGGCAGACTCGTGCGTTTCCTGGTGCGTCAGGCCAAGCGGGTCGCCCCACCGCGGGTGGCGGCCGTGGTCGTGGTCACCGTGCTGTTGGCGTTGACGGTCGCGCTGCTCAACGGCGTCGTGGTGCGGTTCGCGATGAGCACCATCAACAAGACCTTCGCGGCGGTCAACGACGAAACCGACCCCGACTTCGCCGCGCCCGCATCGGATCTGCGGTCCGGCGGACCGCGATCGCTGGTGAGCTGGGAGTCCCTCGGCCATCAGGGCCGGATGTTCGTCTCCAACGGACCGTCGGTCGAGGAGCTGACCGAGTTCAACGGCAGCCCGGCCACCGAACCGATCCGCGCCTACGCCGGGCTGCACTCGGCCGACGGCATCAAGGAGACCGCGGCACTGGCGGCCCGGGAGCTGCAACGCACCGGCGGACTGGACCGCGCCGTGGTCGCGGTGGCCACCACGACCGGCACCGGCTGGATCAACGAAGCCGAAGCCTCCGCGCTGGAGTACATGTACAACGGCGACACCGCGATCGTGTCGATGCAGTACTCGTTCCTGCCGAGTTGGCTGTCGTTCCTGGTGGACCGGGAGAACGCCCGCCAGGCGGGGCAGGCGCTGTTCGAGGCGGTCGACGCGCTGATCCGGGAGATGCCCGAACCGCAGCGCCCGAAGCTGGTGGTGTTCGGCGAGAGCCTCGGCTCGTTCGGTGGTGAGGCGCCGTTCCTGGCGTTGAACAATCTCATCGCCCGCACCGACGGCGCGCTGTTCAGCGGGCCGACGTTCAACAACACCGTCTGGGCCGACCTGACCCGCAACCGCGACCCCGGGTCGCCGCAATGGCTCCCGGTCTACGACAAGGGCGCCAACGTCCGCTTCGTCGCCGACGCGCAGGATCTGCAACGCCCGCACGACCCGTGGGAGCAGCCGCGCGTGGTCTACCTGCAGCACGCCTCGGATCCGATCGCGTGGTGGAATCCCGATCTGCTGTTCGCCCGGCCGGACTGGTTGCGCGAACGGCGCGGATACGACGTCTCACCGGAGATGGAGTGGATCCCGGTCGTCACGTTCCTCCAGGTCAGCGCCGACATGGCGGTGGCGGTCAACGTTCCCGACGGGCACGGCCACGTCTACGTCCGCGACGTCGCCGACGTCTGGGCGTCGATCCTGCTGCCGCCGGGCTGGGACCAGGCCATGACCGAGAAGCTGCGCGGGCTGCTCAGGAGCGACGAGAACTCTTAGCCGAGTACGTGTTTGAGGGCGTGGTAACCGCCGATGACGTCGGTCGAGCGGTGCAGTCCGAGTTCCTTCAGCGACGCCGCGGCCAGGCTTGAGGTGTAGCCCTCCGAGCACAGCACCACCCACTCGACGTCGTCGTCAACGGCCTGCGGGATTCGCGCGTCGCTGGTCGGGTCGCACCGCCACTCCAGCACGTTGCGTTCGACGACCAGCGCCTGCGGCACCTCCCCCTCGGCGGCACGCTGGGCGGCCGGCCGGATGTCGACCAGCACCGCGCCGCGAGCCAGCGCAGCGGGCACATCGTCGGCGGGCATCCGGGTCAGCTTCGCCCTGGCGTCGGCCAGGACGGCGTCGATACGGCTGGCCATCAGTCACTCTCCGGTTTGTCGGTGAGTTCGGTCCGGTTGCGGCGCAACGTGTTCTGCTCGGTGACGTCGTAGTAGGACATCGCCGTCAACGGCGGCGAGTACGCGTGCACGCTCAGCGTCGGACCCGCCGGCGGGACGCCGCCGCCGGTGACGCCCTCACGCGCCCAGACCACGTCGTGCACCCAGCCGAGCGGGAACGCCGCCTGGTCACCGGCCACCAGCAGGCGGTTACGCAACGCCGCGCCGTCCCAACGTGTTTCGCGCAGAGCGCCGGACAGGACCGTCAGCGCGCCGAGGGAACCCCCGTGATCGTGCAACTCGGTCGAGCGGTCCGGCACCCAGCTGATCAGCCATACGTCGATCTCGTCGGTGCCGTGCAGCCGGCTGAACCAGCGCTCGGTGGTGGGCAGCCCGGCGGCGGGCAGCAGGTGGTCGTAGTCGCCGCCGAGGACGTCGTCGGCGAACCGGTCGGTGACATGCAGCAGGTCGGCGGGGCGCAGGCGGGTGGGCGCCAGGATCATGGCAGAACTCCAGAAAAACGACGGACGGGTCAGGGGTCGGCAACTAGGCCTGACAACACTCCTGAATCCGGGTCGCGTCGCTCACGCAGGCAAGTCTGGCACAGCGCGCTCACCGGTCGCCAGTGCGCGGGATTAACCTCACCGTGAATCTATGAAGCCGCAGGTCTGCCCTCCGGCCGGGAGGCCCGGTCCGGTCCGGGGCGTCGTGGCACCCGGTTTCGCCGGTCTGCTGTCGCCGGAGGCCGCGTTGCCTAGATTGACGGGATGAGCAGCGACGGTCCTCGCCGGAACGGTGTCATCGCGGTCATCGCACTGTCGGCCGCGATCCTGGCCGGCTGCTCCTCCGAACCAGAACCGGCACCGACCACCACGTCGCCGTCATCGTCGCCGTCATCGCCACAGGCCACCGCGCCGCCCGCCGGTGTGGGCGTCTCCCCCGGCGGCGTCACGACGTCGGTCGATGCCCCCGCCGACTCCACCGAGGACGACTACTTCCAGGCCTGCCGGGCGGCGCGGACGTGGATCGACGGGCAGGGCGGCGACCCGCACGCGCAGATCGAGCCCTACCTGAAGAGCGTGCAGGACGCGCCGACCGGCGGGCCCGGGACGTTCGGCAAGACGTGGTCGGAACTCACGCCGGGACAGCAGTCGGCGGTGATCGTCGCCGTGGAGGCGGCCGCCGACGCGCTCTGCGACTGACGCGGCCGGCGCCGGCTCCCGCGTGTCCCCGGTCCCGGCCACGCGATCAGCCCCGGTCCGGCGCAGAATTACCGGATGAGGGTGGCACTGGCTCTGGGTAGCGGCGGCGCACGCGGCTACGCCCACATCGGCGTCATCAACGAGCTGCACGAACGGGGCCACGAGGTCGTGGGCATCGCCGGGTCTTCGATGGGCGCCCTGGTCGGCGGCCTGTACGCCGCAGGGAAACTCGACGAATACACCGCCTGGGCGAGCTCGCTGACCCAGCGGGCGGTGCTGCGCCTGCTGGATCCGTCGATCACGTCGGCCGGGGTGTTACGCGCGGAGAAGATCCTCGACGCCGTACGCGAGATCCTCGGTGACGTCACCATCGAGGAACTGCCGATCCCGTTCACCTCGGTGGCCACCGACCTGATCACCGGTAAATCGGTGTGGATGCAGCGCGGCCCGGTCGAGGACGCGATCCGCGCGTCGATCGCGATTCCCGGGCTGATCACCCCGCACGTGCTCGACGGCCGCCTGCTGGCCGACGGCGGCATCCTCGACCCGCTGCCGATGGCGCCGGTGGCCGCGGTCAAGGCGGACGTAACCATCGCGGTCAGCATCTCCGGCGAGGATCCCGAAGCCGGCAGACGCGAAAGGGAGTCCCGGACGCCGTCGGGTGACTGGCTGAACCGGATGTGGCGCAGTTCCTCGTCGTTGCTGGACACCAAGGCCGCGCGGTCCCTGCTGGAGACCCCCACCGGTCGCGCGGTGCTGGGCCGCTTCGTGGCAGGCGACGACGAGCCGCTCGACGTCGACACCCCGCACGACGAAGCCGATCCGCACGCGATCCCGAAGCTCGGCAGCTTCGAGGTGATGAACCGGGTCATCGACATCGCCCAGGCCGCGCTGGCCCGCCACACGCTGGCCGCCTATCCCCCGGATCTGCTGGTCGAGGTGCCGCGTACGGTGTGCCGCAGCCTGGATTTCCACCGCGCGGCCGAGGTGATCGAGATCGGGCAGGAGCTGGCCGCCGCAGCGCTGGACACGATCGAGGAGAAGCCCTCACACACCTAGGAAACGGGCCACCCGGGCCGCTTCCCGGCGCCCCTGTTCGCGGCCGGCCCGCGCCGCCGGTTCACGGCACGCCGGGTCGAGCGGGTTGGCCCCGAACGCGGCCAGCGAGCCGGTGTCGGCGAACACCGCCAGCGTGGCGCCCGGGAAGTCCTCGATCTCGGTGACGGCGCCGGTCCCCCACGGCGAGGGGCTGTTCTCCGCGGACGGCACCAGCACGACGGCCGCACCGCAGTCGTCGACCGCGGGCATGTTGACCGTGCTGCCGACCCCGCCGTCCATGTACCGACGGTCCCCGATCGTCACCGGCGGCCACACTCCGGGCACCGCGCAGCTGGCGGTCACCGCGTCGACCAGCCCGACGCCCGAGTCCGCGTCGAACACCGTCAGCTCACCCGTCGCGATGTCGATGGCGGTCACCCGCAGCGCCCGTGCCGGCCAGTCGTGGACGGGCAACCGGTGTTCGATCACGGTGCGGCGCAGGGGCTCTGACACTGTGTGGGTGTCCGCGGCGACCGCGCCGATCTTCTGCAGCTTCTGCTCCTTGCCGGCCCCCGGGGTCGTCATCGCCTTCAGGAACAGGTCGGTGATGGCGTCGACCGAGACACCGGGGTGGATCTCGTGCGCGCCGTGCTCGTCGGAGAGCTGGCGGGCGAACAACTCCTCCAGCGGGAACCCGCTGCCGATCTGCGCGGCGACCGCCGAGCCCGCTGAGGTGCCGAGCAGGACGTCGGCCGCGAGCAGACTCCGCCCGGCTTCGGGTGCCTCGTCACAGATCCCGAGCAGCAGACCGGTTTCCCAGGCGATGCCGGCCAGTCCGCCGCCGGCGAGGACCAGCGCGCGCATGGGATCGCTGGTCGGTGCGCTCGTGTCGTGAGAGTTGTCGTCAGGCATGCCCCGATGCTAGTCACCGCAGGTTCGGCGCCGCCCTTCCGCTGATCAACGGCAGATCGAGATAGGTGGCGATGCCCGGCGGCGCCGCGCACACCGCGGGCACCGAGTTCACGCAGTGGGCGGCCGTGCCGACCACCCCGTACTCGGGCCCCTCGCCGCCGACCTCGGACTGAAATCCCTTGACCGACACCGTGAAATCGGGGTTGCCGCGCACCTCCATCTCGTAGCGCTGCCCCTCGGGCCCGAACGACCACGCCGGGTCCAGGTTCTGCTCGCCCATCAACCAGTTCACCGTCACCCGCACCACCGGCTCGCCGCCGACCAGCGCCTCCCAGTGGAACTTCCGGCCGGCGACCTGGCCCGGTCGGATCTGACCCATCGGAGAGTCGATCGGTGCGGTGGCCACGGCGATCTCCTGTGTGGCACGGATTTTCGGGTCAGCTGCGAAGCCCAGCTGGTCGACGCACATCCGCACCGCCTGGATGAAACCGGTGTCGAGCATCTTCTGCATCGGCCCGGTCAGCGCCTTGTCGGGCGTCTCCCCGAAACCCATAACGTGGCGCAGCACGTCGGGGGCCTCGTAGGTGCGCAGATCCGAGTACTCCTCGGCGCGTACGAATGTCACGCCGGTGGACATGGCCGAGAGCATCAACGGGAATTTCTCGCTGATGCCACCGGGTGCGATCCCGGTGCCGTGCAACGTCGCGTCGCCCGCCAGCGCCGCCTCCCGCATCGCGGCTCCGCTGCGCGCGCTCGGGTACAGCCACCCGACCGGGGTCACGACGTTCTTGCCCGACCGCAGCAGCGCGGCGACCTCGTCGGGGTTGGCGATCAGGGGCGAGTAGATCACGGCGTCGGCGTCGAGCGCGAGGATGTCGTCGATGCTGTTTGTCGCCGTCACCCCGAGCGGGTCAACGCCGACGATGTCGCCGACGTCGCGGCCCGCTTTGTCGGGCGAGTGCACCCAGCAGCCGACCAGGTGCAGGTCGGGATGCTCGAGCACTCCCCTGACCGCTGCGACACCGACACCGCCGGTGGCCCACTGCACGACCCGAAACGCCATGTCGTCTCCTCCTGACAGCCCCTGAAACTAGAACACGTTCTACCGACATGTACACCAGCGGCCGGCGGATTGGCTGGAAATCGGCAACCCGGGCCGTTGTCCCAGTGCAACGCCTTCCGCCGGATTAGGGTGTTTTCGCCGGACGAGAACGTGAGGAGCCACGATGACTGATCCGCAGCAGGGTTCCCGCGTCGGTTCCCAGATCGGGCCCTACCGTTTGCGACGGCTGCTCGGCAAGGGCGGCATGGGCGAGGTGTACGAGGCCGAAGACACCGCCAAGGGCCGGATCGTCGCGCTGAAGTTGTTGCCGGAGACGGTTTCCCACGATCCGGTGTTCCGCGCCCGACTGCAGCGCGAAGCCCACGCCGCGGGCCGGCTCCAGGACCCCCACGTGGTGCCGATCCACGACTACGGCGAGGTGGACGGGCTGCTGTTCGTCGACATGCGGCTGATCGACGGCACCGACTTGCGCACGATCCTCAGGCAGCAGGGGCCGATGGCGCCCGCGCGGGCGACGGCGATCGTGCGCCAGATCGCGTCGGCGCTGGACGCGGCGCACCGCAACGGCATCATGCACCGCGACGTCAAGCCCGAGAACATCCTGGTCAACCGCGACGACTTCGCCTACCTGGTCGACTTCGGCATCGCGAATGCGGCCACCGACGAGGCGCTCACCCAGCTCGGCACCGCGGTCGGGACGTACGCGTACATGGCTCCGGAACGGTTCACCAACGGTGTGGTGGACCACCGCGCCGACGTGTACGCACTGGCCTGCGTGCTGCACGAATGCCTTACGGGCGCACAGCCTTTCCACGGCGACAGCGTCAGCGCGGTGATCGCGGCCCACCTCAACGAGCCGGCGCCGCGGCCCAGCCTGCTGCGGCCCGGGCTCCCGGCCGGCCTGGACCAGGTCATCGCGCGCGGCATGGCCAAGCGCGCCGAGGACCGCTACCGGTCGGCGGGTGAGCTGGCCCGCGCCGCCGCCGACGCGGTGGCCGGTGCGCCGCAGAACCAGGCGGCCACGATGATGGCGCCGCTGCCGTATCCGGGTAGGCCCGCGCCTACCCGCAGCGCAGCGTGGAGTGCCTGCTCGACCACACCGACCGCGCCGGCCGCACCTGGCCGTGCGTCCTCGTCGGCGTCGCCCTCCTCGGCGCCACCCACCCGGCGGTCAAGGAA
>NZ_LMVQ01000071.1 GCF_001545925.1 Mycobacterium sp. NAZ190054 | reverse complement strand
CCGTAACTGGTCGCCTGCACGATCGCGTCGCGGTCGATCGCGTACGCGATCGCCTGGCGTACCCGCACGTCGTTCCACGGCTCGCGCGCCTCGTTGAGCGCCAGATACCAGTAATCGTTGCTGGGTGTGACCGCGAGCTCGACGGACTCGTCGTCACGCAGTTGCGCCACCCGCTGCGGCGGCACCGAGTCGGTCCAGTCGATCTCGCCGGCCTGCAGCGCCGACAACGCCGTCGACGGTTCGGAGATGAACCGGAACGTGACGCCCGAGACGCCGGGCACCCCGCCCCAGTACTCCGGGTTGGCGCCCAACGAGATCGAGTCACCGCTCTTCTGTCCGAGGAAGCGGAACGGACCGGTCCCGACCGGGTGCGTGGCGATCCGGCCGCTCTCGACATTGGCGCGCGACACGATCGCCATGCCCTTGAACCCGCCGAGGTTGGTCAGCATGTTGGGGGTCGGGCGCTCCACCCGGATGACCACGGTGGCCGGGTCCGGGGCCTCGACGGCGCGCACCGAGCTGAACTTGTCGGAGTTGGCCAGCTGCTCGTCGATGATGCGCCGGTAAGAGAACACGACGTCCCCGGCGGTCAGCGGGGTGCCGTCATGGAACGTCACGCCGGGTCGCAACCGGAACGTCCACGTCAGCTGGTCCGGGCTGACCTCCCACGATTCGGCCAGCGCCGGCTGCATCTGCAGGTTCTCGTCGGGCTCGACGAGCGTGTCGAACACGTTCTCCAGCACCTCGAACGAGAAATACGCCGTGGTCTTGTGCGGGTCGAGCTGGTCGGGTTCGCCGGCGATCGCCGCCACCAGGGCGTCTGCGGTGCCCTGACCCAGATCGACGCGTTCACCGGTCGAGCACCCGGTCAGGCCGGCCAGAACCACACATATGGCGAGGACAGCGGTCCGCACCGCCGTCCTCGCCATATGCAACCACCCCGGAACTCGAGTCTGCAGTGGGTCTTCTACCCGGACACCCGGTGGGCAAAACCCGGCACGCGACAAACTCGTGACTTTGTCCGCCCGTGGCTGAAATACTGCGGGACATGAAGTTGCTGCGCGGCCTGGCCGCGGTCGTCGTCCTGGCCGGTTCCGCTGTGGGGTTCTCCGCTCCGGCACAGGCGGCCGGCCTCATGGAGGGCGTCTACAACTACACCTCGGAGGGGCAGTCCGGCACCTGGACCATCTATCCGATCTGCGTGCCGGTCGTCGGTGATCTGCGCGAACCCCTGTACCTGCCCGTGGGTTGCCGGCTTCACGTGGGCCCGTCGACCGGGCTGACCGGTGGCGACGCGGCGCTGGTCGAAGGCGTGTGGGGCTTCACCACACCCAAGAAGGAGGGCATGCAGTGCCCCGACGGCACGTGGGAGCCGACCGTGGAGGTCGTCAGGTTCGACGACGTCACAATGTCGGGCACGCGCAAGATCACCCACACCGGCAACTGCGGTCTGCCGCCGGGCATCATCGAGGTCCCGTTCACGCTGTCGTTCAAGGAGCCGTTGCCCATCCCCGTCGACCGGTACCCGTTGATCTGCGAGCCCGGCGGCCTGCGACGCTGCTTCTAGAGGCGGGACCGACGTGAAACGAGTGGTGATCTGGGGAACCGGATTCGTCGGCCGGATGGTGATCGCCGAGGTGGTCAGGCATCCACAGTTCGAACTCGTCGGCGTCGGGGTGAGTAATCCCGACAAGGCGGGCCGCGACGTCGGCGACATCTGCGGGCTCGGCCGCGACATCGGCCTGATCGCCACCGACGACGTCGACGCGCTGATCGACCTGAAGCCCGACGCGCTGGTCCACTACGGCCCGACCGCCGCGCACGCCGAGGCCAACATCGCGCTGATCACCCGCTTCCTGCGGGCCGGCATCGACGTGTGCTCGACCGCGATGACGCCGTGGATCTGGCCGACGATGCACCTGAACCCACCGGACTGGATCGAGCCGATCACGGTGGCGTGCGAGCTCGGTGAGTCGTCGTGTTTCACCACCGGCATCGACCCCGGGTTCGCCAACGACCTGTTCCCGATGACGTTGATGGGTCTGTGCTCGGAGGTCCGCCGGGTGCGCGCCTCCGAGCTGCTGGACTACACCAACTACGAAGGCGACTACGACCGCGAGATGGGCATCGGCAGGCCGCCCGAGTACCGGGCGATGCTGGAGAACCCCGACATCCTGGTGTTCGCCTGGGGCGCAACTGTTCCGATGATCGCTCACGCCGCGGGGATCATGCTCGACGAGATCACCACGACATGGGAGAAGTGGGTGACGCCCGACGAACGCAAGACCGCCAAGGGCGTCATCGCCCCGGGGAACGTCGCCGCGGTCCGGTTCACCGTCAACGGGGTGTACCGGGGCGAGACCCGCATTCAGCTCGAGCACGTCAACCGGATCGGCAACGACGCCGCACCGGACTGGCCGTCGGGCAACGACAACGATGTCTACCGCGTCGACATCGAAGGCACACCGAGCATCTTCCAGGAGACCGCGTTCCGGTTCACCGACGGCTCGGGGCGTGACGCCGCGGCCGCCGGTTGCCTGGCGACCGGGCTGCGCGCGCTGAACGCGGTGCCGGCCGTCAACGATCTGTCGCCCGGCTGGGTCACCGCGCTGGACCTGCCGCTGATCCCGGGACTCGGCACCATCCGTTAGTTCCTGCGCCGCTTGATCAGAACCACATGGGCGAGCGGGATCCGGGTCGGCTCGGGGGATGCGCTCATCCGCTCGGCGACGCCGGTCTCCAGCCGCTCGAAGAACTCGGTGATGCGGGGGTCGGAGGCGCCGCCGCGCAGAGCCGGGGTCAGTGCGGGGAACACCGAAGCGCGGGCGAACCCGGCCCACCTGGCGCCGAACGTCCTTGCGTCGCCGTCGTTGCGGTACCGGTCCCAGAACCGGTCGGCGGCGTCGAAGATCTCGAGATGCTCGATCTCCAGCTGTTCGAAGCGGCCCGACGGCGCGAACGGCGCGACGAAGTCCACCGCGCGGCGGCCGACGGTGGGGATGCACATCTGCCCCATCTCGCCGGCGGTCAGCAGGCCGTCGCCGGTCAGTTCGTCGAGGGCGTCCAGCAGCGCCGACATCAGCGGTCCGAAACCCGAATCGTCGTCGTCGCCGACGGCCATCGTCATCACCACGAGCCGTCCTCCGGGACTCAACTCGCGGCCGCGGAACGCGACGAACTCGTGCCAATCGTGCGCGGCCTGCCTGGCGAACGCGGCGCGCACCCTCTCATCCGAGCAGAAGTTCACCTGGATGTGGCCCTCGATGTCGCACGGCACCCGCGTCAGCCAGTGGACCGCCCACGAACTCCAACCGAGGTGCACGCTGTTCGACGGCAGGATCTGGGAGTAGAACGACCGGCCGATCGCCGAGGCGAAGACGGCCCTGTCCTTGCGCAGGTACGAGTCCGGGTCGTTCTCGAGGACGTGGAACAGTTCGGAGAAGTCGTTGTCGGGGCGGTCGGTGTGCACCACCATCACCGAATGCTCGGGACGGGTTCGCTTGCGCAGCACGGTGATCGCCGCGCCGATCGGCAGCAGCGAGTTCAGCCCGTTGGCCGCGCCGTAGTCGGCGACCACGATCGGCTGCGGTGGGTCGGGCAACGGCACCGCGTCGGCCGCACGCTCGAAGACCGCCATCGCCGGTTGCAGGCCGGCGGCCTGCAGTCGCGAGGCGGCGCTGTAGAAACTGCTGTCCTTCGGCTCAGGGCGCACCACGAAGCTGGATTCCGCCATGCCCCGAACGGTAGTCCTCGCGCCGCGACCGCGCCGCGGACTCAGTGCCCTCGGGCCACCCATTCGTCGTAGTGCACGATCTCGTCACCGACGGTCGTCGAGTCACCGTGACCGGTGTAGACCACCGTGCCGCCGGGAAGCTTGCCGAGCCGGCCCGAGATGGACTCCAGGATCGTCGGGAAATCCGAGAACGAGCGGCCCGTCGCGCCGGGACCGCCCTGGAACAGGGTGTCGCCGCTGAACACCGCGTTCAGCTCGGGTGCGTGCCAGCACACCGAGCCGGGGGAGTGCCCGGGCGTGTGCAGCGCCCGCAGTTCGGTGCCCGCGACCGTCAGGGTTTCTCCGTCGGAGACCGAGCGGAAGTCGCTGTCCGGGTGGGTCATTCGCCACAGCACCTCGTCGGCGGGGTGCAGCAGCACCGGCGCGTCGAGCGCCTGCCCGAGCTGCGGGGCGACGGTCACGTGGTCGTTGTGGCCGTGCGTGCACACCACCGCGACGACGTGCCTGCCGCCGACCGCCTCGATGATCGGGTCGGCGGTGTGGGCGGCGTCGAACACCACCACTTCCTTGTCGTCGCCGACGAGCCAGATGTTGTTGTCGACGTCCCAGCTGCCGCCGTCGAGTTCGAACGTGCCGCTGGTGACCAGTCGCTGGATGCTCACAGCACGACCACCGATCGGAGTACCTCTCCGGCGTGCATCTTGTGGAAGGCGTCCTCGATCTGGTCGAGGCCGATGCGTTCGGAGACGAACTTGTCCAGCGGGAAGCGGCCCTGCAGGTACAGCGAGATCAGAGTCGGGAAGTCCCGCTCGGGCAGGCAGTCGCCGTACCAGGACGACTTCAACGAGCCGCCGCGGGAGAAGAAGTCGATCAGCGGCATGTCCAGCTTCATGTCCGGCGTCGGCACCCCGACCAGGACCACGGTGCCCGCCAGGTCACGCGCGTAGAACGCCTGCTTCCACGTCTCGGGCCGGCCCACCGCGTCGATCACGACGTCGGCGCCGAAGCCGTCGGTCAGGTCCTGGATCGTCTCGACGGCGTCCAGTTCGCGGGCGTTGACGGTGTGCGTCGCGCCGAACTCGCGCGCCCACTCCAGTTTCCGGTTGTCCATGTCGACGGCGATGATCCGCTTCGCGCCGACCAGACGGGCACCGGCGATCGCCGCGTCACCCACGCCGCCGCAACCGATCACCGCGACGGTGTCGTCCCGGTTCACCGCACCGGTGTTGATCGCCGCACCCAGGCCGGCCATCACACCGCAGCCCAGCAGACCGGCCGCGGCCGGGTCGGCGGCGGGATCGACCTTGGTGCACTGGCCTTCGTGCACCAGCGTCTTGTCGGCGAACGCGCCGATACCCAGCGCCGGGGTCAACTCCGTGCCGTCGGTCAGCGTCATCTTCTGCGCGGCGTTGTGGGTGTCGAAACACAGATGGGGGCGACCGCGCTTACAGGCACGGCACTGACCGCACACCGCGCGCCAGTTCAGGATCACGAAGTCGCCGGGCTCGACATTGGTGACGCCGGGGCCGACGGACTCGACCAGACCGGCGGCCTCGTGGCCGAGCAGGAACGGGAACTCGTCGTTGATGCCGCCCTCGCGGTAGGTCAGGTCCGTGTGGCAGACCCCGCAGGCCTGGATGTCGACGACCACCTCACCCGGCCCGGGATCGGGGATGACGATGTCCACCACCTCGACGGGTTGAGCCTTCGCCCGAGAGATCACGCCGCGCACAGTCTGAGTCATGCCTAAACCCTAATAGTTCGGCACAGGCAGAGATCTGTCCGGTCACCGTCGAACTGCGCTGATCGGCGCTACGGTGAGAGCGCGATGCTCACCGACAGCCAGCTCGATCTTCTGTCCGCCGCGCGCGCAGCACACCGGCGGCGGGACTGGGCGGTGAGCTACCAGGCGTTCGAACGGGCGAGCCGGTGTGCGCCGCTGCCCACCGACGACCTCGACGCGTTCGCGTTCGCGGCCTGGCGGCTGGGTCACATCAAGGAGTCCAGCCGGGCCGCGGAGCGGGTGTTCACCGAGCTGGCCCGCACCGACCCGGGCGCCGCAGCGATGAAGGCCAACGAACTGGCGCTGGCCTGGCTGGTGCGCGGCGACGTCAACATCGGCCAGGGCTGGATGAACCGGGCCCGCAGGCTGCTCGCCGCCGCCGACGAGAGCCCGGCCCACGGCTACCTGGCCTACCTCGACGCTGTGGTGGCGGCGATGACGCAGGATCTGGACGCACTGGCCGCACACGTGCGGTCGCTGCGCGCGATGAGCGCGCGCCTCGACGTGCCCGCGGTGACCGCCCTGGGGCTGATCGCGGCGGGCGTCGAGGCGATCCTGCACGCCCGCACGGCCGAGGGGTACGCGCTGATCGACGAGGCGATGCTGCCGCTGGTGGCCGATCAGGTTCCGATCGAGTGGGCCGGCGACATCTACTGCATCGTGCTGCACCACTGCCACAAACTCGCCGACCTGCCACGGATGAGGTCGTGGACGCAGTCGATGGAACAGTGGTGCGGACTGTCCGCGTCGGCGCCCTACGGCGGGGTGTGCGACGTGCACCGCCTGCAGGTGCAGGTGGCCTCGAACGATCACGGCGACTACCGGCACCTGGCGGACCGGCTGGGGCTGGCCAGCCGCAGGCTTGCGGAGGTCAACGCCTGGGCTGCGGCCGAGGGCTACTACGAGCTCGGCGAGGTGTGCCGGATGATGGGTGACTTCGACGGCGCGGCAACGGCTTTCAACCAGGCCCGGGCCCTCGGCCTCGATCCGCAACCCGGGGCGGCGCTGCTGGCCTGCCGCCGCGGCGAAGCCGCCGCGGCATGGACGTCCATCCGGATCGCGCTCGCAGGCGCCGACCGGCTGACGCGGGTGCGGTTGCTGCGTGCGGCGGTCGAGATCGCGCTGAGCCGGGACGCGCTGGACGAGGCGGAGAACTACTGCCGGGAACTGGAAGCCGACGCCCGCGCGTTCGGCACCCCCGGCTTTCTGGCATGGGCCGCACACGCCCGCGGTGCGGTGGCGGTCCGCCGCGGCGCGTACGGGTCCGCGCTCGAGTCCTTGCAGATCGCGCTGCGCGAGTACCGGATTCAGCAGTCCCGGTACGAGACTGCCGAAGTCTACGAGTGGATGGCGTTGGCGCGGCGGGGTCTCGGCGAGCGGGACGGTGCCGCCGCCGACGCGGCCACCGCCGACGCCATCTACACCCAGTTGGGTGCCGAGCCCGCCGGGGTCTGCGGGGCGCCGACACCGGGCGGCCTGACCCGCCGTGAGCTCGACGTGCTGAGCCGTATCGCGCGTGGCGCCACGAACCGGCAGGTGGCCGAGCAACTGCACGTGTCCGACAAGACGGTAGGCCGGCACCTGGCCAACATCTACGCCAAGCTCGGGGTGTCCACCCGCACCGCGGCGGCCGGGTGGGCGTTCCAGCACGGCGTGTCGGCCGACGACCGCTGATCTACATCATCTGCACCATCGCCGGGCCGGAAATACGCATCGATCGACCGATGGTGGCAGCGGCCCTGTCGGCCTAGCGTTTCGGGCATGACCGTACTGAATGAGAACCCGGCGAACACCTCCGAGACCACCGAGGAATTCGCCGGACGCATCGTCGGCGCCATCGACGCCGCCAGCATCGCGCTCCTGTTGTCGATCGGCCACCAGACCAGGCTGTTCGACACGATGTCCCAATTGCCGCCGGCCACCAGCACGCAGATCGCCGACGCGGCCGGCCTCGATGAACGCTACGTCCGGGAATGGCTCGGCGGCGCGGTGGCCGGCCGGATCGTCGGCTATGACGCGGCTGCGCAGACGTATTCGCTGCCGCCGCACCGCGCGGCCGTGCTCACCCGCACCGCGGGCCCGGACAACCTCGCCCGCGTGGCGCAGTTCATCCCGCTGCTCGCCGAGGTCGAGCAGCAGGTGATCGACTGCTTCCACCATGGGGGCGGGCTGTCCTACGCCGAGTATCCGCGGTTCCACACGCTGATGGCCGAGCAGAGCGGGGAGGTTTTCGACGCCGCCCTGGTCGACGTGATCCTGCCGATGGCCGAGGGACTTCCGCAGCGTCTGCACACCGGTGTCGACGTGGCCGATTTCGGTTGCGGCAGCGGCCATGCCGTCAACGTCATGGCGAGTGCATTCCCGGCCAGCCGGTTCGTCGGCATCGACTTCTCCGATGAGGGGTTGGCGGTCGGCGCCGCCGAGGCGCGCAGGCTCGGGCTGACCAACGCGACGTTCGTCGCCGCCGATGTCGCCGAATACGACGCCACCGACGCCTTCGACGTCGTCACCGCGTTCGACGCGATCCACGACCAGGCCCATCCGGCGCGGGTGCTGGCCAACATCCACCGGGCGCTGCGCCCGGGCGGGACGTTCCTGATGGTCGACATCAAGTCGTCCAGCCGGGTCGAGGACAACGTCGGGGTGCCGTTCGCGCCGTATCTGTACACCGTGTCGACGATGCATTGCATGAGCGTGTCGCTGGGACTCGGCGGCGACGGGCTGGGCACGTGCTGGGGCCGCGAACTCGCGACCTCGATGCTCACCGAGGCCGGGTTCGGTGAGGTGCAGGTCGGTGAGATCGACTCCGACCCGATCAACTTCTACTACATCGCCAGGAAGTAGCCAGGGTGCGGCGCTCGCTACGCTCGGGCACGATGACCGCACTCGACGTCCTGAATAACTGGCCGGTCCCCACTGCCGCGGCCGCGGTGGTGGGGCCGACCGCTGTGTTGGCCCGTCACGGCGACACCGGGCACCGCTTCCCGTTGGCCTCGGTGACCAAGCTGCTGGTGGCCCGCGCCGCGCAGGTGGCGGTGGAGGAGGGCGCCGTCGAACTGGACGCCGCAGCCGGGCCGCCGGGCGCGACGGTGCGCCATCTGCTGGCCCACGCCGCCGGCTACGAGATGACCTCGGCGAAGGTGATCGCGCGGCCGGGCACCCGGCGGGTCTACTCCAACTACGGGTTCACCGCGCTGGCCGAGACGATCGAGGCGCAGTCGTCGATCCCGTTCGCCACCTACCTGGCCGAGTCGGTGTTCGCGCCGCTGCGGATGGACGACACCGGACTCGACGGCGGGGCCGAGGCGGCCGGCTACGGCGCGACGTCCACGGTCGACGACCTGGTGTCCTTCGCCGGTGACCTGCTGACGCCGGCGCTGGTGTCCGGGCAGATGCACGACGAGGCGGCCAGCGTGCAGTTCCCCGGCCTCGACGGGGTGCTGCCCGGGTTCGGTGTGCAGCGTCCCAACGACTGGGGACTGGGTTTCGAGATCCGGGGCGGCAAATCACCGCACTGGACCGGAGCCGGTAACTCGGCCCGCAC
This sequence comes from Mycobacterium sp. NAZ190054, assembly GCF_001545925.1. Lineage (GTDB taxonomy): Bacteria > Actinomycetota > Actinomycetes > Mycobacteriales > Mycobacteriaceae > Mycobacterium. The sequence continues at coordinate 4,349 of NZ_LMVQ01000071.1, read as the reverse complement.
GTTCGGTCATTTCGGCCAGTCGGGGACCTTTCTGTGGGTCGACCCGGATGCCGCGTTGGCGCTGGTCGTGCTCACCGACCGCAGGTTCGGGGAGTGGGCGCACTCGGTGATGCCCGCCCTGTCTGATGAAGTCCTAAGAGAGTTCGGGGCGGACTAGCGCAACAGCCGTCTCACAAGGCACAATAGACCCGCAAGCCACAATTGGATCAGTTCATCGCATCATCTGTGCTGTTCGGAAACCACCAGGTCGTTGGGGAAGACGTCCCTCGTGGAACCGAAGGAGCAACAGATGCGTGCAGCGAACCAATTCGCCGACGCGACGACGGGCGTGGTGTACATCCACGCGTCGCCCGCGGCGGTGTGCCCGCATGTCGAGTGGGCGTTGTCGTCGACCCTCAATTCGAGGGCGAATCTGAAGTGGACCCCGCAACCGGCCATGCCCGGGCAGCTGCGCGCCGTCACCAACTGGGTCGGCCCGGTCGGCACCGGCGCCGCGCTGGCGAACGCGCTGCGGTCGTGGTCGGTGCTGCGCTTCGAGGTGACCGAGGACCCCAGCCACGGCGTGGACGGCCACCGCTGGTGCCACACCCCGCAGCTCGGTCTGTGGAGCGGCGCGATGAGCGCCAATGGCGACGTGATGGTCGGCGAGATGAGGTTGCGCGCGCTGATGGCGTCCGGAGCCGACGTGCTGGCCGCCGAATTGGACTCGGTGCTGGGCACCGCGTGGGACGACGCGCTGGAGGCCTACCGGGACGGCGGCGAGGGCGCGGAGGTCAGCTGGCTGAGCCGGGGCGTGGGGTAGCCGGGCGCAGGATCGTCAGCGCCCCGGCGACGGCCGACACCTCGACCGGCAACGGGCAGACGTACTCGCCGTCGGCGTAGGCGTTGATACCCGGGCAGTCGACCGTGACGGTGCGCGCCCGTGCGGTGCTCACCTCGTCGAGATTCACGTGCGTGCCCTTGAACACGGTGGGGAACAGCCGGATCAGCCGGGTGCGCGACGCCGAAGCCACCATGGTGACGTCGAGGAGGCCGTCGCGCGGGTCGGCGCCCGGGCAGATCCGCATCCCGCCGCCGTAACTGCGGGTGTTACCGAACGCGGCGAGCGTCAATTCGGTGTCCTCGGCGCGCCCGTCGAACGTCAGCCGGAACGGCAGCAGGCGCAGCTGGGAGATCTCGGCCACCATCGCGAGGTTGTAGCGCATCCGGCCGTGCGGCCAGCGCATCCGGTTGGTGCGGTCGGTGACCAGCGAGTCGAAGCCGGCCGCCATCACGGTGCCGAACCAGCGGTCCGTGCCGTCGGCGCCGCGGATGCGGCCCAGGTCCACGGTGTCGGTGACGCCGTCGACGATCACGTCCGCCGCGGCCTCGGGGTCGCGGGCCGGAATCCCGAATTCGCGGGCATGGTCGTTTCCGGTGCCGGCCGGCACGATGCCCAGCGGGATGTCGGTCTGTGCGAGCACCTGCAGGGCCAGCGAGATGATGCCGTCCCCACCGACGACCACCAGCGCGTCCATCCCGCGCTCGAGGGCGCCCTCGACGAGCCCGCGCGCGTGCGCGGCGTCCCGGCCGACGATCGCGACGACGTCGACGCCGCGCTGGTGCAGTCGTGTGATCGCGCGCTCGGCGGCGTGCGGAGCGCTGCCGTGTCCCGATGCCGGGTTGGTCAGCACCGTGACGCGCGACGGGTGGGTCACGGAATCAGCTTGCCCGGGTTGAGGATTCCGGCCGGGTCGAGCGCGGCCTTCACCGCGCGCAACACCGTGAGGCCGAGGTCGCCGACCTCGTCGTGCATCCACGGCCGGTGATCGGCGCCGACGGCGTGGTGATGGGTGATGGTCGCACCCGCGCGCACCATCGCGTCCGACGCCGCGGTCTTGGCCTTGCGCCACTGCTCGATCGGGTTCCCGCGCTGGGCGGCCACCACGGTGAAGTACAGCGATGCACCGGTCGGATACACATGCGAAATGTGGCACAGCACCAGCGCGGGCGTGCCGGATTCGGTCAGTGCCGTCGTCAACGCCTCGGTGACGGCGGCCTTGAGGGCCGGCACATTGGACCAGTTGGTCGCGGTCTCCAGCGTCTCGCACAGCGCGCCGGCCGACAGCAACGCGTCACGCAGATAGGGCGCATTGAACCGGCCGTGCTCCCAGGCGCGCGCGGGGTCTTCGCCCAGCGACGTACCGCCCATGGCGGCCAACAGCTCTCGGGTCTCGGCGTGCCGGCTCGCGACGTGGGCCTCGGTGCCCTCGAACACCGTGATCGCCAGGCAGCCGCCGGGGCTTGTCTGCTCGCCGATGTTCTCGGTGGTGGCGAGGTTGACCCCGGTCTCGGCCTCGTCGGACAGCCGGATCACCGTCGGCCCGGTACCGGTCTGGACGACGGCCCGCAGCGCGTCCGCACCGGTCGCGAAGTCGGGGAACGACCAGGCCTCGAACCGGGTGGCCTCCGGTACGGGATGCACGCGCACCCGCACGCGGGTGATGATCCCGAAGGTGCCCTCGGAGCCGAGCAGCAGCTGACGCAGGTCGGGGCCGGCCGCCGACGCCGGTGCCCGGCCCAGCTCGAGGACGCCGGCGGGGGTGACGGCGCGCAGACCCCGCACCATGTCGTCGAAGCGTCCGTAACCGGCGGAGTCCTGACCCGACGAGCGGGTCGCGGCGAACCCGCCGACGGTCGCGAAGCAGAAGCTCTGCGGGAAGTGGCCCAGCGAGAAGCCGCGTTCACCCAGCAGCCGCTCGGCCGCGGGCCCGGTCAGGCCGGCACCCAGTTCGGCTTCCCAGGACACCTCGTCCAGCGAGTGCAGTTCATCGAGCCGGCGCAGATCCAGCGACACCACGGCCTTGAAATCACCCCGCACGGGGTCGAGCCCGCCGACGACGCTGGTGCCGCCGCCGAACGGTACCACCGCGATACTGCGGTCCGCGCAGAACCGCAGCAGCCCGGCGATCTCGTCCTCACCGCGGGGCAGCAGCACCGCGTCCGGGGCATCTTGTACGCCGAAGTCTCTGCGCCGCAACAGATCCAGGGTCGATTTGCCGCCCGCGCGATAGAGCCGGTCGCGGTCGCCGGTGAGCACGTGCCCGGCGCCGACGATCGCGGCGAAGCCGTCCCGGTCGGCGGCGGACAGCGCCGACGGACGCAGCCGCACCTGTTCGAGGGTGGGTTCGTCGACCGGACCGCCGTCGATGCCGAGCGCCTGGCGGAGCAGTGACCTGACGCCGGGGGACAAGGGTTTGGCCGCCGCGGGATCGCCCCACGCATTCCACTGCATCATGCGTTACAGTATTACAGATGATGTCAATCCGTAACTCTGATGTGAGCGTCGAGCAGCGAATCCTCGACGCCGCGGCGGAGTGCATCCTCGCCTACGGCGTCGAGCGGACGACCATGACCGAGATCGCCCGCCGGGCGCGGGTGAGCCGGCCGACGATCTACCGGCGGTGGCCCGACATCCGGTGGGTCATCGCCGAACTGCTCACCGTGCGCATCGCCGGTGTGCTGGTGGCCGTTCCGGATCGCGGCGCCGGGCGCGAGGCCATGGTGGAACGCGTCGTCGCCGTCGCCGACCACCTGCGTGCCGACGAGATCGTGCAGTCGGTGATCCGCAACGCGCCGGGCCTGGCGATGACCTACATCACCGATCGGCTGGGCACCAGCCAGCAGATCCTCGTCGAGGCGCTCGCCGAGGCGATCGAAGCGGGGCAGGGCGAGGGCAGCATCCGCGCGGGGGACCCACGGGGCATGGCCGCGATGTGCCTGCTGATCGCCCAGTCGACCATCCAGTCCGCCCAGATGGTCGCCGAACTGCTGGACAACGACGCACTCAACCGGGAGCTGGCCCGCTCGTTGAACGGATACCTGAAACCTTGAGTGGCTCAACCGCTTTGCACGCGGCACGGCGCGCGGCCGAACTCACCGCGGTGGGGGACGGGGCCGCCGTCGACCTCATCGTGATCGGGGGCGGCATCACCGGCACCGGCATCGCGCTCGACGCTGCCGCGCGTGGGCTGTCGGTGGTCCTGGTGGAGAAACACGACCTGGCGTTCGGCACCAGCCGGTGGAGCTCCAAGCTCGTGCACGGCGGGTTGCGGTACCTGGCCACCGGCAACATCGGCATCGCCCGGCGCAGCGCCGTCGAGCGCGGAATCCTGATGACCCACAACGCCCCCCATCTGGTCCGGGCGATGCCGCAGCTGGTGCCGTTGCTGCCGCAGATGACCGCCGCGTCGCGGGCCCTGACATCGGATGGGCGCCTTCGATTCCCCAGCCGTCCTCGACCCGGCCGGGGGAGAAGGTCCAGAACATCACCCGGCTGTAGAACGCCTTGAACGCCGCCGAATCCGGGA
>NZ_LMVQ01000070.1 GCF_001545925.1 Mycobacterium sp. NAZ190054 | reverse complement strand
TCGACGACGTCATCTTCGCTGAATCCCACTACGGCGGTGGCGATCTCGCGCGCTATGCCGCTGATGCCGCCGGGTTGCAGCACGTGCGTGGGCGGCATCCACCGTTCTTCGAACTTCAGCTCGGGGCCGGGGCTGCGCCAGCTGGTCAGCGGGGTCATCGACCGGGACGGCACGCCGCCGGCGACCAGGCACTCGCCGCCCGGCACCAGCACGGTGTCGACCTCGGACAGCGCCGAGGAGGCCGTGGCGTCGACGGACAGACCCGAGGAGCACCGGACGGAGTCGGTGCCCGACGTCGAGTACAACCCGATCGAATAGCGGCAGCCCAGCGCCTGCGCCACGTCGAACACTTCGAGGGGGCCGGTCACATCCAGGGTGCGGACACCGTCGAAGACCAGAATCGCGATATGCCGTGACCGGTCGGTGGCCGGAATGCTCATCGCGTCAGCGTGGCCGGTGCTAGGGGTGCGGTGCGTGGCGATGTCCGGATCTGCCCACCATATGTCCGTGTCGGTCGGGCATGTCCTGTTCCGGGCAAAAGACGTCCATGTCGGCCGTCGGCAGAAATCCCCAATTCACTTCGCGGAAACACCGCGGCCTCAGCGTTGTTCGCGTTCGCGTCGATCGAGCGAGGTGGAACTCTATGGATTCGCGGTCTGCACTGACGCTGAGCATCGGTGTGCTCGGCGGGGTGGCGGTGGCCTTCACAGCCACGGTGGTCACCGTCCCGATCTGGGTGGTGTTCCTGGCATGGGCGTCGTTCTTCTTCGTCGGCGGCGGCCCGGCCGGCTGGGTGCGGTCGGTGGCGAGCAACCTGGTCGGCGTCGCCATCGCCTGCGCCAGCCTCTATGCGGCCCATCTGCTGGGCGGCGGGCTGGCGGCCACCGCGATCGCCGTCGGTGTCGGCAGCGCCCTCATGGTGCAGGCCTCCTGGGTCGGTCTGCTGTCGACCACACCCGCGGTGGTGGTCGGGTTCGCCTCCACGGTGTCCACCGTCGCCGGGACCGGGCAGCTGGTCAATGCGACGAGCATCTCCCACCCCGGCCTGGTCGCCGCGTGCGCCTGCGTGCTGGGCGCGACCTTCGGGATCGTCTCCGAATACCTGGCCAATGCGATGACAAGAACGGCGCCGGCGGCTCCGGCCGGGCGCCCCGACCCGGAAGGTGCACCGGCATGAAGCTGCAGCATCACCTCGGCGGCCTCGAAGGCCTGCCGCAACCGCTGAACCTGGAGAAGCGGGTCTTCGTCGAAGAGTGGGAGAAGCGGATCTTCGGCATCCACGTCGCGATGATGGGGCTCAGCAACCACCTGGGATCGGCGTTGCCCGGGTACCCGATCTCCGAGGTGCCGACCACCTTCCGCGACGAATGGACCTGGGCGGATCTGCGCACCGGCGCCGAGGCGATGAATCCGTTCGACTACTTCAAGTTCCGCTATTACGAGAAGTGGCTGGGCGGCATCACGCAGTTCTTCATCGACAAGGGCTACGTGTCCGAGGACGAACTCCGCGCCGCGCTCGGCACCACCGCCGCGCGGGCCGAGGACCCGTCGGACGACGCCATCGACGAGCAGGTCATCGACTACCTGCGGCGCGGCGACAGCCCACGCCGCGACGTCGCGCACCCGCGGTTCGGCGTCGGCCAGAAGGTGCGCATCACCGACCTCCCGGCCGGCGCACACACCCGGCTGCCCGGATATCTGCGCGCCCGGACCGGAACGGTGCAACGCATCTTCGAAGGCGACTACGGCTACTTCGTCCACACCGGGGACGGCATCGGCGACCCGATGCCCATCTACATCGTCGAGTTCACCCCGGAGGAACTCTGGGGCCCGCGTGCCGAACCGGGCGCCAACACCCTGTACGCCGAGCTGTTCGAGGCGTACCTGCAACCTGTCGAGGAGGACCAGTGACCGACCAGTTCGCCTACCCGGCCGACCGGGAGGAATCCAGCGCCGACCGCGTCGCCGCACTGGAGCGCCTGCTGATCGAGAAGGGCGTGATCACCAGCCAGACCGTGGAGAAGGTGTTGTCCTACTTCGAATCCGAGATGACACCGCTGAACGGCAAGAAGATCGTGGTGAAGGCGTGGACGGATCCGGACTTCGCGGCCCGGGTCGTCGTCGACACCCCGGCCGCGCTGGCGGAGCTGGATCTGCCCGAGGGCATGGCGGGCGCCGAAGGTGAACACCTGCAGGCCGTCGCCAACGTCCCGGGAGTGCACAACCTGGTGATCTGCACGCTGTGCTCGTGCTTCCCGTGGCCGGTGCTGGGGCTGCCGCCGTACTGGTACAAGGACCCGGTGTTCCGCGCCCGCGCGGCGCGGGAACCGCGCACGGTCCTCGCCGAGGTCGGCGTGACCCTGTCCGACGACACCGAGATCAAGGTGTGGGATTCCAGCGGTCACTCCCGGTGGTTCGTCATTCCTGAACGGCCCTCCGGCACCGACGATCTGACCGACACCGAGCTGATGGAACTCGTCACCACCGAATCGATGATGGGTGTGGCGCTCGCGGGGCAGCCGTCATGAAACTGCACAGCACCTGCACCACCGACCAGGCCGCCCCGTCCTTCGATCACGACTGGCAGCGCAGGGCGTTCGGACTCGCGCTGGCGCTGTCCGAATTCGGGCACTACCCGTGGAGCGAGTTCCAGCAGAGCCTGATCGACACGATCGGCGCCTGGGAGGCTTCGCCCGAACCCGGCCGCGGCGAGTGGCAGTACTACGACCACTGGGTCACGGCTCTGGAACACGTTGTGACGCAACGAGAGTTGCTGACCAAACCGCTCGTCACCGACGACGGCGACCACGCTGTGGCCGACGACCACCACTGACCCCCGAACGAAAGGTACGGCGATGCACATCGAGCCAGGAATCGTCGACGGCGCCAAGATCGTCCTCGGTTGCGCCACAGCCGCCGGTGTCGGCGGTTACGGTCTGCACGCGGCGTGGAAACACGTCAAGGAGCGCGGCGCCGGATCACTGGTGCTGGGATCCGCGGTCGCCACCGCTCTGGTGCTGGTGTTCTTCCAGGTGTTCCCGCATCACCCGGTCGGGGTGTCCGAGGTACACCTGATCCTCGGTTCGACGCTGTTCCTGCTGTTCGGCGCGGCGCCCGCGGCGTTCGGGCTCGCGCTGGGTCTGCTCGTGCAGGGTGTGGTCTTCGCCCCGTTCGACCTTCCGCAGTACGGGATGAACGTCACCACACTGCTGGTGCCGCTGTTCGCGCTGCAGTACGTGGCAGGCAGGACGATCGCCCCGCAGACCCGTTACGTCGACCTGGAATACCGTCAGGCGCTGACGCTTTCGGCGACCTACCAGGCAGGCATCGTGTCCTGGGTGGCGTTCTGGGCGCTGTACGGCCACGGCTTGACCGCCGAGGCGGTCAGCAGTGTCGCGGTCTTCGGGGCCGCGTACCTGCTGGTGATCGTCGTCGAACCGCTCGCCGACCTCGGCGTGCTGGCCGCGGCGAAGGCCTTGGAGCGCTTCAGGAACGGCGCCTGGCTGGAGCCGCGGCTGTTCAACCCGGCCTGAACTCAGACCGGTGCCACCCGGTCGGCCCACGGCATCGCCTGCTCCAGCTGCGCGGCCAGCCGGATCAGCAGCGACTCGCCGGCCAGCGGCGCGACGAACTGCACGCCCAGCGGCAGACCGTCCCCGGTCCAGTGCACGGGCAGCGACATCGCCGGGCGGCCGGTGATGTTCGCGAGCTGGGTGTACGGCACCCAGCCGAGGTTCTTGTCCACGATGTCGTCGACGAGGTTGGTGAAGCGCAGCAGGCTCGCGGTGCGCGTCTTGAGCAACACGTCCGAGGCCTTCTGCAACACGAGAGGCAGGTCGAACTCACCGATCGTCGGCGGGGGAGTGGCCAGCGAGGGTGTGAGCAGCAGGTCGTAGGACTCGAAGTACGTCGTCAACCGGCGGGTGTGTTCGTGCCTGCGCTGTACGGCGTCCACGTAATCCACGCTGCTGGTGGCCCGGCCGATGGCGGCCAGGATCAGCGTGTCGCGCTCGAAGGCCTCGTCGCGGGCCCCGGTGAGCCGCTTGGCGTCGTCGAGTTCCCAGGCGGTGTAGACGAACCATGTCAGCAGGAACTCGCGGGCCAACGCGGCGTCGTCGAACGGGGCCTGTGGCAGCTCGTCGACATGGTGGCCGAGCTCGGTCAGCGTCTGCGCGGTCTTCTCGACGGCGGCGAACGCCTCACGGTGCGGGGTCGGGTTGATCGCCGTCGGCACCCGCACCCCGATACGCAGCCGTCCGGGATCCTGTCCGACGCAGGAGGCGAACGGTGTGTCGGGCATTCCGGGCGTGAACGGCCCCCACGGCTCACCGCCGCTGATGACGTCGAGCATCGCGGCGGAGTCGCGGACCGTGCGCGACACGACACCCTGCACCGCCGACCCGTGCAGTGACTCACCCGTCGCCGGTCCCATCGGCGTCAGCCCGCGGCCGGGCTTCACACCGACCAAGCCGCAGCACGCCGCCGGGATCCGGATCGATCCGCCCCCGTCGTTCGCGCCGGCGCACGGCACGATGCCCGCGGCGACGGCGGCCGCGGAACCGCCCGACGACCCGCCCGGGGTCCGGTTCAGGTCCCACGGATTGCGTGCCGGACCCCACGCGAGCGGTTCGGTGATGCCCTTGGCGCCGAACTCCGGGGTGTTGGTCTTGCCGAAAATGACCAGGCCCGCATCGATCCAGCGCTGCACGACCGTCGCGTGTGCGGTGGCCGGCGTCGACATCAGCGCGCGGGAACCCCGCGAGGTCGGCAGCCCCGCATAGTCCTGGGCCAGATCCTTGATCAGGAACGGCACCCCGGTGAACGGCCCGTCCGGCGCCTCCGCGGGTGCGGCCGGAACGTCGCGCACGATCGCGTTGATCCGCGGGTTCACCTCGGCGGCCCGCGCCTGCGCCAGGGCCAGCAGTTCGTCGGCCTTCACCTGTCCATCGGCCACCAGCCGGGCCAGTCCGGTCGCGTCCTGCGCGCGGTATTCGTCGATGTTCACGACCTGACCGTAGCCTTCGCCGACTTTGCCGACGTCGCAAGCCGCAGGTTTTTGACAGTTGCGCAAATTCTAGTGAGGTGGCTCACACCGGCCTGAGCTCAAGGTTTGCTGGGCAGTGCGATGTTCCAGCAAAGGCCCGATAACAAGGGTGTCTAACTGAGGTTAGCCAACCCTATTGCTTCTTAGGAAACCCTCAGCTAAGTTTCGAGCGCGCCCATGGGGGGCGATGACCAGTCAAAAAGGAGTATCCGTGCAACAAGCACTTCCGGTCGCGTATGGCGCCGCATCTGGGTCGGTTGCGGCCAAGAAGGCTTCGCGAGTGAACAAGTTCCTGGTGAGCGGCGCCGCGGTGGTGGTTGCGGGCGCCATCGCCGTGAACCCGGTGGCGCCGGTGGCGTCGGCCCCGGACATCCGGCAGGCCGCCGTCCAGCTGGCCGCCAATCCGGTCCTGGAGAACCCGCTGCTCGTGTGGCAGAACAACTTCACGAACACGTTCAGCCAGATCGGTGCGATTGGCACGTCGCTGTGGGAGAACCCGTTCCCGATCCTCAACCAGATCGGTGAGAACCAGCTCGCGCACCTCAGGACGATCATCGGTCAGACGGCAGAGCAGGCAGGCACTCGCCGCGGAACCGGCATCATCGGCGCCGCCGAGGGCGTGCAGCGTACGCTGACCAACCTTCCGGTCCGGCTTCAGGCCGTCGCCGAGTTCCTCGGCAACGGCCAGTTCACCGAGGCGTTCGTCGAGATGAACACCTGGATGCTGGTCGCGATGGAGAACCTGGCGTTCCCGCTGACGTCGATCCTGACGATTCCGAAGGCGATCGCCGACGCCGTCGGGCGCGTGTACGACTCGCTGATCACCCGCGGCAACATCGTCACGATCTCGAAGGGTCTGATGTCGCCGCCGATCACCGCGTTCTTCGCGGCGATGAACGTCGCGGACACCGTCTTCGCGTCGGTGAAGGAGGGCAACCTCAAGGACGCGTTCACCGCGTTGGTCAACGCGCCGGGTCTGATCACGGGCGCGTTCCTCAACGGCTACAAGCCGTACTTCGGCACCGACGAGAACGGTGACCCGATCTACAGCCCGGAAGACTTCCCGGGTCTGTTCTCCGAGGGTGGCACCTTCGACGCGCTGTTCGTCAAGCTGCCGCAGACGATCGCCGAAGCGCTCAAGCAGCCCGAGGAAGTCCCGGTGACGCCGCCCGCGCCGACGACGCCGCCGGCTCAGACCGCGACGTTCGACGTCGACGGCGACGAGCTCACCCTGGTGTCGACCGGTACCGAGGACGAGACCACCGGGGAGACCGAGTCGACGGCCGACGCCGTCGTCGGGGACGAAGCTGCGGTGGAGCCCGCACCGGAGCCCGAGCCGGTCGTGGTCGATGAGGCCACCGAGGAGGAGGCCACCGAGGAGGAGGCCACCGAGGAGGAGGTCACCGAGGAGCCCGCTGAGGAGGTCACCGAGGAGCCCGCTGAGGAGGTCACCGAAACCGAGGCCGCCGACGACGACGAGGCCGCCGACGACGAGGCCGCCGACGACGAGGGCGCCGAGTCCGGCGACGAGGGTGCCGAGTCCGGCGAAGAGTGACGTTGTGAGCGAACCGGCCCCCTGCACCGAGCAGGGGGCCGGTTTGCTGCCGATCAGCCCAGCCGGACGGGAGTGCGGGGGCGCGCGCAGCTCACCAGGACGGGCTGAGCGGCCTCGGCGGCGCGCTGCAGCCGGCGCTCGTCGCGCAGGATCCGCCGCTGCAGTAACCGCTCGTCGCGCTTGGACACCGCGCGGTGGTGCGCGGCGAGTGCATCCAGTTGCTGCCAGCTCAGACCGTCGAGGTCTCCGTCGGCGTCATGCGTGGCGACGACGACGCTTCCGCGCAACAGCGGGACGGTTCTGGCGGTGAAGTCGGTGGTCGCCATCAGCAACTCGGTGGCGAACTGGTTGGTGCGGCGCTGGCAGCCGCGGGCGGACGGGCTGAACCAGAAGTCGAACTGGTGGTCCGCGCTGGTCAGGCAGTGCAGGCCCTGATCCTGGACGAGCTTGTCGATGTCGGCTTTGGTGTAGGCGCGGGTTTCATACACGGCGCCGTTGGCGCTGAAGTACAGGACGGTGTTCATATCGTTGACCCATTCGATTCTTTCTCTGCTGTTGTGGACGCGCTGACGTCACGGCGCTGTGACTGAAGTTACCCATGTGACTGCTGGGGCAAACTTCGATATCGATCCGGCCACGACGGGTTTGGCGGACAGGAATAGCCTCGAGCTGTGGCGCAGATGAAGTTCGGGATCTCGACGTTCGTCAACGACGACACCATCGACACGGTGTCCCTGGCCCGTGCGGTGGAGGAGCGGGGGTTCACCTCGCTGGCGGTCGCCGAGCACACGCACATCCCGGCCAGCCGGGAATCGCCCTACCCGATGGGCGGGAAACTGCCCGCGGTCTACTACCGAACCCTGGACCCGTTCGTGACCCTGGCCGCCGCTGCCGCGGTGACGTCGAGCATCGAACTGGTCACCGGGATCGCGCTGCTCATCCAGCGGGACCCGATCGTCACCGCGAAAGAGACGGCCAGCATCGATGTCATCTCCCACGGTCGCTTCGTGTTCGGGGTCGGCGCGGGCTGGAACATCGAGGAGTTGCGCCACCACGGCACCGACCCGAAGACGCGAGGCGCGCTGCTCGACGAACGCCTCGAGGCCATCAAGGCGCTGTGGACTGCCGAACCGGCCGAATACCACGGCAGATACGTCGACTTCGACAGCTCCTACATGCGGCCCAAGCCGGTGCGCACGCCGCATCCGCCCATCCTGATCGGGGGCGATTCGGACGCCACCGTCAAGCGGATCATCCGGCACGAGGCCGGCTGGATCGCCAACCCGCTGCCGGTCGAACACCTGAAGCGGCGCATCGACCAGATCCGCGAGGGCGCACGGCATGACGTGCCGCTGTCGACGTTCGGGACCCCGGTCGACCCCGAATACTGGCGCGCGATAGGGGAACTGGGATTCAGCGAGCTCCGGCTGCTGTTGCCCACCAAGTCGCTCGACGATTCGCTACGGCTGCTCGACGACTACGCCGCGCAGGTGGACCGCTACCGGGGCTGAGTTCAGTGGCCGGTGTTCTCGTAGCGCTGCGCGACGGCGACCAGCTCGTCCCGCACCGACGAATGCGGCATCGACGCAATCCGCGCGTACAGGCGCCGCCGATCACGAGCGATCTGGCGGGCGGCACGGTACTGCGCGAAGGACATGGCGGGGCTCCTGAACGTGAGATCGGGGTCCGGCAACGAGGATCGCCCGTCGGCCGGACCTCACCCATGATCCGTGTTGCAGGCACGTTAATCAACCCGCTGACCTGTGATTTCGGGTACAGAGACGGCCGTCACAGCCGCCCGGCGTCCACCACCCGCAGCACCACGGCGCCCTCGTCGTCGGACGCTTCGAGGTCCACCTCGACCTCGATTCCCCAGTCATGGTCGCCGGCGGGATCGTCGAGGATCTGCCGCACCCGCCACACGCCGGGCCGCCGGTCGAAGATCAGCAATGCGGGTCCGCGCGCGTCGGCGCCGGTCCCGACGTCGTCGTGCTCGTCGAAGTACTCGTCGCCGATCTCCTGCCAGCGCGCCGCCGTCCATCCGCATCCGGCGTCGAGCGCCCCGAGGTCGTCCCAGCGTTCCCTGGCGAACAACTCCACCCGCCGGAACAACGCGTTGCGGATCATCGCGGTGAACGCCCGCTCGTTGCCCGTCAGCGGACGCGGCCGGGCCGGCACCGGCAGCGGAGCGTCCAGCGGCTGATCGGGGCTGGTGAGCTGCTCCCATTCGTCGAGCAGGCTCGAATCCACCTGCCGCACAAGCTCACCGAGCCACTCGACGATGTCGGTCAGCTCCTCGGTCCGCGCCGCCGCCGGCACACCCGACCGCAGCGCCTTGAACGCATCGGACAGGTACCGCAGCACCGCGCCCTCCGAGCGGGTCAGGCCGTAGACACTGACGTACTCCCGGAAGGTGAAGGCCCGCTCCCACATCTCGCGCACAACGGATTTCGGGGACAGCCGGCCGTCGGCCGCCCACGGATTGCTCTGCAGATACACCTCGAACGCGTGCTCGAGCAGTTCGGCCAGTGGCTTGGGGTAGGTGACCTCGTCGAGCAGTTCGATGCGTTCGTCGTACTCGATCCCGTCGACCTTCATCTGCGCGACGGCCTCGCCCCTAGCCTTGTTCAGCTGCGCCGCCAGGATCTGCCGCGGGTCCTCCAGGGTGGCCTCGATGACCGAGACCACGTCCAGCGCATAGCTTTCCGAATCGGTGTCCAACAGGTCGATCGCGGCCAGCGCGAACGTCGACAGCGGCTGGTTGAGCGCGAAATCGGGTGGTAGGTCCACGGTCAGGCGGTAACGGCGGCCGTCGGGTTCGGGTTCGGCGACCCGCTCCACGACGCCGGCCTGCAGCAGGGACCGCGCGATCCCGACCGCTTCCCGGATCAAGCGCAACTGGCGCTTGCGCGGCTCGTGGTTGTCGGTGAGCAGCCGGCGCATCGCCGCGAACGGGTCGCCGGGACGGTCGACCACGTCGAGGATCATCGCCGTCGACACCCTCATGTTGCTGGTCAGCGGTTCCGGCGCGGCGTCGACAAGCCGTTTCAGCGTCGCCTCACTCCACGGCACCATGCCCTCGGGGGCCTTGCGGCGCACCAACTTCCGCCGTTTCTTCGGGTCGTCGGCGACCTTGGCGAACTGTTTGAGGTTCTCCACCTCGTGGTCGGGCGCCTGCACCACCACGGTGCCCGCGGTGTCGAATCCGGCCCGGCCGGCCCGGCCGGCGATCTGGTGGAACTCGCGGGCGTTGAGCAGCCGGGTCCGGGTGCCGTCGTACTTGGACAGCGCCGAGAACACCACGGTGCGGATCGGTACGTTGATCCCGACACCGAGGGTGTCGGTGCCGCAGATCACCTTCAGCAGACCGGCCTGCGCCAGCTGCTCGACGAGCCGGCGGTACTTGGGCAGCATGCCGGCGTGGTGCACCCCGATGCCGTGCCGGACCAGCCGCGACAGCGTGGACCCGAACGACGTGGAGAATCGGAACGCGCCGATGTGCGCGGCGATCGCGGCCTTCTCCGGCTTGGAGCTGACGTTCACGCTCATCATCGCCTGCGCCCGTTCCAGCGCCGAGGCCTGGGTGAAATGCACGACGTAGACCGGGGACTGCCCGGTGTCGACGAGTTCCTGGATCGTCTCGTGCATCGGCGTGGTCGCGTAGGAGAAGTACAGCGGCACCGGGCGTTCGGCGTTGGCGACGAGCGCCGTGGTCCGCCCGGTGCGCCGGGTCAGGTCCTCCCGCAGGAACGTGACGTCACCCAGCGTGGCCGACATCAGCAGGAACTGCGCGCGGGGCAGTTCGAGCAGCGGCACCTGCCAGGCCCAGCCCCGGTCGGGGTCGCCGTAGAAATGGAACTCGTCCATCACGCACAGGCCGATGTCGGCGTCGCGGCCCTCCCGCAGCGCGATGTTGGCCAGGATCTCCGCGGTGCACGCGATGATCGGCGCATCCGCGTTGACCGCGGCATCACCGGTCAGCATGCCGACGTTGGCCGCGCCGAACACGTCGCACAGCGCGAAGAACTTCTCGCTGACCAGCGCCTTGATCGGCGCGGTGTAGTAGCTGCGCCGCGCACCGGCCAGCGCGAAGTACAGCGCGCCGGTGGCCACCAGCGACTTCCCCGACCCAGTCGGGGTGGCCAGGATGACGTTGGCGCCGCTGACGAGCTCGACCAGCGCCTCCTCCTGCGCCGGATACAACGTGGTGCCGCCGGCGTCGGCCCACGCCTCGAACGCGGCGAACAGCTCGTCGGCGTCGTCGCCGACGGCACGCAGGGTGGACAGGTCTTCGATCAGCGCGGACATCAGGGTCCAGCCTGCCAGGTTTGCCGGACGCCGCCGACGTCAATAGCCCTTCCATGGCGGGGTTCGGTGATGTGCTCGAATGGGTCAAGCACGAAGTCGCCGCACGGGTACCGAAGGCCGACCTCGATCAGCGCGACGCCGACTACATCCGCGAGCAGCTGCCCGGGCTGTGGCTGCTGGCGTCGCTGTACTTCCGTGCCGACGTCCGCGGGCTCGAGCGCATCCCGGCCGACGGGCCGGTGCTGCTGGTCGGCAATCACAGCGGCGGCAACGTGCCGCCGGACACCTTCGTGTTCACGTTGGCGTTCTGCTCCTACTTCGGCGTCGAGCGCCCGTTCTACCAGCTGGCCCACAACCTGGTGGTGTCGGCGCCGCCGCTCGGCTCGTTGCGCAAGTTCGGCACCGTGGCCGCCAATCACGAGAACGCCCGTCTGGCACTGGAATCCGGCGCGGCACTGCTGGTCTACCCGGGCGGCGACTACGAGGTGTTCCGCCCGTTCTGGGAACGCAACAAGGTCGACTTCGGCGGTCGCAAGGGCTATGTGAAACTCGCGCGTGAGGCCGGGGTGCCGATCGTGCCGATCGCCAGCGTCGGCGGCCAGGAGAGTGTGCTGTTCCTGAGCCGGGGCCAGTGGCTGGCCAAGCTATTGCGGGTCGACAGACTGCTGCGCCTCAAGAGCGTGCCGATCGCGCTGGCCCCGCCGTGGGGCCTGATCGTCAGCGATCTCTACGGACACTTCCCGCTGCCGTCGAAGATCGTCGTCGAGGCGCTGGAACCCGTCGGTGCCGAGGAGATCGCGGCTGCCGACGACGACACGATCCACAAGAAGGTCGAGGGCGCGCTGCAGGCGGCGGTGGACAGCCTGGCCGCAGAGCGCCGGTTCCCGGTGATCGGATAAGGGGGCCGGCGATGCGACTTCAGCGAAGCGTGATCATCGACGCCGATCCGCACAGCGTGTGGAAACACGTCAGCGACCCCGGCTGCTACCCGGAGTTCATGGCCAACCTGGAGCGGTGGGAGATCGTCACGCAGCAGCCGGTCGGGGTGGGGTCGCGCTACACCGTGCACTGGAAGGTCGGCTCGGTGCCGATCGGCGGGGTCATCGAGGTCACGGAGTTCGACGAGGCCCGCGACCTGGCCTGGATCGGGATCACCGGCGTGACGCTGCGCGGCAGGTTCCGGTTGCGCGAGCACGGTGACGGGCGCACCAAGGTGATCTTCCGGCTGTCCTACGAGGCGCCCGGGGGCCTGCTCGGCCTGATCGCCGACCGGGTGGCCGCACGGCAGGTCGGCCGGATCATGGACCGGACCGTCAGGCAGCTCAAAACCCTTGTCGAGGGCTGACTTCAATCCCCGGCCGGTGGGCAGGCGGCGAATTTGCGTAACGAGGTGGCGGTTATCGGCCTCGAAATCTCCCTGTGGTTACGCAACTGGCGCAGCGGACGTCACTGCCGGGGCGCCGGGAAGTACATCTCCTGGCGCACCGTGCACACCAGTTCCCCGGTGCGGTTGAACATGGTCCCGCCGGCCAGCGCGAGCGTGTCGGCGCTGCTGGGGGAGGACTGCTCGTAGAGCAGCCAGTCCGACAGATCCGCCGCGGCGTGGAACCACACCGAATGATCGCGCTGAGCCGACTCCGCGATGCCGCCGCGGGCGGCGTAGGCCGGCTCGGTGAGTGTCACCGCGGACAGGTAGGCCACCAGGGACGCGGTCAGCACCGGGTCGTCGGGGACGGCGCCGCCGGGCCGCCACCAGATGCGTGAGCGGGCCGGCGGGGCGGTGTCGGCCTCGACGATGCGGCGCTCGAACCAGCGCAGGCTCGCCCACAGGCCCTGGGTGGCCTCCTCGGACTCCGCGAAATGGGGAGCGACAGGCGGCAGCGACTCCGGTGGGGCCACTTGCGGACACGGCGGCTGGTAGGTGACTCCGGCCGGCGTCGCCGCCTTGAACGACGACATCGCCTCCAGCAGGATCTCCTCACCCTGATGGGCGGTGACGCGTCGCGCCGAGAATGTCCGGCCCTCTTGCAGATTCGCCACCTCGAAGGTGACCGGCAGCCGCGCATCACCCGGACGGAGGAAGTACGTGTGCACGCTGTGCGGGGTGCGGTCCGGTGCGGTCAGGCTCGCCGCCAGCAGGGCTTGCGCGGAGATGTGGCCGCCCAGAATGTGGTTGGCGGGTGCGGGCAGCTGCTTGCCGGCGAACGACGCCGGTCCGGTCCGGTCGAGCTGCATGGAGGCGAGGACATCGCCCAGCGAGGAAGACACGCAGGTATCTTGCCTAACCGCTGCGCAGCGTCAGCAGGGTGATCTCGCTCGGCGCGAACACCCGGAACGGCGGACCCCAGAACCCGGTGCCCCGGCTGGTGTAGAGCTGCGTCCGGTCGCCGTGCGTGCTCAGCCCGTGCACCACGGGCTGTTCCAGCCGCACGAGGAAGTTGAACGGCCAGATCTGACCGCCGTGGGTGTGGCCGGAGATCTGCAGGTCCACCCCGGCGCGCACCGCGTGCGCGACCTGCTTGGGCTGATGCGCCAGCAGCAGCACCGGCAGGGCGGGGTGCGGGCAGCCCACGGCGACACGGCGAACGCGTTCTGGAGTTCCTCGAGCTCGCCCTGGTCGTCGCGGTCGGCGTCCATCGCGCCGGGCAGGTCGTCGAGATCGAACAACTTCTCGGCCTGGAAGTACCGTTGCA
>NZ_LMVQ01000069.1 GCF_001545925.1 Mycobacterium sp. NAZ190054 | reverse complement strand
GGGGGGGCGGCGGGGGGGCGCGGGCGGCGCCCCGCCCCCCGGGCCAGCGTCGGGCCCCCCGCCCCCACGAGTCCCGGTGGGGGCCGGGGGAGTTCCTCCGGCGGAGGCCCCGGGGGGTCGGGCCCGGTGAGGAGCCGCTGGCCGAGCCGTCGGAGATTCCACTGCTCGCGCTGTCGCGGATGGCGCGTGAGCACGTCGCGCCGCCGCCGGTGATTCCGCCCGCGCCGGACTATGTGCCGCCGCCACCGCCGGCCGCGCCGCCGGTGCCGACGGTCCCGCAGCCGCGGCTGCGTGACCGCATCATCGAGCGCATTCCGATCATCAACCGCTTCCACGAACCCCAGTACTGACCCCGTCTCTCCGCCGAAATGGCATTCCGGCAGCGGAAGTTCGAGTGCAGGTCTGCTGGAATGCCATTTCGGCGGAAAGGGGTCAGTGCGGCACGAGGTTGTGCAGCGGTTCGCCGCGCTGCAGCCGTCCGATGTTCGCGGCGACGTCGTCGACGCGACCGGTGAACGTGTCGGTGCTGACACCCGACGAGTGCGGCGTCATCAGGATGTTGGGCAGCTGACCGAACGGCAGATCACCTGGCGGGCAACTAGATCCGTTGACGGGGTAGCGGTACCAGACGTCGATCGCGGCGGCCTTGATGACACCGCCGGCCAGCGCGTCGTAGAGCGCCCGCTCCTGCACCAGCGCGCCCCGGCCGACGTTGATCAGCACGCCGTCGGGCCCGAGCGCCTGCAGCTCCGGTGCGCCGATCATGCCCTCGGTGTCGCTGTTCAGCGGCGCGGACACCACCGCGACGTCACATTCGCCCAGCAGCCGGTGCAGACGGTCGGTGCCGCCCACCCAGTCCAGCCCGGCGTCGTCGGCGACCCGCCCGGACCCGGTGACCGCGGCGCCCGTGCAGCCGAAGGCCCGCAACAACTTCCACGTGCACCGGCCGATGTGGCCGAACCCGACGAACCCGATGCGGGCCTCGCCGAGCGTGACGGGCTGCGGTATCGAGCTGTCGTACATCGAGCTCGCCCAGACGCCGTCCCGCAACCGCGCGTCCTGACCCAGGAACCCGCGCCGCAGCATCACCGCCGCGCCGGCAACGTACTCGGCGATCGAGCGTTCGTGATGGAAGGTGTTGGCAACCAACACCTCCGGCGGCAGCGCGGTCAGCTCGACCTTGTCGGTCCCGGCGGCCGCGGGATGCACCAGCCGCAGCTTCCCGGCCACCCGCGCCATGTCGGCGGTGAACCGGCTGCCCACGTACACCTCAGCCTCGCGCAACTCCTGCTCCGGCACACCGCCGAGGTGCCACCGGACATCCGACCCCGGCGGCACCGCGGATTCCAGCCGTTCGCGGTGCGGCACCAGATTCGGATCCGCCACAACGATTCTCACCGCTGTCCCCGGTCCAGCGCAGGCCGCTTGCCGTCGAACGTCCAGCCCGGGATTAGGTACTGCATCGCGACGGAGTCGTCACGGCCGCCCAGCCCCTCCCGCCGGTAGAGCTGATGGGCCGCGGCCACCGCGGCCTCGTCGAGCCGCACACCGAGGCCGGGCGCGTCGGGCACGGTCAGGTATCCGTCGGTGATGCGGTACGGATCGGTGGTGATCGCCTGGCCGTCCTGCCAGATCCAGTGCGTGTCGATCGCGGTGATGTCTCCGGGCGCCGCGGCGGCGACGTGGGTGAACATCGCCAGCGACACGTCGAAGTGATTGTTGGAGTGCGACCCCCACGTCAGCCCCCACGCTTCGCAGAGCTGCGCGACGCGCACCGACCCAGCCATCGTCCAGAAGTGCGGGTCGGCCAGCGGGATGTCCACCGCACCGGAGCGGATGGCGTGGCCCATCTCGCGCCAGTCGGTGGCGATCATGTTGGTCGCGGTCGGCAGGCCGGTCGCCCGTTTGAACTCGGCCATCACCTCACGTCCGGAGAACCCACCTTCGGGGCCCACCGGGTCCTCGGCGTAGGCCAGCACCCCGGTCAGCTCGCGGCAGGTCCGGACCGCGTCGTCCAGCAACCAGCCGCCGTTGGGGTCCAACGTGATTCGCGCCCCGGGGAAGCGGTCGGCCAGGGCGATGACGGCCTTGGCCTCGTCGGGTGCGGGCAGCACACCGCCCTTGAGTTTGAAGTCGGCGAACCCGTACCGGGCGTGGGCGGCCTCGGCGAGCCGCACCACCGCGTCGGGGGTGAGCGCCGCTTCGTGACGGACCTTGAACCAGTCGTCGGCGTCGGGTGCCTCGTCGGCGGGGGAGCGGTAGGCCAGGTCGGTCCTGGTGCGGTCGCCGACGAAGAACAGATAGCCCAGCGCCTGCACCCGGTCGCGCTGCTGCCCGTCGCCGAGCAGCGCGGCGACCGGCACCTCCAGGTGCTGGCCGAGCAGGTCCAGCAGCGCGGATTCCACTGCGGTGACGGCGTGTACGGTGACGCGCAGGTCGAACGTCTGGGCGCCGCGGCCACCGGCGTCGCGGTCGGCGAACGCGCGGCGGATGTCACCCAGGACGGCGTGATAGTCGCCGATGCTGCGGCCGGTGATGATCGCCCGCGCCTCCTCCAGCGTGGCGCGGATCGGTTCACCGCCGGGCACCTCGCCCACCCCGGTGTTGCCGGCCGAGTCCTGGATGACCACCAGGTTGCGGGTGAAGAACGGTCCGTGCGCGCCGGACAGGTTCAGCAGCATGCTGTCGTGGCCGGCGATCGGGATGACGGTGACGTCGGTGACGGCGGGTGTTCTCACGGGACTTCCTCCGAATGTCATGACGCGAACCACTTGTCGCCGTCGGCCAGCGGGCGCACCACGCGGGACACCTTGTCTCCCATGGTGCGGAGCGCGTCGACGATGTCGCGTTCCCGGCGCGGGTCGAGGCGTTCCATCGGCACCGACGCGCTGATCGCGTCCTGGGCGGGTCTGCAGTAGCGCAGCGGCACCGCGAAGCACCGTAGCCCGATGGTGTTCTCCTCGTCGTCGCAGGCGTAGCCGCGGATCCGGACCTCGTCGAGGACGGCGTCGAGGCGGCCGCGGTCTGTGATGGTGTGCGGGGTGAGGCTTTTCAGTGCCGCCGGGACGTGCTCGTCGCGCTGGGTGCCGAACCGCTCGGCCAGCAGCGCCTTGCCCAGCGAGGTGGCGTAGGCCGGCAGCCGTCTGCCGACGCGGCTCGACGTCCGGGTGTACTGGGTGGATTCGCGGGTGGCCAGGTAGACGACGTCGGTGCCGTCGAGCCGTCCCAGGTGGAACGTCTCGTCCAGCTCGGAGCGCAGGTCCTCCAGGAACGGGGTGATCAACGGCAGGTACGGGTCGCCGTCGAGGTAACTGGTGCCGACCAGCAGGGCCCGGATCCCGATGCCGTACAGCGTCCCGGTGGGGTCGCTGCGCACCCAGCCCTGGCAGACGAGGGTGCGCAACAGCGCATGCGCACTGCTGCGGGGCATGTCGAGCGCGTCGCTGATCTCACGCAGCCGGGCCGGATCGTCGTGCCGGCCGGCGAGGTACTCGAGCAGCTCGACCGTGCGTACCGCGGACTTGACCTTGCGGACCGAGATGTCGGGTTCGGTCACGTCCCGCTCCTCACATGGTGAGCAGTTCGCGGGCGATCAGCACCACCGCACCGGCCGCGGAAACCGCGATCGCCAACCACCGCAACCGTTGCGGGTTCAGGTGCCGGTTCAGCACGGTGGACAGCAGGTAGCCCAGCACCGCCGCGGGGGCGAGCACCGCGAAACCCCACCAGGTGCGTTGATCCACCGCGCCGGTGAAGCCCAGCATCACCAACGACATCACCGAACCGACGAGGAAGAAGCCGCCCATCGTGCCGCGCAGCTCGGCGCCGCTGCTGCGCTGCCACACCAGCGCCATCGGCGGGCCACCGATCGCGGTCGCGGTGCCAAGCAGCCCGGATGCCGCGCCGGCCGCCACCACGTTGCGTCGCCGCGGCGCCGGGACCCAGCCGCTGCTGGTCAGCACCACTCCGCCCAGCACCACGCCGGCCAGCAGGATCGACAACGCGCGGTGGGGCAGCGCGGCCAGCAGCAGCGCTCCCGCGACGGTGCCCGGAACCCGGCCGACCAGGGCCCAGCCCGTGCCGTGCAGGTCGATCGACTCCCGTTCGCGGACGACGACGATCAGCGTGACCAGTGTCGCCACCATGATCAGCGTGGCGGGGATCAGCGTCGGGTCGACGAGCGCGACGATCGGCGCGGCGAACATCCCCATGCCGAACCCGATCGACGCCTGCAGCGCCGAGGCGAGCAGGATCGCCACCGCCAGAACGCAATACCCCGTGATACTCATGCGGGTACGGTTTCACGCCCACTCCCTTCGAGTAGCAGCGGGTGGTGGCACAGCGCGGTGTGGCCGGCGACGTCGGGGTCTGAGACGGCGACGGGCGTCGTCGTCGCGCACACGTCGGTGGCCTGCCAGCAGCGGGTGCGGAAGCGGCAGCCCGACGGCGGGTCGAGGGGTGAGGGCACCTCACCCGTGAGCAGGATCCGCTGCCGGCGCCGGGCGCTGTCCAGCGTGGGCGCCGCGGACATCAGCGCCGCGGTGTAGGGGTGCTCGGACCGCTCGAAAACGGCGTCGGTGGGGCCGTTCTCGACGATCCGGCCCAGGTACATCACCGCGACCCGGTCGGCGACGTGGCGTACCACGGACAGGTCGTGGGAGATGAAGATGTAGGAGATCTGCAGCTGCTCCTGCAGATCGTTGAGCAGGTTGAGCACCTGCGCCTGCACCGACAGATCCAACGCGGACACCGGCTCGTCGCAGATGATCACATCGGGGTTCAGCGCGAGAGCCCGGGCGATGCCGATGCGTTGCCGCTGCCCACCGGAGAACTCCTGCGGATACTTGTTCGCCGCCTTGGCGCCCAGGCCCACCATGTCGAGCAGGCCACGCACCCGCATGTCGCGGTCCTGGCGGTTCTTCACGATGCCCTTGTGACTGCGCCACGGCTCGGCGATGATCTCGGCGGCCGACATCCGGGCGTTCAGCGACGCGTACGGGTCCTGGAAGACCATCTGCACGCGGCGGCGGAACCTGAGCAGTTCGGCGCCCCTGAGGCTGAACGGGTCCACGCCGTCGAACCGCACCGTCCCCTCGTCGGGGCGTTCCAGCATCATCAATGTGCGTGCCAGCGTGGACTTTCCGCAACCGGACTCACCGACCAGGCCGAGTGTCTCACCGCGGCGCAGGCTCAGCGTGATGCCGTCGAGCGCGCACAGCTTGTTCTTGCCGGCGTGCGGGACCCGGAAGCTCTTCCGGACGTCGCGGACCTCGAGCAGGTTGTCAGACATTGGCGACCTCTTCCGGGAAGTGGCAGGCTGCGCGGCGGCCGGCGCCGACGGCGGGCGGCGCGGGGCGGGTGGTCCGGCAGACGTCGGACGCCAGCGGGCAGCGGGCCTGGTAGACGCAGCCGTCGGGGATCGAGTGCAGATCCGGCGGGGAGCCGCCGATCGACTTGAGCGCGTCGCCGCGGCGGGCGTTGACGGGTACCGAGTTCAACAGGCCCTTGGTGTAGGGATGTTTCGGGTCGGCGAAAACCTCGGCGACGGTGCCGGTCTCGACGATGTTGCCGGCATACATGATCACCACGCGGTCGGCTTCCTCGGCCACCAGCGCGAGGTCGTGGGTGATGAGCACGACGGCCATGTGGTACTCGGTGCGCAGGTCCCGCAGCAGCGCCATGATCTGCGCCTGCACCGTCACGTCGAGCGCGGTGGTGGGTTCGTCGGCGATCAGCACGCTCGGGTTCAGCGCCACGGCCATCGCGATGAGCAGACGTTGCCGCATACCGCCGGAGAACTGGTGCGGGTAGGAGTTGAGCCGGGTCTCGGGTTGCGGGATTCCGACCCGGGCCATCAGGTCGACGGCTTTGCGCTTGGCCTCCTTGGCGCTCAGGCCGCGGTGGATCCGGAACGGTTCGGCCAGTTGGGTTCCCACGGTGTAGAGCGGGTTCAACGCGGTGAGCGCGTCCTGGAACACGATCGCGAGCTCGGTGCCCGCCATCGCGCGGCGTTTCTTGGGCCCGACGCTGAGCAGGTCGACATCGGCCAGGCGTGCGCTGCCGCCGACGATGTCGGCGACCGGTTCCAGCAGGCCGACCAGCGCGGTGGCGGTCATCGACTTGCCGCAGCCGGATTCGCCGAGCAGGGCGAGGGTTTCGCCGCGGCGGGCCTGAAACGACACCCCGTTGACGGCGCGCAGTGTGCCGGTGATGGTGCGGACCTCGACGGTGAGTCCGTCGACGTCGAGTACCGGGGCGGCGTCCACGGCGTTCACGGCCATGTCGTGGTCGGCGAGTGTGGTCATGCGCGAGCCTTTCCGGTCTTGGTGAACGTGCTCAGGCGTTTCTGCGGGACGGTCAGGCGCCACCGCTGCGCGGGGTCGGTGGCGATGCGGGCCCACGCGGCGAGGATGGTCGCCGACACCGTGGTGATCACGATGGCCAGGCCGGGGAAGAAGGACAGCCACCACGCGGTGTGCAGATAGGTGCGGCCCTGCGAGACCATCAGGCCCCAGCTGACATCGGGCGGCTGGATGCCGATGCCCAGGAAGCTCAGCGAGCTCTCCGCGAGCATGACGTAGCAGAAGTCCAGCGTCGCGACGGTCAGCAGCGTGGGCAGCACGATCGGCAGCACGTGACGGAAGATGATCGAGTTTGCGCTCGCCCCGAAGGTGCGGGCCGCGTCGACGAACACCCGGCTCTGCAGCTCCGCGGACTCGGCGCGCGCGGTGCGCAGATACACCGGGATGCGGGTGATCGCCAGTACCAGAACGATGTTCGCGGCGCTGGGGGAGAACACGTAGAGCACGACGACGGCGAGCAGCAGCGACGGGAAGCTCATGATGACGTCGGCGACGCGCATCGCCAGGGTCTCCCGCCAGCCGCGGTAGTAGCCGGCCCACATGCCGATCGCCGACCCGACGACCGCCGAGATGACGACCGCGGGGATCGCGACCGACAGCGTGGTCTGGCACGCCACGACCAGCCGGGCCAGCATGCTGCGGCCCAGCGGGTCGGTGCCGAGCACATTGGCCCAGCCGTGCGACAGCGTGAACGGCGGCTGGTTGGAGTTGTCCAGGTCGATCCTGGTGGCCAGGTCCCCGACGATCATCGGGCCGAAGATCGCGGTGAGGAACACCAGGCCCAGCACACAGGCTGCGACGGCGGCCACCCGGTCGTTGACGAGCAGCCGGAACCACAGGGATCCGCCTCGCTGCCGGGACATTCCGGTGTCGTCCTCCCCGACGATCGCGGTGGTGGGTTTGACCGGAACCAGGTCGATCTGCGTCATTCGTGGGCCCCTAAACCTTGGCGGGTTCCCGCACCCGCGCGTCGAGCAGCGCGTAGCAGGCGTCGATGAAGATGTTGAGCAGGAAGATGCTGACGGCGGTGAGCAGCACGGCGGCCTGCAGCACCGCGAAGTCGCGCTGCAGGATCGCGTCGATCATCAGCTTGCCGATGCCGGGCCATCCGAAGATGGCCTCGACCACGACCGCGCCGTTGATCAGGCCGACCGCGAGGTCGCCGGCGACGGTCAGGGCGGGCGCGGCGGCGTTGCGCAGCGCGTGGTGGGTGACCACCCGGAAGTCGTCGGCGCCCTTGCTGCGGGCCAGCCGCACGTACGGCGCGGACAGCGCGGAAACCATTGCGCCGCGCACGACTTGGGTCAGCACACCGAGCGGGCGGATCATCAGCGTCGCGATCGGCAGGATCCACGACAGCATCCCGGCGTCGGTGCCGGAGGTGGGCAGCCAGCCGAGCAGCACGGCGAACAGCCACACGCCGGTGATCGCGAACCAGAAGTCCGGGATGCTCGCCGCGGTCATCGACAGCAGGCTGGAGAACCGGTCGGCCGGCGAGTTGGGCCGGTACGCGGCCCAGCAGCCGATCACGACCGCGCCGACGATCGCGAGCAGCATCGTGGTCAGCGCCAGCTGCAGCGTCGCGGGGAACGCGCGCAGCGCCATGTCGGCCGCGGACTCACCGGTGCGCAGCGACGCGCCGAAGTCGAGGTGGATGACACCCTTGAAGTAGTCGATCAGCTGGGTGATCAACGGATCGTTGAATCCGTTGGCCGCCGCGAACGCCGCCCGCTGTTCCTCGGTCGCCGATTCGGGCAGGTACAGGTTGGTGGGGTCACCGGTGAGCCGGGCGAGCAGGAACACGCCGAGCAACACGATGATCAACGGCAGTGCGCTGGTGTACATCCGGCGCCGGACGAAGGAGAACATGGGGCTGACCTTCCTGATCTCAGGACTCGTCGGTGCGGTCTTGGGCGCCCGGGCCCGCGGGTGTCATCGCGGCCAGCACCATCTCGTCGCCGGTCGCCGGGTTGGGGGTGTAGTCGATGCGCGGGGACTTGCCGAGGATGCCCTTCATGTGGGCGATGTAGGCCATCTGCATGATCTCCTGGGGCTCCTCGGCGAACAGCGCGGCGAACGCGTCCTGGCGGGCCTGGCCCGTCAGCGCCTCGGCTTCGCGGATCTTGGCGTCGAATTCCGGTGTGCCGTAGGCGGCCTGGGGCCCGTCGGACAGCATGTACTGGTCGAGGGTGAACGCCGCGTCACCGGCCTGGTTGCCGTGCATGATCATCAGCAGGTACGGGCCGGTGTTCGGCGGGAACGGCCGCAGCTGGTACTCCAACTGTGCTGCGGTGTCCATCATCTCGATCGAGACGTTGAGCCCGATCTCGGTGAACTCGCTCTGCAGCACCTCGATGGTCTCGGTGATCTTCGGGAACTGGGCGGTGCGTCCGATCAGCCGGATCTGGCGGTCGACGGGCACCCCGTCGGCCCTGGCCTCCTCGATCAGCGCCTTGGCCTTGTCGATGTCGTGCGGCCACAGCTGCAGCCGGCCGTTGTATCCGACGACGCCCGACGGGATCAGCTGCGCGGCGGGCTCGCCGAGGTCACGGAACAGCGCCTTGACGATGCCGGTGCGGTTGACCGCGTAGTTGATCGCCTGGCGGACCCGGATGTCGTCGAGCGGCGGCTCGGTGGCCTGCATGCGCAGCGCGGTGGTCTCGTTGTTCTGGAACGGCACGCCGAGATCACCGGCGCCGTCCTCGGGTCCGAGGCCGACGGCGATGTCGGCCTCGTCGTTGGTGATCATCGCCGCCCGCACGCTTCCCTCACTGCGCCACTGGTATTCGGCTCTGGCGAATGCCGGCGCGGTGCCCCAGTAGGCCGTGTTGCGGGTCAGGGTGAGCTTCTGGCCGTACTCCCAGCGTTCGATGGCGTACGGCCCGGTGCCGATGGGCTCACGGACCTTCTCGGTGATGCTGGTGGTGCGGGGCACCATCTCCACGAACGAGAGCCGCAGCGGCAGAATGGGATCCGGCGCGGTGGTGCCGACGACGACGGTGGTGGGGTCGGGGGTGCGCAGGCTCAGCTGCTCGTCGCCGAAGACGTAACCGTCGACGTTGCACTGCAGATCGGAGTTGACCGCGCGGTCGATCGAGAACGCCGCGTCGTCGGAGGTGAACGGGGCGCCGTCGGAGAACGTCACGCCGTCACGCAGCCTGAACGTCCACTCGGTGGGGCTGGTCTGCTGCCACTCGGTGGCCAGTAGGGGGTGCAGGTCGCCGGTGTCGGCGTCGCGCTCGAGCAGCGGTTCGGTGATGTTGGAGCGGACCACGATGCCGGTGGAGGTCAACGAGCTCTCGCACGGTTCCAGCGTCGGCGGCTCCTGCTGGAGCACGATGCGCAGGGTGTCGGGGTCGTAGCCGCCGCCCCCGGAGTTGGCGACGGTGCAGCCACCGGACGCGACGGTCGCTGTCGCGAGCGCCAGCGCGGCCAGGCTCCGACGCGTGAGCCGTGTGCTGGGGTTCATGGATCCTCCCGGACCGGGGGTAGTGACGTCCACGTATGTAGATGCGATCTGTGATGGCAACCACACCGTAGGAGTCTCGCGAAAACAGCGTCAACCCTGCCTGATTCGCTGTTCTGCACCGATTTCCCGGCGTCGTGCGACCGCTCAACACTGTCCGAAACCGGCCCTGAGCTGGGGTGTTAATTCGGCCGCAGGTCCGGTGATGCACTCGCGCTCTGGGCCCGTGCCTTGATATGCGGTTTGGGTATAAGTCCATGCCAATTTGGACGTGGACCGGTATCCGCAGCTCGCCGTACCGTGAGACGCACTATGAGCACTGCACAGAACCGCTCCGTGTTGCAGGTCGGGCCGCTGATGCCGTCTCTGTCCCGCACTCTCGCCGACGACTACGCGGCGCGGCAGCTGCCCACCGAGCCCGCCGAGCGCGCGGCGTTCCTCGCCGAACACGGTGCCGAGATCACCGCGGTCGTGACGTCGGGGCGCACCGGTGTGGACGCCGAGCTGATGCAGGCGCTGCCCAATCTCGGGGCGGTGGTGAATTTCGGCGTGGGCTACGACACCACCGACGTCGACGTGGCGGCCGCGCGCGGCATCGGGGTGAGCAACACCCCCGACGTGCTCACCGATTGCGTGGCCGACACCGCCGTCGGTCTGATGATCGACACGCTGCGGCAGTTCTCGGCGTCGGACCGCTACGTGCGGGCCGGGCGCTGGCCGGTCGACGGGTCGTACCCGCTGACCCGTCAGGTCAGCAACACCGACGTCGGCATCATCGGGCTGGGCCGTATCGGCACCGCAATCGCGGTGCGGCTCAGCGCTTTCGGCTGCACGATCAGCTACCACAACCGCCGCGAGGTACCCGACTCGCCGTACACGTATGTGGCGTCACCGGTGGAACTGGCGGCCGCGGTGGACGTGCTGATCGTGGCCGCGGCCGGTGGCGCCGGCACCCGCGGCCTGGTGAGCC
The DNA here is from genome assembly GCF_001545925.1 of Mycobacterium sp. NAZ190054. Taxonomy (GTDB): domain Bacteria; phylum Actinomycetota; class Actinomycetes; order Mycobacteriales; family Mycobacteriaceae; genus Mycobacterium. Next base: position 2,827 of record NZ_LMVQ01000069.1, on the reverse strand, counting down.
GCGAGGTGCTCGACGCGCTCGGCCCGCAGGGCTACCTGATCAACGTCGCGCGCGGCAGCGTCGTGGACCAGGAGGCGCTCGTCGCGGCGCTGACGGACGGCCGGCTGGCCGGCGCGGGGCTCGACGTGTTCGCCGACGAGCCGCAGGTACCCGAGGAGCTGTTCGCGTTGGACAACGTGGTGCTGCTGCCGCACGTGGCCAGCGGGACGGTGCAGACCCGCGCTGCGATGGAGGCGCTGACGCTGCGCAACCTCGACAGCTTCCTCAAGACCGGCGAGCTCGTCACCCCCGTCTGACCGCCGAAATGGCATTCCAGCAGCGAAAGTGCGAGAAGTGCCCTGCTGGAATGCAATTTCGGCGGAGAGGACGGGAGAGGACGGGAGAGGACGCCGGAAGGACTAGCTGGTCCATTCCTGTTGCGGCAGCACGTCGGTGAGCAGCCGCAGCAACGCCGGATTGGTCGAGTCGCCGCGCCACACCGCGTCCAGCTCGACAGGCCGCTCCCGGAACGCGCCGATGGTCCGGAACACCACGCCCTCGGGATGCAGCGTGGCCGCCGACGCCGGCACCAGCGCGATCCCGATGCCCGACCGCACCAGCACCAGCATCGTGTGCACCTGCGTCACGTACTGCACATAGCGCGGAGTGGTGCCCGCGATCGTGAACGTCGAGATCAGCAACTCGTTGAAATAGCGGGCCTGCACCGGCGAGTACATGACGAAGTCCTGGCCGTCGAGGTCGATCAGCGTGAGTTCCCGCGTCATTTCGGCCAGCGGATGCCCCTCGGGCAGCGCGGCCAGCAACTGTTCGTGCAGCAGCGGCCGCGACACCAGCCCGGGGCGTTTCAGCGGCGGCCGGGCCATGCCCAGATCCAGCTCGCCGGTCATCAGCCCCTCGATCTGCGCGGAGGTCACCATCTCCCGCAGGTCCAGCTGCACGTCCGGGAGCCGCTCCCGGGCGCTCTCCAGCAGCCGGGGTAGGACGGCGTGCGCCGAGGCCGCCGTGAAGCCGACGACGACGGTGCCCAGGTCACCGGCCGGGATGCGTCGGACGGTCTGCGCGGCGCCCTCGGCGAGCTGCAGGATGCGCCGCGCGTCGGGCAGGAACGCCGCGCCCGCCGGGGTCAGGGTGACGGCGCGGGTGGTGCGGTCGATCAGCTGCACGCCGAGCTCGTTCTCCAGTTGCTGGACCTGACGGCTCAGCGGCGGCTGCGTCATGTGCAGCCGTTCGGCGGCACGGCCGAAGTGCAGTTCTTCGGCGACGGCGACGAAGCAGGACAGCCGGGCGAGGGAGAACATCAGGCCATTGGCGTGAGCTTGACGGCGGCGATTCCGAGCCGGTCGACTGCCTCCTCCCATTCGGCGATGGTGGGCAGCCGCCCGTCGCGGAAGGTCATCCCCATCTGCCGCTGCGCCTTCTTCGGGCCGTAGCCGGTCGCCACGCGCTCGCAGATGCCGGCCACCGTCGACCGGTCGGTGATGAGCTCTCCGCGCATCGTGCGGGTCTTGCCGCGGTGGGACACCTGCGCGTCGGCGCCGCCGCGGAAGTTGTACTTCCACTGCGCTTCCAGCACCACGTAGAGGTCCCCGTCGAGCAGATGGGCGCTCACCGGCGTCGAGTACTTCTTGCCGGACTTGCGGCCGGTGAACGCGACGAGCATGAACGGGCTGAGGACGCCGCCCAGCGGGGTCTTCAGCGCCACGCGCAGGGCGGGGTTGATCACCCCCAGCACCGCCTCGGGAGGATGTGCGGCGTCGATGGTCTGCTGATCAGTCATGTGCCCACCGTAGAACCCCGCGAGGCCACCCGCGCGAGATTCACCAGCGGGGGCTGCGCAGCTCGAATCCCGGATCGACGGTGCGCATGTAGCCGGTGTCGTCGCGGTCGCGGATCCCACAGCGCAGGTACTGCTCGTGCAGCGCGGCCAGCGCGTCGTCGTCGATCTCGACCCCGAGGCCGGGGGACGTGGGCACCGGCACCGCTCCGTCGACGAACGTCAGCGCGCCGTCCTTGACGATGTCCTCGGTTTTCCACGGCCAGTGCGTGTCGCAGGCGTAGGTGAGGTTCGGTGTCGCGCCGGCCAGGTGCACCATCGCGGCCAGACTGATGCCCAGGTGCGAGTTCGAGTGCATCGACAGGCCCAGCCCGAACGTGTCGCAGATCCCGGCCAGCAGCCGTGAGCGCTGCAGTCCGCCCCAGTAGTGGTGATCCGAGAGCACCACCCGCACCGAGCCTTTCGCCACGGCGGGGGCCAGCTGGTCGAACGCGACGACGCACATGTTGGTCGCCAGCGGCATCGGCGCCTGCCGGGCCACCTCGGCCATCCCGTCCAGCCCGGGCGTGGGATCCTCCAGATACTCCAGGATGCCGGCGAGTCCGGTGGCGACCTTCACCGAGGTCTGCGGGGTCCACGCCGCGTTCGGGTCCAGCCGCAGCGGCACGCCGGGAAAGGCGCGGGACAGCGCCTCGACGGCAGCCATCTCCTCCTCGGGCGGGAACACCCCGCCTTTGAGTTTGATTGCGGTGAAGCCGTATTCGTCGACGATGCGACGGGCCTGCGCGACGAGGCCGTCCGGGTCGAGTGCCGCACCGAACCGGTCGGGTTCGGCCCCGGGGTGGCCTTCCCACTTGTAGAACAGGTACGCGCTGAACGGCACCGCCTCGCGGACCGCGCCGCCCAGCAGATCCGACACCGGCCGGCCCAGCCCCGACGGCGCGTGTCCGGGCAGGCGCAGCGTGCTCATCTCACCGGCCAGGGTCACGGTGTGCACCGCTTCGCCGAGCATGTCGGAGAACCACACCAGCCCTTCGAACCAGCGCGGCCCCT
>NZ_LMVQ01000068.1 GCF_001545925.1 Mycobacterium sp. NAZ190054 | reverse complement strand
CCGCTGCCAGCCCCATCGACATCAGCGCCGTCAGGTCACAACCGAGAGCGTCCTGTAACGATGCCGCGCGGCAACGGAACTGGCGGGCATACTTGGTGTCCTCGACGGTCGTCAACGCAACTTCGACGCCGCGATCGCCGATCACTACCGCCGCAACGATCTGCAGATCATGGCCAGCCGGGAGTGGCGGGTGTTCACCGAGGAGGTCGTGCATCCGGACAGCTCGACGCACATCTACCGCTCGACGAAGTTCCCGTTGTTCGACGACGGCGGGGACGTCGTCGGCACCGGCGGGGTGTCGATGGACGTGACCGAGCTGGCCACGGCGCGTGCCGCGCACGCGGCGGCCGAGCAGCGGTGGCGGGCCCTGGTCGAGCAGTCACCCGCCGCGGTCGTCGTCATCGACGTCGACGGCAGGCTCTCCTACGTCAACGGGGAGGCGGTCACGTTGCTCGGCGCGGAGTCCGCCGAACAGATCACGTCACTACCCGGGCTGGACTTCGTGCCGGACCGCCTCCGCTCGGCCGCACAGGCCATGCTGGATGAGATCACCTCCGGCGGAAGCCTGGCGCGCGCCCAGCGCGGTGCACTGCTGCGCATGGACGGCACCGAACTCGCAGTGGAGTTCAACTGCACGGTGATCGATCATGCCGGCGAGTACAGCGTGCAACTGGAGCTGCGCGATGTGTCCGCGATCGCGGCGGCGCACGCCGCGCTCAAACACTCGGCCTCCACCGACCCGTTGACCGGCGCGCTCAACCGGCGTGCGTGGGACGCGCAGGTCGCGGCGAAGATCACCGTCATCGGCGACGCGCCGATGACGGTGGCGGTCATCGATCTGGACAACTTCAAGGCGTTCAACGACTCCCGCGGGCACACCGTCGGGGACGCGCTGCTGCAGCACTTCGCGACCGCGGCGACGGCGTCCATCCGCAGCGGTGACATCTTCGCGCGCTGGGGCGGTGAGGAATTCATCGTCGCGCTGCCCGACGCCACGCCCGAGGAGGCCGAGAAGATCCTGCACCGGCTGCGCCACTGTGTGCCCTTCGGTCAGACCTGCTCGATCGGTTACACCGTCCACACACCCCCGGACACGTTGAGCGACACCGTCGCCCGCGCCGACAAGGCGCTCTATGAAGCGAAAAGGCGTGGCAGGAACCAGCTCTGGCGCCTGTAGGGGCGCCTGAGTGTCGCCGGCCAGAAGGTTGTCGACGACGCGGGACGGGTTGAGCCGCTTTGTGGACTGAGCGCAACCGATCTATTTTCACAGAATGGTGAATCTGGATCGTCGCGTTGCGCGGCCGAACGCCGCAATCGCCTTCGCCGATTCGGACAGCGATGGCGTGCCGGTGGTTCTGACCCACGGTGCGGGCGTCGATCATTCGATGTTCGACGCGCAGGCTGCCGATCTTGTCCGCCAGGGCTTCCGTGTCATCGTGTGGGATCTCCGGGGGCACGGGCAGTCGTGGCTCGCGGACGGGGTGCGGTTCGCCGCGTCGGACGCGCTCGCGGACCTTGATGCGCTGCTCGTCGAGTGCGATGCCACCGCGCCGGTGCTGGTGGGTCATTCGCTGGGCGGGAATCTCGTGCAGGCCTTCGCGCGAGAGCACCCGGACCGCGTCGGCGCCGTGGTCGTTCTCGACTCGACCTGGAACACCGGCCCGCTGTCGGCACTCGAACGATTCGCGCTCCGAATTGCCGCTCCCGCCCTGTCTCTGATCCCGGCGGGGCGGCTACCCCGCCTGATGGCGCGTGCCTCGGCGGTGACGCCGGACGCGGTCGCCCGGACGGAGGCTCTTTTTGCTCGGATGCCGAAGTCGAGGTTCCTGGACGTGTGGCGGGCGACAGTGTCGTTCGTCGATCCCGATCCACGTCATCGCTTCCCGGTGCCGCTCGCGCTCATACGCGGCGCCGAGGACCGCACCGGCAACATCGCCACCGCGATGCCCCGTTGGGCCGCTGCGGAAGGTGCCGCCGAGTACGTCATCCCGGGCGCAGGGCACATCGTCACCTGGGACGCTCCAGAGCTGACATCGCGCACCCTCATCGAGATCCTCGAGAACTGGAGGAACGCGCTGCGCACGCAGTCACCGTCGTGAGCCGCAGCAACATCCTGCCCTGGTAGGTCTACGTGGCGGTGCGCAGGTCCTTGCGGAGAATTTTGCCCGACGCGGATTTCGGTATCGCGGCGATGAACTCGACCTGCCGGACCTTCTTGTAGGGGGCGACCTGGCCGGCGACGAACTCGATGACCTCGTCGGCGCTGAGTTCCGCACCGGCCTGCTTGACCACGAACGCCTTGGGCACCTCTTCGCCCTCGTCGTCGTGTACCCCGATCACCGCGGCGTCGGCGATGCCGGGGTGGGTCAGCAGCACCGCTTCCAGCTCGGCGGGCGGCACCTGGTAGCCCTTGTACTTGATCAGCTCCTTGAGCCGGTCGACGATGTACACCAGGCCGCGGGAATCGACCTGGGCCAGGTCACCGGTGTGCAGCCAGCCGTCGTCGTCGATGGTCGAGCGGGTCGCCTCCTCGTTGTTGAGGTAACCGGCCATCACGTTCGGGCCCTTGAACCAGAGTTCCCCGGTCCTGCTGCGACCTTCTGCCGGGACCTCGATCTCGTCACCGGTCTCGGGGTCGACGAGCTTGGAGGCCCCGTTGGAGACCGTCCATCCCACCGAACTCAGCGGCGCGTCCTCGTGCATGTCGACCAGGCCGCCGTCGAACGGGGTGATGTGGCTGACCGGGCTGAGCTCGCTCATGCCGTACCCCTGGACCACCTTGCAGCCCAGGCGTTCCGCGACGGCGTGACCGAGGTCGGCATCCAGCGGCGCGGCCCCCGACATCACCACCTTCAGCGAGGACAGGTCGTGCTCGTCGACCAGCGGGTGCTTGGCCAGCGCCACCGCCACCGGGGGCGCGATGAACGCGATCGTGCACCTGTGTTCGGCGATGTTGCCGAGGAACTCGCCCAGGTCGAAGCTCGGCATGATGACCAGCCGGGCGCGGGCGTGCAGAGCGGCGTTGAGCAGCACCGTCATCCCGTAGATGTGGAAGAACGGCAGCACCGCCAGCACCACGTCGTCGGGCACCATGCCGTGCAGCGGACGGATCTGCGCGACGTTGGCGACCAGATTGCGGTGCGTCAGCATCACACCTTTGGGATTGCCCGTCGTCCCGGAGCTGTACGGCAGCACCGCCAGATGTGACGACGGCGCGAAATTCACCTGCGGCGCAGGCGTTCCCGAAGCCAGCAGGTCGGCCGCGTTGGGGTGGCCGGAGCTGTCCCGGCCGGCGCCGTCGAGCACCACGAGGTCCTCGTCGGACAGGCCGGCCGCCGCGGCGCCGTCCTCGGCCTGCGAAAGCAGCGGCGTCACGGTGATGAGCATCCTGGCCTTGGAGTCGGTCAACTGCTTGGCGATGTCCTTGGCGGTGAACAACGCGTTGACCGTCGTCGCCGTCGCGCCGGCGCGCAGGATGCCGTGGAAGGCCACGGCGAACGCCGAACTGTTGGGCGCGAGCAGGCCGACGACGTCGCCGACGCCGATTCCGCGTGCGGACAGCGCGCCGGCGAACGAGTCGATCCGGGCGATCATCTCGCGGTAGCTGGTCTGTCTGCCGGTCTTCGCGTCGATCAGTGCGACGCGGTCGAGGTGCGGGTCGTCCGGTCCGGAGAACCCGGAGAACAGGTAGTCGTAGACGCTGGCGGTCGGGATGTCGACTTCGGGGAAGGGGCTGGAGAACGTCATGGTGACTCCGATCGAACCATGCCGTGGACGCCTCCGGGCCGCCGTTGGTCCAGACGCGCGATCGATTTCCTGGACGCCGTCATCCGGAAGGACGCGTCGAGGAGCTCGGTGACCTCCACCCAGTCCACCTTCGCGGCGGTCAGGTCCAGCCCCAGCCAGCCGAACGGGCCGAGGTAGGCGGGGAAGAAGAACCGGCGGTCCTGCTCGAGCGCCCGGCGATCGCTGTCGTCGACCTTCACCAACACCGAATGCGGGTACTGCGTGTACTCGCCCTTCACCGCGCCCTTGACGCTTCCCCCGTAGATCGCGAACATCTTCGGCGCGCAGAACGTCGGCCGGCCCCACGAGACCTTCTCGAACGCTTCCGGGAAGCCGAGCGCGATGTCGCGGACCTCGGTCAGACCCATGTCGTCGTCGCCGAACATCACCGGATGTGGCATGCCTGCAGCCTAGTGGCGCGGTCGTGTCGGCGGGCTTCGATAGCCTGCCAGGGTGAGTCCCGAGGCGACCCCGGATCCTGAGGCAGTGCTGGCCGAGCAGGCCGACGACGCGCCCGCCGCCGACCTGCGCCGCGCATGGCAGGAGCTCGCCGACGAGGTCCGCGAGCACCAGTTCCGCTACTACGTGCGCGACGCCCCGGTCATCACCGACGCCGAGTTCGACGCGATGCTGCGCAGGCTGCAGGCCCTCGAAGACGCCCACCCCGAGCTGCGCACCCCGGACTCGCCGACCCAGTTGGTGGGCGGGGCCGGGTTCGCCACCGACTTCACCCCCGCCGAGCACCTGGAGCGCATGCTCAGCCTGGACAACGTGTTCACACCCGACGAACTCGCTGCGTGGGCCGCCCGGATCAAGACCGAGATCGGAGCCGACGCACAGTACCTGTGCGAGTTGAAGATCGACGGGGTCGCGCTGGCCCTGGTCTACCGCGACGGCCGGCTGGAGCGCGCGGCCACCCGCGGTGACGGACGCACCGGCGAGGACGTCACCCTCAACGCCCGCACCATCGCCGATGTCCCGGAAAAGCTCACCGGCACAGATGAATTCCCGCTGCCCAGGGTGCTGGAAGTGCGCGGCGAGGTGTTCTTCCGGGTGGCTGACTTCGAGGAACTCAACGCCGGTCTGGTCGCCGAGGGCAAGCCGCCGTTCGCCAACCCGCGCAACAGCGCGGCCGGCTCGCTGCGCCAGAAGAACCCGGCCGTCACCGCCCGGCGCCGGTTGCGGATGATCTGCCACGGCCTGGGCCACATCGAAGGCACCGCCGGTTTTCCGTTCAAGTCCCTGCACGAGGCCTACCGCGCGCTCAAGGCGTGGGGGCTGCCGGTGTCGTCGCACACCGCTCAGGTCAAAGGCCTCGACGCGGTCACCGAGCGCATCGCCTACTGGGGTGAGCACCGCCATGATGTCGAGCACGAGATCGACGGCCTGGTGGTCAAGGTCGACGACGTGGCGCTGCAGCGGCGGTTGGGGGCGACCTCCCGCGCGCCGCGCTGGGCGGTGGCCTACAAGTACCCGCCCGAGGAGGCGCAGACCAAGCTGCTCGACATCCGGGTCAACGTCGGCCGCACCGGCCGCGTGACCCCGTTCGCCTACATGGAACCGGTCAAGGTCGCCGGCTCCACGGTCGGGCTGGCCACGCTGCACAACGGCTCTGAGGTCAAACGCAAGGGCGTGCTGATCGGTGACACCGTGGTGATCCGCAAGGCCGGCGACGTGATCCCCGAGGTGCTCGGACCGGTCGTCGACCTGCGCGACGGCACCGAACGCGAATTCCAGATGCCCACCCACTGCCCGGAGTGCGGTACCGCCCTGGCCCCGGCCAAGGAGGGCGACGCCGACATCCGCTGCCCGAACTCGCGGACCTGCCCGGCGCAGCTGCGGGAGCGGGTGTTCCACGTCGCCGGCCGGGGCGCCTTCGACATCGAGGGCCTCGGTTACGAGGCGGCGATCGCGCTGCTGCAGGCGGGCGTGATCACCGACGAAGGCGACCTGTTCGACCTGACCGCCGAGGACCTGTTGCGCACCGAGCTGTTCACCACCAAGGCCGGTGAGGTCTCGGCCAACGGCAAGCGGCTGCTGGCGAATCTGGGCAAGGCCAGGTCCCAGCCGCTGTGGCGCGTGCTCGTCGCGCTCTCGATCCGCCACGTCGGGCCGACGGCGGCCCGGGCGTTGGCCACCGAGTTCGGCAGCCTGGACGCGATCGTCGCCGCGTCCGAGGAGCAGTTGGCCGCCACCGAGGGCGTGGGCCCGACGATCGCGGCGGCGGTCACCGAATGGTTCACCGTCGACTGGCACCGCGCGATCGTCGACAAGTGGCGCGCCGCCGGGGTCCGGATGGCCGACGAACGCGACGCCAGCATCGCGCGCACGCTGGAGGGGTTGTCGATCGTGGTCACCGGCTCCCTCGCGAACTACAGCCGTGACGAGGCCAAGGAGGCGATCATCGCCCGCGGCGGCAAGGCGGCCGGCTCGGTGTCGAAGAAGACCGCCTATGTGGTGGCCGGCGACTCACCGGGGTCCAAGTACGACAAGGCCGTCGAGCTCGGCGTCCCGGTGCTCGACGAGGACGGCTTCCGCCGGCTGCTGGAGCACGGGCCCGACGCTCCCGTCGGATGACGATCAAGCGGCGAGGGACGAGCCGCGTTGAGGAGTCCGACAGTCGGGACGCCGTCAGCTGATGATCGTCGTGACGATCCCGGCCAGATAGCCCAGCCGGGCCACCTCGCTCGGGCGGAACGCGGGACCGCCGGGGCGGCCGAGCATGATCGCGGTCCGCGGGTCGGCCAGCGGCGCGGCGGCCAGCGTGGTGTCCATGTCCCGCCACACCTCGGGCACCCACTCGGCGGTGGCGTCCAGCGCCACGGCCCGCTCCAGCGGCAACCACGGCGTCTCCGCGGCCTGGGTCTCGGGTGCCCCGGGGCTGCCGACCACGCGCTCGGAACCCGACTCGGTCAGCTGCACGACCGTGCACCAGCCGACCCGCAACACCCGCGGCGCCTCGTCGACGAGCACCTGCAGCCTCTTGAGCCTGCCGTCGGCGGCGGCCACGTGGTCGATCAGCTCCAGCTCGCGATGCGCTTCCAGCAGGCCGGTGTGCGGACGGATGGTGTCCACGTACACGCCGTTGAGGTTCTCGGCGGCGGTGATGAGCATGTCGGGCATCGCTCCGGCGGGCAGTTCGACCACGAGGTCGTCGATCGCGTATCCCGCGGCGCGTTCCACCACGTCGAGGGACAGGATGTCGGCGCCCACCGACCCGAGGGCCACGGCCAGGGAACCGAGGCTGCCCGGCCGGTCCTCCAGCTGGACCCGCAGCAGATACGAAGGCACGGCCAACACTGTGTCACGGACGGGCCGGGCCGGGCGACTCGGGCGACTGACGCTCGTCGGCTCGGCCGGCGCCGGGCGCCGGGTCGGTTGAACTAGGCTTCGTGGTCGTGTCACAGATCTCCCGAGACGAGGTTGCGCACCTGGCGCGTCTCGCGCGACTCGCCCTGACCGACAGTGAGCTCGACGGCTTCGCCGGTCAGCTCGACGCCATCCTCGGCCACGTCAGTCAGATCCAGGCCGTCGACGTCACAGGTGTCGAAGCCACCGACAATCCGCTGAAGGATGTGAACGTGTTCCGGCCCGACGACCCGCAACCGAGCCTGTCCCAGGACGACGCGCTGGCCGCCGCGCCCACCGCCGTCGACGGCCGGTTCGCCGTGCCGCGGATTCTGGGAGAGCCCGAATGACCGAGCTGATCAAGCTCGACGCCGCCACCCTCGGCGAGAAGATCGCCGCCAGGGAGGTGTCCTCCACCGAGGTGACCCAGGCCTGCCTGGACCAGATCGCGGCCACCGACGACCGGTACCACGCGTTCCTGCACGTCGCCGGCGACCGGGCGCTGGAGGCCGCGGCGGTTGTCGACAAGGCGGTCGCGGCCGGCGACGACCTCGCGTCGCCGCTGGCCGGTGTGCCACTGGCGCTCAAGGACGTCTTCACCACCACGGACATGCCGACCACCTGCGGCTCGAAGATCCTCGAGGGCTGGACCTCGCCGTACGACGCGACGGTCACCGCGAAGCTGCGGGCGGCCGGTATCCCGATCCTCGGCAAGACCAACATGGACGAGTTCGCGATGGGGTCGTCGACCGAGAACTCGGCGTACGGCCCCACCCGCAACCCGTGGGACGTCGACCGCGTCCCCGGCGGATCGGGCGGTGGCAGTGCCGCGGCGCTGGCCGCGTTCCAGGCCCCGCTGGCGATCGGCACCGACACCGGCGGCTCGATCCGCCAGCCCGCCGCGCTGACCGCGACCGTCGGCGTCAAACCGACCTACGGCACGGTGTCCCGGTACGGGCTGGTGGCGTGCGCGTCGTCGCTGGACCAGGGCGGGCCGTGCGGGCGCACCGTGCTCGACACCGCGCTGCTGCACCAGGTCATCGCCGGCCACGACCCACGGGACTCGACGTCGGTGGACGCCGCCGTCCCCGACGTCGTCGCCGCGGCGCGGGCCGGCGCCGCGGGCGACCTCACCGGGGTGCGCATCGGTGTGGTCAACCAGCTGCGCAGCGGCGAGGGCTACCAGCCCGGCGTGCTCGCGTCGTTCAACGCGGCCGTCGAGCAGCTGACCGCGCTCGGCGCCGAGGTCAGCGAGGTGGACTGCCCCCACTTCGACTACTCGTTGCCCGCCTATTACCTGATCCTGCCCTCAGAGGTGTCGTCGAACCTGGCGAAGTTCGACGGCATGCGGTACGGCCTGCGGGCCGGCGACGACGGCACCCACAGTGCCGAAGAGGTCATGGCGCTGACCCGCGCGGCCGGCTTCGGCCCGGAGGTCAAGCGCCGCATCATGATCGGCACGTACGCGTTGTCGGCCGGCTACTACGACGCCTACTACAACCAGGCGCAGAAGGTGCGCACGCTGATCGCCCGCGACCTCGACGAGGCGTACAAGAAGGTCGACGTGCTGGTGTCGCCCGCGACGCCCACCACGGCGTTCCCGCTCGGCGAGAAGGTCGACGATCCGTTGTCGATGTACCTGTTCGACCTGTGCACGCTGCCGCTGAACCTGGCCGGTCACTGCGGGATGTCGGTGCCGTCGGGGCTCTCGGCCGACGACAATCTGCCCGTCGGTCTGCAGATCATGGCGCCGGCACTGGCCGATGACCGGCTCTATCGGGTGGGTGCGGCCTACGAAACCGCGAGAGGACCGCTGCCGACCGCGCTGTAAGCGGGTTAGATGGAGTCATGCGTATCGGAGTGCTGACCGGCGGTGGTGACTGTCCCGGGCTCAACGCCGTGATCAGGGCGGTGGTGCGCACGGCGGATGTGCGGTACGGCTCGTCGGTGGTCGGCTTCCAGGACGGCTGGCGCGGCCTGCTGGAGGACCGGCGGATCCAGCTGCGCAACGACGACCGTAACGACCGGTTGCTCGCCAAGGGCGGCACCATGCTCGGCACCGCGCGGGTGAACCCCGACAAGTTGCGCGCCGGTCTGGACCAGATCAAGCAGACGCTGGAAGACAACGGAATCGATGTGCTGATCCCGATCGGGGGAGAGGGCACGCTGACCGCCGCGCACTGGCTGTCCGAGGAGAACGTCCCCGTCGTCGGGGTGCCGAAGACGATCGACAACGACATCGACTGCACGGACGTCACGTTCGGCCACGACACCGCGCTGACCGTCGCGACGGAGGCCATCGACCGGTTGCACAGCACCGCCGAGTCGCATCAGCGGGTGATGCTGGTCGAGGTGATGGGCCGCCACGCCGGCTGGATCGCGCTCAACGCCGGGCTGGCCTCGGGCGCGCACATGACGCTGATCCCCGAGCAGCCGTTCGACGTCGAAGAGGTGTGCCGGCTGGTCAAGCAGCGCTTCGTGCGCGGCGACTCGCACTTCATCTGCGTGGTCGCCGAGGGTGCGAAGCCGGCCGAGGGCTCGATGCAGCTGCGCCAGGGCGGTATCGACGAGTTCGGCCACGAGAAGTTCACCGGCGTCGCACAACAGCTCGCGATCGAGGTGGAGAAGCGGATCAACAAGGACGTTCGCGTCACGGTGCTCGGGCACGTGCAGCGCGGCGGCACGCCCACCCCGTATGACCGCGTGCTCGCCACCCGGTTCGGCGTCAACGCCGCCGACGCCGCGCACGCCGGCGAGTACGGGATGATGGTGTCGCTGCGCGGCCAGGAGATCGGGCGGGTGCCGCTGGCCGACGCGGTCCGTCAGCTCAAGCTGGTGCCGCAGAGCCGCTACGACGACGCCGCGGAGTTCTTCGGCTGAGTTCGTCCGGCGAGCAGACATAAACCTGCACAAAACCCGGCCGAACGGTGCAGGTTTGTGTCTGCTCGCGGTGAAAAGGTGACCCACTAGGATCGGGGGCATGACTTCCGTGACCTCGGCCACCGCACCGCTGCTCGACTACGACGAGGTCATCGCCAAGTACGAGCCCGTGCTCGGCCTGGAGGTCCACGTCGAGCTGTCGACCGCGACGAAGATGTTCTGCGGATGCGCCAACAAGTTCGGCGCCGAACCCAACACCCAGGTGTGCCCGGTCTGCCTCGGACTGCCCGGCTCCCTGCCGGTGCTCAACCAGGCCGCCGTGGAGTCGGCAATCCGGATCGGTCTCGCGCTCAACTGCGACATCGCGCCGTGGGGCCGGTTCGCCCGGAAGAACTACTTCTACCCGGACCAGCCGAAGAACTACCAGATCTCGCAGTACGACGAACCGATCGCGGTCGACGGCCACCTCGACGTGCCGCTCGACGACGGCACCACGTGGCGTGTCGAGATCGAACGCGCCCACATGGAAGAGGACACCGGCAAGCTGACCCACCTGGGCAGCGACACCGGCCGCATCGCGGGGGCGACGACCTCGCTGGCCGACTACAACCGGTCCGGTGTCCCGCTGATCGAGATCGTCACCAAACCGCTCGAAGGCGCCGGTGAACGCGCCCCGGAGATCGCCCGGGCCTACGTCACCGCGCTGCGAGACCTGTTGCGCGCGTTGGGTGTCTCCGACGTGCGGATGGACCAGGGATCGATGCGCTGCGATTCCAACGTGTCGCTGAAGCCGATCGGGCGGTCCGAGTTCGGCACCCGCACCGAGACCAAGAACGTGAACTCGCTCAAGAGCGTCGAGGTCGCGGTCCGCTACGAGATGCGCCGACAGGCCGCGGTGCTGGAGAGCGGCGGCACCGTCGTGCAGGAGACCCGGCACTTCCACGAGGACGGCTACACCTCGCCCGGGCGCAGCAAGGAGACCGCGCAGGATTACCGCTACTTCCCCGAGCCCGACCTGGAGCCGGTGGCGCCCAGCGCCGAGCTGGTGGAGCGGTTGCGCGGCACGCTTCCCGAGCTTCCGTGGTTGGCGCGCAAGCGAATTCAGCAGGAATGGGGCATCTCCGACGAGGTGATGCGCGACCTGGTGAACATCGGTGCGCTGGACCTGATCGCCGCCACCGTCGACCACGGCGTCTCCAGCGACGCCGCCCGCGCGTGGTGGGGCAACTTCCTGGTGCAGAAAGCCAACGAACGGGGCGTCGAACTCGACGCGCTGCCCATCACGCCGGCCCAGGTCGCGGCGGTGGTCAGGCTCGTCGACGACGGCAAGTTGTCCAACAAGCTGGCCCGCCAGGTCGTCGAGGGTGTGCTGGCCGGGGAGGGCGAACCCGAACAGGTGATGAACGACCGCGGGCTGGCCGTGGTGCGCGACGACTCACTGATCCAGGCCGCGGTGGACGAGGCGCTGGCCGCCAACCCCGACATCGTCGAGAAGATCCGCGGCGGGAAGGTGCAGGCAGCCGGTGCGATCGTCGGTGCGGTGATGAAGGCGACCAAGGGGCAGGCCGACGCGGCGCGGGTGCGCGAACTCGTCATGGCCGCCTGCGGCTAGATGACACGCGTCCAGGACCTGGTCTTCCGCGTCCTGCAGCATCCGCTCCGGCTGCTGTCGCTGCGGTCGATCGTCATCCTGTCCCAGCTCGGTGTGATCATCCTGGTGCTCACGTTGGGCGTGTGGGTCTGGGTGGGTGTCACCAACGACCAGTACGACCAGCTGGACCGGCGTTTGGATTCGCTGTCCAGCCTCGGCGACGTCACCACCCTGTTGCGCAGCGCGCAGGACGGCGTCGGCCCGGAACCGACCGAGGGCGGCCTGGTGCGCACCGCGCGCACCGGTGGCACCACGGTGTCGATCCCGGCCGACATCGTGCTGCCCGAACTGCCCAGCGGGTACGCCGACGCGACGATCGACGGCGTCGAGTACCGGGTCCGCACCATCACCACCCCCGGCGCGTCGATCGCGCTCGGCGCGCCGCTGGCCGAAACGCAGGCCCGCATCGACTCGCTGCACTGGCGGGTGTTCTGGATCTGCTTCGGGGTGATCCTGAGCACGCTGGTGATCGGCTGGGTGATCGGGCTGATCATGGTCAACCCGTTCCGGTTGCTCGCCAAGCAGGCCCGCGCCATCAACGCGCAGTCCGCTCCCGACGAGGTGCAGGTGCGCGGCGTGTGGGAGGCGGTCGAGATCTCCGAGGCGGTGGAGGGCATGCTGGCCCGGATCGGCGACGAGCAGCAACGGACCCGGGCCGCGCTGGAGTCGGCGCGCGACTTCGCGTCGGTGGCCTCCCACGAACTGCGCACCCCGCTGACGGCGATGCGGACGAACCTCGAGGTGCTCTCGACGCTCGACCTCGGGGCCGAGCAGCGCGCCGAGGTCATCGGGGACGTGATCCGTACCCAGTCCCGGATCGAGGCCACCCTGACCGCGTTGGAGCGGCTCGCCCAGGGGGAGCTGACGACCGCGGACGACTTCGTCCCGGTCGACGTCGCCGAACTGCTCGACCGCGCCGCCCACGACGCGATGCGCAACTATCCCGGGCTCGAGGTGTCGCTGGCCTCGTCGACCACGGTGCTGATGCTCGGTGTGCCGGCCGGGCTTCGCCTGGTGATCGACAACGCCATCGCCAACGCCGTCAAACACGGTGGCGCCACCCAGATCCGGCTCAGTGTGGTCAGCTCGCAGTCGGGGGTGGAGATCGCCGTCGACGACAACGGGTCCGGGGTTCCGGAGGAGGAACGCGCCGCGGTGTTCGAGCGGTTCCACCGGGGCACCACCGCGTCCCGCTCGGGCTCCGGCCTCGGCCTGGCGCTCGTCGCGCAGCAGGCCGAGATCCACGGTGGCACAGCCTCATTGGAGGTCAGCCCGCAAGGCGGAACCCGGCTGATGCTGCGCTTGCCCGGTTAGGTGTTGTCGGCGTTGGTGCGCGGGAACCCGCCGCCCTGCGGGAAGAGCGGGAACACCACGTCGTCGAGCTGCATCGCATCGCCGGAGGTCTTGTTGACCGTGGCGCCCCACACGTTGCCGTCCGGGGACACCTGCAGCGCCCAGGCGTGACCGTGCTGGTCCTGGCGGACCACCTCGGGATCCCCGGTCACCGCCCCGGTTTCGGGCGCCATGCGCACCGCGACGGTCTGCTTGGTGTTGACGAGGTTGACCAGCACGGTGCCGTCGAGCGCGGCGCAGCCGGCCACACCGGGACGGTCCGGCCACGTCCACACCGTCGAGACCTTGGAGTCCTTGGTGATGCGCTGCAGCCGGTCGGCCGTCGGGGTCCGGTCGGTGACGTAGAGCGATTCGTCGGCGGGATCGATGCACACGCCTCCGCCCGGTCCCAGCCCGGACAGCGCGGTCGTGGTCGGGGCCTGGTCGACGGTGGTGGGCTGCTCGATGCGGAGCAGCTTGCCCGCCATCGAACCCGGATCAGCGGCCAGCGCCGGGTTCCCGGCGTCGCCGGTCTGCACCACCAGCGTGGTCGGGCTGGTGAAGATCAGCGAACCGGTGTTGCCGGTCGCGCCCTTGGGGATGCCGGTCAGGATCGGCTTGGGCGGGTCGCCCTCGACGATGCGCACCACCCGGTTGTCGGTGGGCGTGCTGATGTAGGCGTACATCAGCCGGTCCTGGGTGAACGTCGGCGACATCACGATGTCCATCAGGCCGCCGTCGCCGGCCGGGTCGACGGGGATCACCATCTTGGAGATCGGTTCGGCGCGGACGGACACCTGCTTGACCGCGCCGGTGGTGCGTTCGGCGACCAGCGCGGACTGGCTGTCGGGCAGCATGATCAGCCCGCTGGTGCTCTCCAGGCAGCCCTGCATGACGCCGGGGGCCGGACACTCCTTCGGGAACGGCTTGGCCGGCAGCGGAGGCGGTGGCGGCGGCGTCGACGTCGGACCGGGGGCCAGTTGCGGCTCGGTCGTGAACGGCTGGGACTGGGCGGAGTCGAACCGGGCGCAGCCGGCACCGGCAAGCAGCGCCGCGCTCAGCAGCACGACGAAAGGCCACGACGACCGACGCTCGCTCATGCAGGCCAGGTTACGGATCGCCGGGCCGGGTCCGCCACGCGCTCCGGCTGCGACCTGGGGCGGGCGAAAGAAACACGTGCTCAACGCGCCGCGCCAATCCCCGGTTGAGAGCCGGACAGCACTTACCCTGGCTGACGTGACGAGCCCCCATGACCCAGGCCCCTGGCAGCGGCCCGACGCTTCGGCTGGGCGGCCCGCCTCGGCGAGCCTGGTGGACCCTGAAGACGACCTCCCGTCGGCGAACTACGGCGGCGACTTCGAAACCACCGCCATTCCCCGCTACGACGCGGCCAAACCGGCTGGTCAGCAGCCGTTCGCGATGCTCAACGACCCGGAACCGCTGCCGTACGTGCAGCCGGCCGGCGGCCTGGCGCCCGGTGCCTACGGGGGGACGGCCGCGCCCACCGAGGTCGGTGTCGTCGACGCGGACCGGCGCGACGACCGCAGAGGCACCCAGGATCTCGGGTTGCTCCTGCTGCGCGTCGCGGTGGGTGTCCTGCTCATCGGACACGGGCTGCAGAAGGTGTTCGGCTGGTGGGGCGGGCCCGGCCTGGACGGCTTCCGCGACTCACTGAGCGACGCCGGGTTCCGGCACGCCGACATCCTCACCTATGTCGCCGCCGGCGGTCAGATCGCCGCGGGCGTGCTGCTGGTGATCGGGCTGTTCACCCCGATCGCCGCGGCCGGAGCGCTGGGCTACCTCGTCACCTCGGTCCTGGCCGAGGCGACGCTCGCGCACCAGGAGGCCCGGCTCTCGGCGTTCCTGACCGACGGCCACGAATACCAGCTCGTGCTGGTCTGCGCCGTCGCGGCGATCATCCTGGTCGGCCCCGGCCGCTACGGCCTGGACGCGGGCCGCGGCTGGGCGCGCCGTCCGTTCATCGGATCGTTCGCCGCGCTGCTGCTCGGTGTGGGTGCCGGCGTCGCGATCTGGGTGCTCCTCAACGGGACGAACCCGCTGGCCTGAGGGTCCTACTCGTACGGGTTGGGCACCCGTCCGCCGCTGGCCGCGGTCAACAGCGGCAGCGTCGAGAACGTCACGGCCGGCAGCGACAGCTCGGTGCCGTCGCGCTTGTGCGCCACCGCCCACGCGGTGCGTCCGAACCGCAGACCGTCGATCTCGTCCCAGCGGACGGTGTGGCTGCGCAGCATGGTGCGCGCGGTGACGGTGTCGCGGCCGGCGACCGTGCGGTAGCGCATCACCACGGTCGACAGGATCGCCGGGATCAGCAACAGCAGGATGAACCACGGCGGGCCGGCGAACACCACGGCGAGCATGGCCACGGTCAGGAAGCCGATCGCCACATGGGCCATCGGTGAGATTCTGATGACGACGGGGGCCGACTCCGAGGACGAAGGAGTGCGCATGCCGCCATCATCGCACCGTGCAGCGATTTGACCTTCGGCCGGTTCGGCGGCTACCGTCGTCTGCTATGCAGACCTTGCTCGTAGTAATTGGCTTGCGCGTTGATGCCGCGCTGGCCCTGATTCGGGCATAGCAAAACAGCATCGACGCGCAACCCTCGTGCAGCCGCTGGGCTGACGGGGGTTTTTTGTTGCCGCAGCACCGATTTGAGAAGATCAGCCGACCGAGAAGAACCAGAGGACACCGTGAGCGCACCGACAAAGCGACCGCCCGAGCAGTCGGCGACCCCGACGATCGGGTCTGCGGCTGCCGCGAAGCACAACTCCGCGACAGCCCCGGCATCGCCGAAAAAGATTGCCCCCCAACAGCTCACCGGAGCCCAAGCGGTCATCCGGTCGCTCGAGGAACTCGGAGTCGAGGTCATCTTCGGCATCCCGGGTGGTGCCGTGCTGCCGGTCTACGACCCGCTGTTCGACTCCCAGAAGCTGCGCCACGTCCTGGTGCGGCACGAGCAGGGCGGCGGGCACGCGGCCAGCGGCTACGCGCACGCCACCGGCCGGGTCGGGGTGTGCATGGCGACCTCCGGTCCCGGTGCGACCAACCTCGTGACGCCGCTGGCCGACGCGTACATGGACTCGATCCCGATGGTGGCGATCACCGGTCAGGTCGGACGTGGCCTGATCGGCACCGACGCGTTCCAGGAAGCCGACATCTCGGGCATCACGATGCCGGTCACCAAGCACAACTTCCTGGTGCGCGACGGTGACGACATCGCGCGCGTCATCGCCGAGGCGTTCCACATCGCCTCCACCGGACGGCCCGGACCGGTGCTGGTCGACATCCCCAAGGACATCCTGCAGGGCGAGTGCACCTTCGCGTGGCCGCCGCAGTTCGAGCTGCCCGGCTACAAGCCGAACACCAAACCGCACAACCGCCAGATCCGCGAGGCGGCCAAGCTCATCGCCGAGGCACGCAAGCCGGTGCTCTACGTCGGCGGCGGGGTGATCCGGGGCGAGGCCAGTGAGCAGCTGCTGGACCTGGCCGAGCTCACCGGCATCCCGGTCGTGACCACGCTGATGGCGCGCGGCGCGTTCCCGGACAGCCATCCGCAGAACATGGGTATGCCGGGAATGCACGGCACCGTCGCCGCGGTGGCCGCGCTGCAGCGCAGCGATCTGCTGATCGCGCTGGGCACCCGGTTCGACGACCGCGTGACGGGCAAGCTGGACTCGTTCGCGCCCGAGGCCAAGGTGATCCACGCCGACATCGACCCGGCCGAGATCGGCAAGAACCGCCACGCCGACGTGCCGATCGTGGGCGACGTCAAGGCCGTCATCACCGATCTGATCGAGGTGCTGCGCCGCGACGGCACCACCGCGTCGACCCTTCTGGACAACTGGTGGGAGTACCTGCGCGGGATCCAGTCGACCTACCCGCTGAGCTACGGCCCGCAGAGCGACGGCAGCCTGTCGCCGGAGTTCGTGATCGAGACGCTGGGCAAGATGGCCGGCTCGGACGCCGTCTACGTGGCCGGCGTGGGGCAGCACCAGATGTGGGCGGCGCAGTTCATCTCCTACGAGAACCCGAAGACCTGGATCAACTCCGGTGGTCTGGGCACCATGGGCTTCGCGGTGCCGGCGGCGATGGGCGCCAAGATGGGCCGTCCGGAGGCCGAGGTGTGGGCGATCGACGGCGACGGCTGCTTCCAGATGACCAATCAGGAGCTGGCGACGTGCGCCATCGAGGGGGTGCCGATCAAGGTCGCGCTGATCAACAACGGCAACCTCGGCATGGTGCGGCAGTGGCAGACGCTGTTCTACGAGGAGCGGTACAGCCAGACCGATCTGGCCACCCACACCCGCCGCATCCCGGACTTCGTCAAGCTGTCCGAGGCGCTGGGATGCGTCGGATTGCGTTGCGAGCGTGAGGAAGACGTTGCCGACGTGATCGCTCAGGCGCGCGCCATCAACGACCGTCCGGTGGTGATCGAGTTCGTCGTCGGCGCCGACGCCCAGGTCTGGCCGATGGTCGCCGCAGGCACCAGCAATGATGAGATCCAGGCCGCGCGCGGAATCCGGCCGCTGTTCGACAACGAAGAGGGGCACGCATGATGAGCGCTTGCGCGAAGAACATCGGGGCGGGCATGAGCGCTTGCGCGAAGAACGGAGCACGCCGATGAGCACCACCCACACGCTGTCGGTGCTCGTCGAGGACAAGCCCGGCGTGCTGGCCCGCGTGGCGTCGCTGTTCTCCCGCCGCGGCTACAACATCCAGTCGCTGGCCGTCGGGGGGACCGAACACAAGGACCTCTCCCGGATGACCATCGTGGTCGACGTGGAGGAATCACCACTGGAGCAGATCACCAAGCAGCTCAACAAGCTGGTCAACGTGATCAAGATCGTCGAGCAGGACGAGGAGAACTCCGTCTCCCGCGAGCTCGCGCTGATCAAGGTCCGCACCGACGCCGCCACCCGCGGTCAGGTCATCGAGGCCGTCAACCTGTTCCGCGCCAAGGTCGTCGACGTCTCCAACGAGTCACTGACCGTCGAGGCCACCGGGACACCTGGAAAGATCGAAGCGCTGCTGAGGGTGCTCGAGCCTTACGGGATCCGGGAGATCGTCCAGTCCGGGGTGGTGTCGCTGTCCCGCGGCCCTCGCGGAATCAGCACCAAGTAAGTACCGAAAAGCACACAGAAGAAGGAAGTTTCACGAAGATGGCAGTTGAGATGTTCTACGACGACGACGCGGATCTGTCGATCATCCAGAACCGCAAGGTCGGCGTCATCGGCTACGGCAGCCAGGGCCACGCCCACTCGCTGAGCCTGCGCGACTCCGGCGTACAGGTGAAGGTCGGTCTGCGCGAGGGCTCCAAGTCGCGCGAGAAGGTCACCGAGCAGGGCCTCGAGGTGGACACCCCGGCCGAGGTCGCCAAGTGGGCCGACGTCATCATGCTGCTGGCGCCCGACACCGCCCAGGCCGAGATCTTCGCCAAGGAGATCGAGCCGCACCTCGAGGACGGCAACGCGCTGCTGTTCGGCCACGGCCTGAACATCCACTTCGGCCTGATCAAGCCGCCCGCCAACGTCACCGTCGGCATGGTCGCCCCGAAGGGCCCCGGCCACCTGGTGCGTCGCCAGTTCGTCGACGGCAAGGGTGTGCCCTGCCTGATCGCGGTCGACCAGGATCCCAAGGGTGAGGGCCAGGCGCTGTGCCTGTCGTATGCGAAGGCGATCGGCGGAGCGCGGGCCGGCGTCATCAAGACCGACTTCAAGGAAGAGACCGAGACCGACCTGTTCGGTGAGCAGGCCGTGCTCTGCGGCGGCACCGAGGAGCTGGTGAAGGCCGGCTTCGACATCATGGTCGAGGCGGGTTACGCGCCCGAGATGGCCTACTTCGAGGTGCTGCACGAGCTCAAGCTCATCGTCGACCTGATGTACGAGGGCGGCCTCGCCCGGATGAACTACTCGATCTCCGACACCGCGGAGTTCGGTGGTTACCTGTCCGGTCCGCGGGTGATCGACGACGCCACCAAGGACCGCATGCGCGCGATCCTCAAGGACATCCAGGACGGCACCTTCGTCAAGCGCCTGGTCGCGAACGTCGAGGGCGGCAACAAGGAGCTCGAGGCTCTGCGCAAGCAGAACGCCGAGCACCCCATCGAGGTCACCGGCAAGCAGCTGCGCGACCTGATGAGCTGGGTCGACCGCCCCATCACCGAAACGGCCTAGCTTTTCCGCGATTTGGGCGTAGTTGGTCAACGCAGGCTTGACCAACTACGCCCAAATCACGGGGTCGGTAGTCTCGGTGCTCATGACGGGCAGTGAGACACCGGCCTCGGCTCTGCTGGCCCGTGCCGGCGGGATCCGCGGGCTGGTGTACACCGCGTTGCCGGTGACGGTGTTCGCCGCGCTCAACGCGGTCGCCGGGCTGATGCCCGCACTGATCGCCGCGGTGGCCGCCGGCGCCGGCGTGCTGACGTGGCAGCTGGTGCGGCGGGAGTCGACCCGGCCCGCGCTGTTCGGCTTCGCCGGGATCGCCGCCGGGGCAGGGTTCGCGCTGGTCACCGGGCAGGCCAAGGACTTCTACCTGCCCGGCATCTGGATGTACCTGGCGTTGGCGCTGGTGTTCACCGGGTCGGTGGTCGTCGGCCGCCCGCTGATCGGCGTCGTGTGGGCGTGGATGACCGGCCGCGACGACACCTGGCGGCGCACCCGCCGCGTCCGCAGGGCGTTCGACCTGGTCACACTGATGATGGCCGCGGTGTCGGCCACGCGGTTCGCGGTGCAGTTCCATCTCTACGACACCGACCAGGAAGGCATGCTGGCGGTGGCGCGCATCGCCATGGGGTGGCGGATATTCCTGGTGACCTCGACGTTGATCTATCTGGCCGTCCGGACGGCGATGCGGACGCTGCCCAAGGGCGGCGAACCCGCCTGAACGTGCTAACCCAGCCGGTCGGCGACGCCGACCACGCGCCGGGCCAGGTGGTCGAGCGCGGCCAACGTCGCGTCGTCGAGCTCATCACGGTTCTCGGGGCCGGTGATGTGGCCCACGCCGTACGGATTTCCGTCGGCGAACTTGACCCCGTCGGTGTAGCCGGGCGGCACGATGATCCCGCCGAAGTGCATCAGCGTGATGTAGAGGGTGATCAGCGTGGTCTCCTGGCCGCCGTGGGCGGTCTGTGACGACGTGAAGCCGGCGTAGACCTTGTCGGCGAGCTTGCCCTGGGCCCACAGCCCGCCGAGCCGGTCGATGAAGGCGCGGAACTGCGAGGCGGTGTTGCCGAACCGGGTGGGCGAGCCGAAGATCACCGCGTCGGCCCACACGATGTCGTCGCCGGTGGCGGCCGGAAGATCTTTCGTCGCTTCGTAATTCGCCGCCCACGCCGGGTTGTTGGCGAACGTCTTCGGATCGCGGGTTTCGGCGATGTGTCGCAGCCGCACCTCGGCGCCGGCGGCTTCGGCGGTGGCCGCGACGCGATTGGCCATCGCGGTGCCGTGCCCGGTCGCCGAGTAGTAGATGACCGCGACTTTTGTCATCCCGTCACCCTACGCGCCGAATCACCGGGCCGGCGGGGCGAGCGAGGGCAGATCCTTGATGCCGAATTCGCGCCGCAGCACGGTGCGCGCGGCGTAGAAGCCGGCCATCCCGTGCACGCCGCTGCCGGGCGGGGTGGCCGACGAACACAGGTACGCCTTCGGTATCGGTGTCGACCATGGGTTCCAGCGCAGCGCCGGCCCGGTCAGCGCACCGATCATGTTGTTCCCGCCGACGCCGATGTCGCCACCGACCAGGTTGGCGTTGTGCTCGGACAGTCGCGCCGCGGGGACGCTGCGCACACCGACCACCACATCGCGGAAGCCGGGCGCGAACCGTTCGAACACCTCGGTGACCGCCTCGGCCATGTCGACGGTCGAACCCGAGGGCACGTGGGCGTAGGTCCACAGCGGCCGACGGCCGTGTGCGTCGATGCGGCCCGGGTCGGCCAGGTGGGGGAGCGAGGCCAGCACCATCGGCCGGCGCGGGTGCCTGCCCGCCCCGATCTCCTTCTCCGCCAACGCCATCGTGGCGCGGTCACCGCCCATGTGCAGCGTCGGTACGTCACGCAGGCGGTCGTCCCGCCACGGGATGTCGTCGGACAGCACGAAGTCGACTTTGGCCACCCCGGGTCCGTATCGGTACCGGCGCAACGTTTTCGCGTAGCCGGCGGGCAGCCGGTCGCCGTAGAGGTCCAGCAGCGCCGTCGGCGCCGTGTCGTAGAGCACGACTCCCGACGGCGGGCTGGTCACCTGCTCGCCGACGACCAGTTCGCCGCCGTGCGCGCGGAGGTCGGCGATCAGCGCGTCCGGGATCGCCTGTGACCCGCCGACGGGGATCGGCCAGCCGACCGCGTGGCCGAGGGTGGCCAGCATCAGGCCGGCGCCGGCGGAGACCAGCGACGGCATCCGCGAAATCGTATGCGCCGCAACGCCGGTGAACAGCGCGCGGGCGTCCTCGCCGGCCAGGGTGCCCCACGCGGGGCTGCCCTGCGCCAGCAGCCGGGGGGCGACCCGCAACGCCGCGGGCAGGCTCGGCGGTATCGAACGCTTGTCGCCCAGCAGCAACCCGACCACACCGTCGCAGTCGGCGGCCAACGGTCCGAGCAGCCGTCGCCACGACGCACCGTCGTCGAGCTCCGCGCAGGTGCGCGTGATGTCGCGGTAGCCGATGGCCGCCGGGCGGCCGGGCAGCGGATTGCCGTACGAGATCTCGGGTACCGCCAGCGTCACGCCCCGGGCGGGCAGATCGAACTCGGCGAAGAACGGCGACGCCAGCGCCAGCGGGTGCACGGCCGAGCAGATGTCGTGCGTCACACCGCCGAACTCCGGGTCCGGCAGCGTGCGCGCGCCGCCGCCGGGGGTCGGCTGCGCTTCGACCACCCGCACCGATATCCCGGCTCGTGCGCAGATCACGGCTGCGGCCAGTCCGTTGGGCCCACTCCCGACGACGGTCAATTCCACGACGCCATTAGAGCCCATTAGGCTGAGGACCCGTGAGTCTTCCTGTGGTACTGATCGCCGACAAGCTGGCCCAATCGACGGTGGAGGCCCTGGGCGACCAGGTCGAGGTCCGCTGGGTCGATGGGCCGGATCGGGAGAAGCTGCTGGCGGCGGTGGCCGACGCCGATGCGCTGCTGGTGCGCTCGGCGACGACGGTCGACGCCGAAGTCCTCGCCGCGGCGCCCAAACTGAAGATCGTCGCGCGCGCGGGTGTGGGCCTGGACAACGTCGACGTCGACGCCGCCACCGCCCGCGGGGTGCTGGTGGTCAACGCACCGACCTCCAACATCCACAGCGCCGCCGAGCACGCCCTGGCGCTGCTGCTGTCGGCCGCCCGGCAGATCCCCGCGGCCGACGCGACACTGCGTCAGCGCACCTGGAAGCGTTCGTCGTTCTCGGGCACCGAGATCTTCGGCAAGACGGTCGGTGTGGTCGGTCTCGGCCGCATCGGTCAGCTGGTGGCCCAGCGGCTCGCCGCTTTCGGTGCCCACATCACCGCCTACGACCCGTATGTGTCCCAGGCGCGCGCCGCCCAGCTGGGGATCGAGCTCCTCTCGCTCGACGAACTCCTCGGCCGCGCCGACTTCATCTCCGTGCATCTGCCCAAGACCAAGGAGACTGCCGGCCTGATCGGCGAGGAGGCGCTGGCCAAGACCAAGCCGGGCGTGATCATCGTCAACGCGGCCCGCGGTGGGCTGATCGACGAGGCCGCCCTCGCCGACGCGATCACCAGCGGCCACGTCCGCGGCGCGGGCCTGGACGTGTTCTCCACCGAGCCGTGCACCGACAGCCCGCTGTTCGAGCTGCCGCAGGTCGTGGTGACCCCGCACCTCGGGGCGTCCACCGCGGAGGCGCAGGACCGGGCCGGCACCGACGTCGCGGCGAGCGTGAAACTCGCGCTGGCGGGCGAGTTCGTTCCCGACGCGGTCAACGTCGGTGGCGGCGTCGTCGGCGAGGAGGTGGCGCCGTGGCTGGACCTGGCCCGCAAGCTCGGTCTGCTCGTCGGTGCCCTGTCCGCCGAGCTGCCCACCAACCTCTGCGTGCAGGTCCGCGGCGAGCTGGCCTCCGAAGACGTCGGGGTGCTGCGGCTCTCGGCGTTGCGCGGCCTGTTCTCCGCGGTCATCGAGGACCAGGTCACGTTCGTCAACGCCCCGGCGCTGGCCGCCGAGCGCGGTGTCGAGGCCTCGATCGACACCGAGAGCGAGAGCCCGAACCACCGCAGCGTCGTCGACGTCCGCGGGGTGGCCGCCGACGGTTCGACGGTCAATGTCTCGGGCACGCTGTCGGGGCCTCAGCTGGTCGAGAAGATCGTCCAGATCAACGGCCGCAACCTGGATCTGCGCGCCGAGGGCGTCAACCTGATCATCAACTACGACGACCAGCCCGGCGCGCTCGGCAAGATCGGCACTCTGCTCGGCGGTGCGGCGGTGAACATCCTGGCCGCACAGCTGAGCCAGGACGCCGACGGCAGCGGAGCGACGATCATGCTGCGACTCGACCGTGAAGTTCCCGAGGACGTCCTCGCCGCCATCGGCCGCGATGTGAACGCCGTGACGCTGGAAGTGGTGGACCTGACGTGAGCCCGTCGATGAAGTTGGCAGTGATCGCCGGTGACGGCATCGGACCGGAAGTCATCGGCGAGGCACTCAAGGTGCTCGACGCCGTGCTGCCCGGCGTGGAGAAGACCGAGTACGACCTCGGCGCGCGGCTCTACCACCGCACCGGCGAGGTCCTGCCGGACTCCGTGCTGGAGGAGCTGAAGGGCCACGACGCGATCCTGCTCGGCGCGATCGGCGATCCCTCGATGCCCAGCGGTGTGCTCGAACGCGGGCTGCTGCTGCGCATCCGGTTCGAACTCGACCACCACATCAACCTGCGGCCGGGCCGGCTCTACCCGGGGGTGCAGAGCCCGCTCGCCGGTGACCCGGAGATCGACTTCGTCGTGGTGCGGGAGGGCACCGAGGGCCCCTACACCGGCAACGGCGGCGCGATCCGCGTCGGGACGCCGCACGAGGTCGCCACCGAGGTCAGCGTGAACACCGCCTACGGCGTGCGCCGGGTGGTGCAGGACGCGTTCAAGCGGGCGCAGCAGCGCCGCAGGCATCTGACCCTGGTGCACAAGAACAACGTGCTGACCAACGCCGGATCGCTGTGGTGGCGCACGGTCCAGACGGTGGCCGCCGAGTTCCCGGAGGTCGAGGTCGCCTACCAGCACGTCGACGCCGCGACCATCCACATGGTCACCGACCCGGGCCGGTTCGACGTCATCGTCACCGACAACCTGTTCGGTGACATCATCACCGACCTCGCCGCGGCGGTGTGCGGTGGTATCGGGCTGGCCGCCAGCGGCAACATCGATGCCACGCTGACGAATCCGTCCATGTTCGAGCCGGTGCACGGCAGCGCGCCCGACATCGCGGGACAGGGCATCGCCGATCCGACGGCGGCCATCATGTCGGTCTCGCTTCTGCTGGCCCACATGGCCGAGATCGACGCCGCCACGCGGGTCGACCAGGCCGTCGCCGAACATCTGGCCACCCGGGGTGACGAGAGGCTGTCGACCACCCAGGTCGGCGAGCGGATCCTCGGAAAGCTGTAGACGCCTTACCGATCCGTCTTGACCGACAGCGGCACCGCCGGGATCGCCAGCAACGGGAACAGCGCACACACCGCGAACGCCACCGGGTAGCCGGCGACCGCGATCAGTCCGCCGAACAGTGGCGGAGCCACCCCCTGGGCGAACAGCTGGCTGGTGTTCTGTGTGCCCAGGGCCCGTCCGCTCCAGAACGGACCGGCGTACTCGGCGATCAACGTGAACGCCAAACCGTTGTCCGACACCGTGATCACCGACGCGGCGACCATCAACGCGATGCTCACCGGTGAGCCCATCCAGTCGGTGACGGCCAGCAGCGCCATCGCGGCCGCCGCGGCGGCGGCGATCATCCGGATCGGGCGCAACCGGGAGGCGATCACGTCGCCGGAGCGCTTGACGAACATGTCCGACCAGCGGCCTGCTCCGATCCGGCCGGCGGCGCCCAGGATCTGGGCCGCCATCACCAGCACGCCCGCGGATTCGGCAGACCAGCCCCGCTCGGAGATGAGCCACACCAGTGTGAACGTCCACACCATCACCTGCGGCACGACCAGCAGCACGGACGTCAGGTGGACGCGCCACAGCATCGGCGAGCCGCGATACGGGTTGGACAGGGCGCTGTGGTCGGCCTCGGCACGCGCGGGCCGGGGCGGGTCGATCACCGCGACGGCGCACAACACCGCCGCCACCGCGCACACGACGGCCGGAAACAGCAGGGCGGCCGAGACGCCCTCGGCTCCGGCGAGCCGGGGGATCACCAGCGCGCCGATACCGACTCCCAGCGGCTGGGCGGTCTGCCGGATACCCATCACGAGGCCGCGCCGCTCGGCGTCGAACCAGCCGACCACCAGCCGTCCGCTGGCGGTGTTGCTGCTCGCGGCCGCCATGCCGCCCAGGAACAGGAAAATTCCCGTCGTCACAAGGGAGTCCGCACCGGCCGCGGCGAACGCGGCCGCCGCGGTCAGCCCCGAGCCGAGCGTCAGCACCACCCGTTCACCCACGCGGTCCACGACGTAGCCCCAGGCGATCAGCGTCACCACCATCCCGAGGCTGGGCAGCGAGGACATCAGGCCCGCCGCCGCGAGATCGAGGCCGCGTTCGCCGTGCAGAGTGGGGATGAGGAACGCCACACCGTTGATGAACACGTTGGCGCACAGGGTGGCCAGCAGCCCGATCGCCAGCATCGACCAGCGTCTCATCGAGGTGATCGTGGTGGTGCCCATGGCGCCATGGTTCCACGCTGTCTCACGGTACTGAACTGTGATCCCAGAATGTGAAACACTGTGGGGTCCGTGCCGTGCCCGCGGCGGCCGATGCGCCGGGCACTAGGCTGGCGGCATGCGTCTCGGACGAATTGCCAGCCCCGATGGAGTCGCCTTCGTCGCGATCGAAGGTCCGCCCGAGGACCCGGGCGCTGCGATCGCCCGCGAGATCGCCGAGCACCCTTTCGGCACCCCGACCTTCACCGGCCGGCAGTGGCCGCTGGCCGATGTGCGCCTGCTGGCTCCGATCCTGGCCAGCAAGGTGGTGTGCATGGGGAAGAACTACGCTGCGCACATCGAGGAGATGGGTGGCGGCACGTTCGAGGACCCGATCATCTTCCTGAAACCGAACACCGCGATCATCGGGCCCTACACGCCCATCCAACTGCCCGCCGACGCCGATCCGGTGCACTTCGAGGGTGAGTTGGCGGCGGTGATCGGGCGCCCCTGCAAGGACGTTCCGGCCTCGCGCGCCGCCGAGAACATCCTGGGTTACACCATCGCCAACGATGTGTCGGCCCGCGATCAGCAGCGCAAGGACGGCCAGTGGATGCGCGCCAAGGGCCACGACACGTTCTGCCCGGTCGGTCCGTGGATCGTCACCGACCTGGACCCTTCCGATCTGGAGATCCGCACCGAGGTCAACGGCGAAGTCAAGCAACGCAGCCGGACGTCGTTGATGATCCACGACATCGGCGCGATCGTCGAGTGGATCTCGGCGGTGATGACCCTGCTCCCCGGTGATCTCATCCTGACCGGAACCCCGGCGGGGGTGGGCCCCCTCGAGCACGGCGACAACGTCAGCATCACCGTCGAGGGCATCGGAACCCTCACCAATCCCGTTGTGAGAAAAGGAAAATCGTGACGACCTCGGATACGGCGAGTGCGCAGGCAGCGGTTCGTGTCAGATTCTGTCCGTCGCCGACCGGGACGCCGCACGTCGGCCTGATCCGGACCGCGCTGTTCAACTGGGCCTACGCCCGACACACCGGTGGCACGTTCGTGTTCCGCATCGAGGACACCGACTCCGCCCGTGACAGCGAGGACAGCTACCAGGCGCTGCTGGACGCGCTGCGGTGGCTCGGGATGGACTGGGACGAGGGCCCCGAGATCGGCGGGCCGTACGCGCCCTACCGCCAGTCGCAGCGTCGCGAGATCTACCTCGACGTGATCGACCGCCTGCTGGCCGCCGGTGAGGCCTACGAGGCGTTCTCGACCGCAGAGGAGGTCGAGGCCCGCCACCTCGCGGCCGGCCGCAACCCGAAACTCGGTTACGACAACTACGACCGTGACCTGACCGACGAGCAGCGCGCGGCGTTCCGCGCCGAGGGCCGCCGGCCCGTCGTGCGGCTGAAGATGCCCGACACCGACCTCACCTGGAATGACCTCGTGCGCGGCGAGACGACCTTCCCCGCGGGGTCGGTACCGGATTTCGCGCTGACCCGGGGCACCGGAGAGCCGTTGTACACCTTGGTCAATCCGGTCGACGACGCGTTGATGAAAATCACACACGTCCTGCGCGGTGAGGATCTGCTGCCGTCGACGCCGCGTCAGCTCGCGCTCTACGCCGCGCTGATCCGCATCGGTGTGACGGATATGACACCGCAGTTCGCGCACCTGCCGTCGGTGCTCGGTGAAGGCAACAAGAAGCTGTCCAAGCGGGACCCGCAATCCAACCTGTTCCTGCACCGGGAGCGGGGTTTCATCCCCGAGGGTCTGCTGAATTACCTTGCCCTGCTGGGCTGGTCGATCGCCGACGACCGCGACATCTTCAGCCTCGCGGAGATGGTCGCCGCGTTCGACGTCGCCGACGTCAACTCGAATCCGGCCAGATTCGACCAGAAGAAGGCCGACGCGCTCAACGCCGAGCACATCCGGATGCTCGACGAAGCCGAGTTCGCCCGCCGGCTCGCCGCCTATTTCGCCGCCCACGGCCACCACACCGGGCTCGACGACGCCCGGTTCGCCGAGGCGGCCCGGCTGGTGCAGACCCGGATCGTGGTGCTCGGCGACGCGTGGGGACTGCTGAGGTTTCTCGACGACGGGTCGTTCGTCCTCGACGAGAAGTCGGCGGCCAAAGAGCTCAAGGCAGAGGCGGTGCCGGTGCTCGACGCGGCCCTGGAGGTGCTTGAGGGCATCGCGTCGTGGGACGTGGCGACCATCGAGGAGGCGCTCAAGGGCGCGCTGATCGAACGGCTCGAGCTCAAACCCCGCAAGGCCTTCGGCCCGGTCCGCGTGGCCGCGACGGGCTCGTCGGTGAGCCCGCCGCTGTTCGAGTCGCTGGAGCTTCTCGGCCGTGACCGCAGCTTGGCACGGTTGCGGGCGGGGCGGGACCACGCCGCGGCGACCGCGACGGTGGAGGCGTGAAAAACCACCCCGAAATCTTTGGTAGTCTGCTCGTCGGTCCGCACAGAAGGCGCGTCACGGTGACACCGAGGCGTGTCGGACCGAAAAAGGGCTTGTGACCAGCGGTTACAAGCAGCCAATGGGGTATGGTGTAATTGGCAACACAGCTGATTCTGGTTCAGCCATTCTAGGTTCGAGTCCTGGTACCCCAGCCAAAGCCACTGATTAGGTCTGCATTCTCACCTGAGCTATGCTTTCCAACCGGCACTAGTTCTAGCCCCCGTCGTCTAGCGGCCTAGGACGCCGCCCTCTCACGGCGGTAGCGTGGGTTCGAATCCCATCGGGGGTACAAGTACTTCTCTGCGCACCTGCCCGCGGTCCCGCGGGCAGGATGCCGGCTACAGCCGGCGCGTCAACGCATCCGCGGCGGCCACCAGGTCCGCCGCCCAGCGGGCGCCCGGGCGCCTTCCCATCCTGTCGATCGGTCCGGAGACCGAGACCGCGGCGATGACGCCGCCGCGGCCGTCGCGGACCGGTGCCGAGACGCTGGCGACCCCCGGCTCGCGTTCCGCGGCACTCTGCGCCCATCCCCGCTTGCGCACCTCGGCCAGCGTGCGGTCGGTGAACTTGGCCGAGGGCAGCACCGCCTGCTGGGTGGCCGTGTCGGCGAAGGCGAGCAGCACCTTGGCGCCCGAACCCGCCGTCATCGGCAACCGCGTGCCGACGGGCACGGTGTCGCGGAGGCCGGCGGGCGGCTCCAGCGCCGCGATGCAGATCCGGGTGGTGCCCTCCCGGCGATACAACTGCACGCTCTCCCCGGTCAATTCGCGCAGCCGCGGCAGGACCACCGCACCGGCCGCCAGCAGCGGATCCTTGACGTGCCCGGCGAGTTCGACGAGGGCGGGGCCCAGCCGCCACTGCCCGTCGCCGTCGCGAGCGAGCAGCCGGTGTACCTCCAGCCCGACGGCGAGTCGGTGCGCGGTCGCCCGCGGCAGGTCGGTGCGCTCGCAGAGATCGGCGAGTCCGCAGGGAGACTCGGCCACCGCGTGAAGCACGGTGACCGCTTTGTCCAACACGCCGATGCCGCTATTCTGTCTCACAAGGAGATACTAGCTTCCCAGATTGTGAGACAGTCAAGATGGCCATCGCGAATCAGCCCCGCACGCTCGCCGAGAAGGTGTGGAGTGACCATGTCGTCGTTCCCGGAACCGGTGAAGGTGCCGCGCGCCAGCCGGACCTCATCTACATCGACCTGCACATCCTCCATGAGGTCACCAGCCCCCAGGCCTTCGACGGATTGCGGCTCGCCGGGCGCACGGTGCGCCGCCCCGATCTGACGATCGCCACCGAGGACCACAACGTGCCGACCATCGACATCGACAAGCCG
Organism: Mycobacterium sp. NAZ190054; assembly: GCF_001545925.1. Classification (GTDB taxonomy): domain Bacteria; phylum Actinomycetota; class Actinomycetes; order Mycobacteriales; family Mycobacteriaceae; genus Mycobacterium. The sequence goes on along the minus strand of NZ_LMVQ01000068.1, from coordinate 13,960 downwards.
ATCGCCGATCCGATCTCGCGCACTCAGGTCGAGACCCTGCGCCGCAACTGCGCGGAGTTCGGGATCCGACTGCATCCGATGGGCGATGTCGAACAGGGCATCGTGCACATCATCGGTCCGCAGCTGGGGCTGACCCAGCCGGGCACGACCGTGGTCTGTGGTGACAGCCACACCTCGACGCACGGCGCGTTCGGCGCGCTGGCGATGGGCATCGGCACCTCCGAGGTCGAGCATGTGCTTGCCACCCAGACACTTCCGCTGCGGCCGTTCAAGACGATGGCGGTCAACGTCGACGGTGAGCTGCCGCCCGGGGTCAGCGCCAAAGACATCATCCTGGCCGTGATCGCCAAGATCGGCACCGGCGGTGGCCAGGGCCACGTGATCGAATACCGCGGCAGCGCCATCGAATCGCTGTCGATGGAAGGCCGGATGACGATCTGCAACATGAGTATCGAGGCCGGGGCCCGGGCCGGCATGATCGCGCCCGACGAGACGACTTTCGAGTTCCTGCGCGGTCGCCCGCACGCTCCGCAGGGCGCCGCGTGGGACGCTGCGGTGGAGGCGTGGACCCAGCTGCGTACCGACGAGGGCGCCCAGTTCGACACCGAGATCTACCTCGACGCCTCGACGCTGAGCCCGTTCGTCACCTGGGGGACCAATCCCGGCCAGGGCGTGCCGCTGAGCGACGCGGTTCCCGACCCCGAGATGATCTTCGACGAGGGCGAGCGGCAGGCGGCCGAAAAGGCCTTGGCATACATGGACCTTCGCCCGGGTACCCCGATGCGGGACATCTCGGTCGACGCGGTGTTCGTCGGTTCGTGCACCAACGGGCGGATCGAGGATCTGCGCGTGGTCGCCGACGTCCTGCGTGGCCGCAAGGTGGCCGACGGTGTCCGGATGCTCGTCGTGCCGGGGTCCATGCGGGTGCGCGCGCAGGCCGAGTCCGAGGGTCTGGGCGAGATTTTCACCGCCGCAGGGGCGGAGTGGCGGCAGGCGGGCTGCTCGATGTGCCTCGGGATGAACCCCGACCAGCTCGCGCCGGGGGAGCGGTGCGCCTCGACGTCGAACCGGAATTTCGAGGGCAGGCAAGGCAAGGGCGGGCGCACCCACCTCGTCTCGCCTGCGGTGGCCGCCGCCACCGCGATCCGCGGCACGCTGTCTTCCCCCGCCGACCTCGCCGGCGAATAAGCCCACTGAGACCCAGGAGATTGTCATGGAAGCTTTCCGCACCCACACCGGGATCGGCGTCCCGCTGCGCCGCTCGAACGTCGACACCGACCAGATCATCCCCGCCGTCTACCTGAAGCGGGTGACCCGAACGGGATTCGAGGACGGTCTTTTCGCCGCCTGGCGCTCCGACCCGTCCTTCGTCCTGAATCTGCCGCCGTTCGACAAAGGCTCGGTTCTGGTCGCCGGCCCGGATTTCGGAACCGGTTCGTCGCGCGAACATGCGGTCTGGGCGCTGATGGACTTCGGATTCCGGGTGGTGATCTCGTCCCGATTCGCCGACATCTTCCGGGGCAACTCCGGCAAGGCGGGGCTGCTGGCGGCGGAAGTGTCCCAGGATGACGTCGAATTGTTGTGGAAGCTCATCGAGCAGCATCCTGGGACGGAAATCACTGTGAATCTTCAAGATCGAACCATTACCGCCGGAACCATGATGGTGCCGTTCAACATTGACGATTACACCGCCTGGCGGCTGCTCGAAGGGCTCGACGATATAGGCCTTACGCTGCGCAAACTCGAGGAAATCGAGGATTATGAGCAGCGCAGGCCGGAGTGGAAACCGCGCACTCTTCCGGCGTGACCGGGCGGCCGAAAGGCTGAAATCCCGCGCCTGAGCCCCCCTTTTCGCGGGCTCCGTCAGGAGAGTAAGGGGGCCAAGCGGATTGAAAAAAGTTCGCTGAGCGTGCCTGAAATTGCGCGTGGCTCTTGGAAATCAGCAGGCAATGGGTTTACCGTGTCCACTAGTCGGCCCAGAAAGGGCCACTGGTTTCGGAGGTTTTGCATGAACAAAGCAGAGCTCATCGACGTACTCACGGAGAAATTGGGCTCGGATCGTCGGCAAGCGACTGCGGCGGTGGAGAACGTCGTCGACACCATCGTGCGCGCCGTGCACAAGGGTGAGAGCGTCACCATCACGGGCTTCGGTGTTTTCGAGCAGCGTCGTCGCGCCGCGCGGGTGGCGCGCAATCCCCGCACCGGCGAGACCGTGAAGGTAAAGCCCACCTCGGTTCCGGCGTTCCGTCCCGGCGCTCAGTTCAAGGCTGTTGTCTCTGGCGCACAGAAGCTTCCGGCCGAGGGTCCGGCGGTCAAGCGCGGTGTGACCGCGACGAGCACCGCCCGCAAGGCTGCGAAGAAGGCGCCGGCCAAGAAGGCGGCACCGGCCAAGAAGGCCGCGGCCGCCAAGAAGGCCGCACCGGCCAAGAAGGCCACCGCGGCCAAGAAGGCTCCGGCCAAGAAGGCCGCAGCCGCCAAGAAGGCTCCGGCCAAGAAGGCCACCGCGGCCAAGAAGGCTCCGGCCAAGAAGGCCACCGCCGCCAAGAAGGCCGCACCGGCCAAGAAGGCTCCGGCCAAGAAGGCCGCGACCAAGGCTCCGGCCAAGAAGGCCACGGCCGCCAAGAAGGCGCCCGCCAAGAAGGCTCCGGCCAAGCGCGGACGCAAGTAGTCACGTTCACACGGATACGCCGCGGATCTGGAAGATCCGCGGCGTATCTGTGCGTGTCGCTACGACGACATTGAATTCAATTGCGGCGTCACTTCTTCGGGGGCAACGGGCTGCTGATGTGATCGGCGGCGACCAGACGGCCGTCCGACAGCGACATCACCCACGTGCTGCCCTTGCGGTTGCGGGACTTGTCCGGCCGTACCCCGTCGCGTTCGCACCACCAGGAGATGAGGTCGGGGATCACCTTTCCCTGGGTGCAGATCACCGGTGTGGCCGACTTCTCGGCGATCTCGAGGATACGGTGCCGGGCGGCCTTGCGGTCCTCCGCATAGGCCTCCTCGGTCAGTGCCGGCTCGTCGTGGATCACCAGGCCGAGCTCCTCGGCCAGCGGATCGAGCGTCTGGTGGCACCGCACCCGGTCGGCGGCGAACAACTCGTCGGCGCCGAACGCCAGTAGTTGTCCGACCAGGGATTCGGCCTGGGCGCGGCCCCTCTTGTCCAGCGGGCGCTTTCGGTCGTCACCGCGATAGCGCTTCTTGTCGCCTGCGGTGCCGTGCCGGACGATCAGCACCGTCTGGGTGTCGGCGGGGTGCTTGAGGAAATGGCGGACCACCTTGCGGTCGTGCGGGTAACTCAGCAGCGACATCGCGTCCTCGGCGGAGAGCCACCGCAGTTCGTCGACTTCGTCGTTGGGGTGAAAGTCGCCGCCCAGGCAGCGTGCCGCCCAGTACCGGACCTTCTTGGTGCCGTGCTCGACCGGATAGGTGACGGTGGGCAGACGCCGCCCGAGGCGGGCGCGGTAGCCGGTCTCTTCGGCGATCTCGCGCACGGCGGTGAGCGGTTCGGTCTCACCCGGGTCGACCTTGCCCTTGGGTAGGGACCAGTCGTCGTACCGCGGACGATGGACGATCGCGAGCTCCGATGTGCCGGTGCATTCCCGGGGGCGCCACAGCACCGCGCCGGCGGCCAGGATCGGTGACTTCTTCACCACTGCATCCCGTTTGTGCTCCTTCGGCACCTCAACTCCTGCGTGTCATTCACCGGCCCGGAAAAGGGAACCTACGGTTGCCTGTGCAGTTCCGTCATCGACCGCTGGTGGTCACGCACGGTGTGGCCTTCCTGCGGCGAGGCCGTCCAGTGCCCGTCGGGGCCGAGCTCCCAGCACCGGGTGCTCGGGTCGACGGCCGATTCGAAGATGTCGTTCAACTGGGCGGTCAATCGTGGATCTTTAACCTGCGCCATCACTTCCACACGCCGGTCGAGATTACGATGCATCATGTCCGCGCTTCCGATCCAGTATTCGTCGATGGCGCGGAAGTGAATGATCCGTGAATGCTCGAGGAACCGGCCGAGGATCGACCGCACCGTGATGTTCTCCGAGAAGCCCGGTGCGCCGGGACGCAGCGCGCAGATGCCACGGACGACGACCTCGACACGCACACCGGCCTGTGACGCGCGATACAGCGCGTCGATGACCTGCTCGTCGACCAAAGCATTGGCCTTCAAGCGGATCCGGCCCTCGGCGCCGTCCTTGGTGGCGGCGATCTCGCGCTCGATGCGCTCGATGATGCCTTTGCGCACGCCGTACGGCGCCACCAGCAGGTTGCGGTAGGACTCCTTGCGCGAGTAGCCGGTCAGTGAGTTGAACAGGTCGGTCAGGTCGGCGCCGATGTCCGGTGCGGCGGTCAGCAGGCCGATGTCCTCGTACAACCGCGCGGTCTTCGGGTTGTAGTTACCGGTGCCCACATGGCAGTAGCGCCGGATCGTCGACCCCTCACGGCGTACCACCAGACACGTCTTGCAGTGTGTCTTCAGGCCGATCAGGCCGTACACCACGTGCACACCGGCCTGTTCGAGTGCGCGCGCCCACTTGATGTTCGCCTGTTCGTCGAACCGGGCCTTGATCTCCACCAGCGCCACCACCTGCTTGCCGGCCTCGGCGGCGTCGATGAGCGCGTTGACGATCGGGGAGTCGCCTGAGGTGCGGTACAGCGTCTGCTTGATCGCGAGCACATTGGGATCGGCTGCCGCCTGCTCGATGAACCGTTGCACGGTGGTGGAAAACGAGTCGTACGGATGGTGCACCAGCACATCGCCGTCGCGCAGCGCCGAGAAGATGCTCTTGGGTGTCTCGCGTTCACCGAACGCCGACGGGGTGGCGGGCACGAACGGCGGATCCTTGAGCGCGGGCCGGTCCACCCCGTAGATCTGCCACAGCGAGGACAGATCCAGCAGCCCGGGCACTTCGACCACATCTCCGGGTGCGACGTCGAGTTCACGCAGCAGCAGCTCCAGCATGCTCTCGGTCATGTCGTCGGAGACCTCGAGGCGGACCGGGGATCCGAAGCGGCGGCGGGCCAACTCCCGCTCCAGCGCCTGCAGCAGATCCTCGTCGCGGTCTTCCTCCACCTCGAAGTCCGCGTTGCGGGTGATCCGGAACGCGTGGTGCTCCACGATCTCCAGCCCGGGGAACAACACCGGCAGGAATGCGGCGATCAGCTCCTCCATCGGGAGGAAACGCACCGTGCCCGGCGTGTCCTCCCGGCAGGCCAGCTCGACGAAGCGGTCGACGTTGTCGGGCACCTTGATTCGGGCGAAATGCTGTCCACCGTCGTCGGGATGTCTGACGGTGATCGCGAGATTGAGGCTCAACCCACTCACGAACGGGAACGGGTGCGCCGGATCGACGGCCAGTGGGGTCAGCACCGGGAACACCTGTTCGTGGAAATAGGTGGAGAGCCTGCCGCGTTCGGCCTCGTCGAGTTCGGCCCAGGTGACGATGACGATGCCCTCCCGGGCCAGCGCGGGCCGCACCGAGCCCAGGAAGACGTGCGCATGCCGGCTGGCGATCTGCTGGGTGCGTTCGCTGATGCGGCGCAGCTGTTCACGCGGTGACAGGCCGTCCGCCGACCGCACCGACAGCCCCATCTCGTCACGGCGTTTCAGCCCGGCCACGCGCACCATGTAGAACTCGTCGAGATTGGACGCGAAGATCGCCAGGAACTTGGCGCGTTCCAGCAACGGCAACGACGGATCTGCCGCGAGGGCGAGCACGCGGGCGTTGAAATCCAGCCAGCTCAGTTCTCGGTTCAGGTAGCGGTCTTCGGGAAGGGGGTTCTCGACCGGGGAAGAGGTCGCCGCAGGCGGCGCCACGGGTGCCGAATCCGGCGGTATCGCGACCGGCGACGGCGGGACCGTCTCCGATGCCTCGGAGGGCTCCGCCTGGTCCTGCCGAGTCTGGGCTTCGGTCATATCTGTCGATGATTCCCTATACCCGGGTGCCTCTGCCACCGAGATGGGTCACGGATTCACGACGCGGCCGATGGCCAGCGCTGTCGCCGGACCGACGCCGAGCTCACGTGCGGCGAGCAGATCCTCGGGGGTGTCGATGTCCGAGCGCAGGCCGGGCCACGACCCGGCCAGTTCGACCGCTCCGGAACGGCGATGACGCCGTGCGGAGTCGGGTCCGAAACGCGGGTCGAGCGCGACGCCGAAGGCGAACAGTGCCGAGGTGCCCGTACCGTGCCGGTCGGCGACGAAACTGCGCGGGTGCGCCCGGGCCGCGTCGATCGCCTCGACGAGCTCGCGGGTCTGGACCGCAGGCAGATCACCTTGCAGGACAACGACATTCGGAGTCTCTCGCCGGATGACGGCTTCGGCCGACGACAATGCGTTGTTCAGCGGGTCCCGATGGCCCGCCGGTGTCGGGTCGGCCAGCACCCGGGCGCCCAGCTGCCGGGCGGCGTCGGCGGCATCGCGGTCGGGGGTGACGATGAGCACCGACCGCAGCGCCGGCACGGCCATCGCCGCGCTGACGGTGTCGACGAGCATGGCCAGCACGACGTCCTCGCGGGCCGCCGCCGAAAACATCGGCGCCAGCCGTGTCTTGGCCGCCGTGAGCCGCTTGACCGCGATCACCAGACCGACGTCGGCGTGGTCGTTGTTCATGCCGCTCACGAGCGCCATCCTGCCAGTCGCTTATTCCCGGTTAATCTGAAGCCGTGGTAGAGGCGGCGGTGATGGGGGCCGGGGCATGGGGAACGGCCCTGGCGAAAGTGTTGGCCGATGCCGGCAACAACGTGATGTTGTGGGCGCGCCGGGCCGAACTGGCCGACGAGATCAACCGGACCCATCGCAATCCCGGTTATCTCGACGCCGCGCTGCCCGAATCGATCAAGGCGACCAGCGATCCCGCCGAAGCGCTCGCCGGCGCGTGTACGGTGCTGCTGGCCGTCCCGTCGCAGACCCTGCGGAGCAACCTCGAACTGTGGAAAGACCATCTCGAGGCCGACGCCTCGCTGGTCAGCCTGGCCAAGGGCATCGAACTGGACACGCTGATGCGGATGAGTCAGGTCATCGCGCAGGTGACCGGAGCCGACCCGGCGCGGATCGCGGTGGTCACCGGGCCGAACCTGGCCAGTGAGATCGCCGACGAGCAGCCTGCGGCCACCGTCGTCGCGTGCAGCGACTCCGGCCGGGCGGTGGCCCTGCAACGGGCCCTGGCCACCGGGTATTTCCGGCCTTACACCAACGCCGACGTCATCGGCGCCGAGGTCGGCGGCGCCTGCAAGAACGTCATCGCGCTGGCCTGCGGGATGGCGGCGGGAGTCGGGCTCGGTGAGAACACCGCCGCGGCCATCATCACCCGCGGGCTGGCCGAGATCATGCGGCTCGGAATCGCGTTGGGCGCCAAGCCCGCGACACTGGCCGGGCTTGCCGGGATCGGTGATCTGGTCGCCACCTGTACCTCCCCGCACTCGCGGAACCGGTCCTTCGGGGAGCGGCTCGGCAAGGGCGGCACCATCGCGGCCGCGCGGGAGGCGACCGGCGGCCATGTCGCCGAGGGCGTCACCTCGTGCCGGTCGGTGCTGGCGCTGGCGTCCAGCTACGACGTCGAGATGCCGCTGACCGAAGCCGTCCACCGGGTCTGCCACAAGGGGTTGTCCGTCGACGACGCGGTGGCCCTGTTGCTCGGGCGCACCACCAAGCCGGAGTGAGGGCAGATGGCCGGCACCTACGGAGACTCCACCCGGAGCGTCAAAGCTGTTGGGGGAGAACATGTTCCGGGAAGGCCGGTGGCGCCTCCGCCGGTGCCGGCGGCGGCCTACCACCTCACCGCCGACGAAGACGACTCCCTTGACAGCTACGGCCGGAAGTCCAACCCGACGTGGCGGCAACTGGAATCGGCGCTCGCTCAGCTCGAAGGCGCCGCCGGCGCGCTGACCTTCGGTTCCGGAATGGCGGCGCTGACGGCGGTGCTGCGGATCGTCGCCGAGCCGGGTCACACCCTCGTGGTGCCCGCCGACGGCTACTACCAGGTGCGCGCCTACGCCGACGAGTACCTCGCGCCGCGCGGCGTCACCGTCGTCCCGGCGCGGTGTGCCGAGATGTGCGAGGCCGCCCGCGGGGCGGATGTGGTGCTGGCCGAGACTCCGTCGAATCCCGGCCTCGACGTCGTCGACCTGCACCGGTTGGCGATGATCTGCCGGTCACGTCGGGCCTTGCTCGTCGTGGACAACACCACAGCCACCCCGTTCGGTCAGCAGCCGCTGTCTCTCGGCGCCGATCTGGTGGTGGCCAGCGCCACCAAGGCCCTCGCCGGCCACCACGACGTGCTTGCCGGCTACGTCGCGGGCAGCCACCCCGAACTCTTGGAGCGGATCGGGCGGGAGCGGCTGCACGCCGGACCGATCCTCGGCGCGTTCGAGGCGTGGCTCGTGCTGCGCAGCCTCGGCAGCGCCGGGTTGCGGTTCGACAGGCAGTGCCAGAACGCGGCGGCACTGGCGCTGATGCTGCGTTCCCACCCGGCCGTACGTTCGGTGCGGTATCCCGGCCTGCCCGAAGATCCTTCCCACGCCGTCGCGTCGGCCCAGATGCGGCGGTTCGGCGGAATCGTCGCCGTCGAACTGGCCGACGCCGAGGCGGTGCACGAGCTGGTCCGCAGAAGCGCGCTGCTGGTCGCGTCCACGAGTTTCGGCGGGATCCACACCTCCGTCGACCGCCGGGCCCGCTGGGGCGACCCGGTCTCCGAGGGCTTCGCCCGGATCTCGCTGGGCATCGAGGACACCGACGATGTGGTCGACGATGTCCGTCAGGCACTCGGAGCCGCATGAGACCGCCGGGCCGGTAGCCTCTCTAGGTTGTGACTGCCCGCATCCGAGTCGCCGTCGTCTACGGCGGACGCAGCTCCGAGCACGCGATCTCGTGTGTTTCCGCAGGCAGCATCCTGCGTAACCTCGACCCGCAACGGTTCGAGGCGGTTCCCGTCGGCATCACACCGGAAGGGTCGTGGGTGCTCACCGACGGGCGGCCCGAGACCCTGGCGATCACCGACGGTGCGCTGCCCAACGTCGACGCCTCGGCCGGCACCGAACTGGCGCTGGCCGCCGATCCGGGCCGACGCGGTCACCTGGTCTCTCTGGGGGAGGCCGCCGGAGACCTGCTGGCCGCGGTCGACGTGGTGTTCCCGGTGCTGCACGGGCCCTACGGCGAGGACGGCACCATCCAGGGGCTGCTCGAGCTCGCCGGAGTTCCGTACGTGGGTGCCGGGGTGCTGGCGAGCGCGGCCGGCATGGACAAGGAATTCACCAAGAAACTGCTCGTGGTCGCCGGTCTGCCGGTCGGCGACCACGTCGTCCTGCGCCCGCGTGCGGCCACCGTGTCGCTGGAAGACCGTGAGCGGCTGGGGCTGCCCGTGTTCGTCAAGCCGGCCCGCGGTGGCTCGTCGATCGGCGTGAGCCGCGTCACGGCCTGGGATCAGCTGGACGCCGCGGTCGAGGTGGCCCGGCGGCACGACCCCAAGGTCATCGTCGAAGCGGCCGTGCCCGGCCGTGAACTGGAGTGCGGGGTGCTGGAGTTCCCGGACGGCCGCGTCGAGGCCAGCACCGTCGGGGAGATCCGGGTGGCCGGGGTGCGCGGCAGGGAAGACGGCTTCTACGACTTCGAGACGAAGTACCTCGACGACGCCGCCGAGCTGGACGTTCCGGCGAAGGTCGACGACAGCGTCGCCGACGAGATCCGCGCCCTGTCGATCGCGGCGTTCAACGCCGTCGACTGCCAGGGCTTGGCCCGGGTGGACTTCTTCCTGACCGACCACGGACCGGTGATCAACGAGATCAACACGATGCCGGGCTTCACCACGATCTCGATGTATCCGCGGATGTGGGCGGCCAGCGGCGTCGACTACCCGACCCTGCTGGCGACGATGGTCGAGACCGCCGTGGCCCGCGGCACCGGTCTGCGTTAGCGGGGCGGTACCGCGACAGGCGCCGGATCCGGTGGGCGGGTCGCCAGACTGTCCGTGATCGACTGCGAGAGAACCTGGATCGGCGTCGGACCCGACTCCGCCGGCAGTGTCAACGCCACGTAGACGGGCCGGTCCACGGCGAACCAGGTGCTCCGCGAATCGGGAGCCTCCGCGGTGTCCTGGACCCGGAACCACTGGACCGCGTCCACCACCTGCACCGGCGCGCCGGTCACGAACTCGGCAGGCCTGTCCAGACCACACCGCAGGATCAGCGCTTCGCCGCCGTGCTCAGGCCGCCACGCGGCCGTCCCGGGCGGCGCAGGCTCCAGCACGGGGGCGCGGCGGTAGTCGCCGAGTTCGTCGGGCAGCACTTCGAGTAGGGCCGCGCACTCCGGACCCCGGGCCTGCGGGGCGGGCAGTGCCGTGATGGCGACGGGCTGCTGCGTCGGTGAGCGCTGCAGCACCGCGACCGTGACGATCACCGCGACGACCGCGCCGACGGCGATGATCAGCGCGGCGATCAGCGCCGCCCTCGGCGGACCGTCGGTGGTCTGGCTGCTCACGGCCCAAACTCTAGGGCTGCGCTCCACCGGCGATCGGACAGGTCAGCGTCCGGGTGATCCCGGCGACCTGCTGCACGCTGGGCACGATCGTCGACTTCAACTCGTCCAGCGACGCCGCGCCGACCCGCACCACCACGTCGTACGGGCCGGTCACGTACTCCGAGGACAACACACCGGTGAGCCCGGCGAGCTGTTTGGCGATCACTTCGGCGCGGCCGACCTCGGTCTGGATGAGAACGAAAGCCTCGACCACTGGCGAAATCCCTTCGATGGCTGCATAGACTCCACGCCGCAGGGACCAAACGTACCGCAGGTCCGTCCAGCGTTCAGGACGGCGAGAGGATCACGATGACGCACGAAGACGCCCACGACACGCTGTCGGGGTCGGGCGAATTCGCCGTCATCGACCGCCTGGTGGCGGGTCGGCGCCAGCCGCCGTTCGTCACACTCGGCCCGGGCGACGACGCGGCGGTGGTCGCCGCAGCCGACGGCCGGGCCGTGGTGTGCACCGACATGCTCGTCGAGCACCGGCATTTCCGGCTCGACTGGTCCTCCCCTCATGACGTCGGGCGAAAAGCCATTGCGCAGAACGCGGCTGACATCGAGGCGATGGGTGGCCGGACCACCGCGTTCGTCGTCGGATTCGGCGCACCCGGCGACACCCGCACCGTGAGCGCGGTGGAGTTGGCCGACGGAATGTGGCATGAGGCCGGGGCGTTGGGGGCGGGCATCGTCGGCGGAGATGTCGTCGCGGCCCCGCAGTGGGTGATCTCGGTGGCGGCGCTGGGTGACCTCGGCGGACGGGACCCGGTGCGCCGCGACGGGGCCAGGCCCGGCGACACCGTGGCCGTGGCCGGCGATCTCGGGCGCTCTCAGGCCGGATTCATGCTGTGGCACAAGGGAATCGATCGGCATGTCGCGCTCCGTCGACGCCACCTGGTGCCCGAGCCGCCCTACGGGCAAGGGGAGATCGCATCCCGGGTGGGCGCCACCGCGATGACCGACGTCTCCGACGGTCTGCTGGCCGATCTCGGGCACATCGCGTCCGCGTCGAAGGTGCACATCGATCTCGCGACCGGCGCGTTGCGCGCCGACCTCGACGCGCTGGCCGGGGCGGCGGCCGACACCGGCGCTGACGCGCTGCAGTGGGTGCTCGGGGGTGGGGAGGATCACGCGTTGGTGGCGACGTTCCCCGGCGCCGTACCGCCGGGCTGGCGCGTGATCGGCACCGTCTCGGCGGCCTCCCCCGGCGCGCCGGGCGTGACGGTTGACGGCGCGCCGTGGCGTGGAGACCCGGGCTGGCAGTCCTTCTGAGGACGCCCGCTATGTTGGCCTCTCGTGACAGCACGTCCTCTGCGGGAGTTGGTCGACGACGGTTGGGCCGAGGCGCTGGCCCCGGTCGAAGCCCAGGTGGCACAGATGGGGGAGTTCCTGCGCGCGGAACTCGCCGCCGGACACCGGTATCTGCCGTCCGGTGAGAACGTGCTGCGGGCGTTCACCTACCCGCTGGAGAAGGTGCGGGTGCTGATCGTCGGGCAGGATCCGTACCCGACCCCGGGTCACGCCGTCGGGTTGAGCTTCTCGGTCGCGCCGGACGTGCGGCCGCTGCCGCGCAGCCTCGACAACATCTTCAAGGAGTATCAGGCCGACCTCGGCCATCCGGCACCGGCGTGCGGCGACCTGACGCCGTGGTGCGAACAGGGCGTCATGCTGCTCAACAGGGTGCTGACGGTGCGACCGGGCACGCCGGCGTCACATCGGGGCAAGGGGTGGGAAGCGGTCACCGAGTGCGCCATCCGTGCGCTGGTGGCCCGCCGCCGGCCGTTGGTGGCCGTGCTGTGGGGCAGGGACGCCGCGACGCTGCGCCCGATGCTGGGTGACACCGCGGTCATCGAGTCCCCGCATCCGTCGCCGCTGTCGGCGTCGCGCGGATTCTTCGGGTCGAGACCGTTCAGCCGCGCCAACGACCTGCTCGGGCGGATGGGCGCCGAGCCGGTCGACTGGCGGCTGCCGTAGTGACGGTGTGCGGTCCCGTGGTCAGGGAGCCGGGCTCGTCGTGATCTCCGGCATCTCGGGCGACGGGATGTCGATGTTCGGGGACGGAATCTCGATCGTGTTCTCGCCCTCGGTCGGTGTCGTCGTCTCGGTGGTCGTCATCTCGGTGGTCGTCTCCGTGGGCGACATCTCGCCGTCGGATGCGTCGTCACCCCCGCAGCCGACCAGGAGCCAGCCGGCGGCGAGTGCTCCGGAAACTGCGACAAGGATCGAACGGGACAGTCCAGCGCGGCTCATCGTCGAGACCATTCCTTCCTGGCAGGGCCCGGTGCCCGGCCACGGAATGGGCCGTACCCGACAGCCCCATCTCTAAACCGGGGACCGTCGGCGCAGGTACTGCGAGAATCTAGCCGCGCGCGACCTTGCCGGCCTTCAGGCACGACGTGCACACGTTGACACGGTGCTTGTTCCCGCCCGGACCCGACACGGCGCGCACGGACTGGATGTTCGGGTTCCACCGACGGCTGGTCCGGCGATGGGAGTGCGACACCGACTTGCCGAAGCCGGGGCCCTTCCCGCAGATCTCGCACACGGCAGCCATGTTGAAACTCCTCGAATCGGTACTCAGGGGTCTTAGGTCGGGGTCTGGATTCCTCCGGCCACCTCGGGGGCGGCGCGACCCGACAACCTGATCAGGATACCGGCCGTCGCGGGGATCACCAAAACCCGGCACACGCGGCGTGCACAGGGCTCATCCTGCACGCTTCGTGCTGTCCCCGCCACTGGCTAGGCTGACGCCGACGTCGGAAGCAGTGTGGAGGTGGGATGTCGGCTCGGCGCCTCGATGCGTCCGCCCTGCGGCGCTGGGCCCATGCTGCCGTCGCCGACCTCATCAGCCACACCGACGAGATCAACCGGCTCAACGTCTTCCCGGTCGCCGACGCCGACACCGGCACGAACATGCTGTTCACCATGCGCGCCGCGTGGGCGCAGGCCGAGACCGTCGTCCACGCCGACGTCACCGCCGTCGCCGCGGCGCTGGCCGACGGCGCGTTGCGGGGCGCCCGCGGCAACTCAGGGGTCATCCTTTCGCAGATCCTGCGGGCCCTCGCCGAGGTCACCGCGGCCGCCGCCGAGGAGCGCAACGGCGTGCTGACCGAGATCAGCGGCGCCCTGCTGAGCACGTCGCTGCGCCACGCCATGACCCTGGTCGTCGCGTCGATGGGGGAAGCCGTACCGGGCACGATCGTCTCGGTGCTGCACGATGCCGCCGAGGCCGCCGAGGACGCGGCGTCGGCGCAGGCCAACTGCGAGGTCGTCCGGTCCAGCGCGGCACCGGCGGCGTGTGCGCACGCGCCGACGACCTGCTGAGCACGTCGCTGCGCCACGCCATGACCCTGGTCGTCGCGTCGATGGGGGAAGCCGTACCGGGCACGATCGTCTCGGTGCTGCACGATGCCGCCGAGGCCGCCGAGGACGCGGCGTCGG
>NZ_LMVQ01000067.1 GCF_001545925.1 Mycobacterium sp. NAZ190054 | reverse complement strand
CGTCGTCTACTCCACCGACAACGGACCACATGCCAACACGTGGCCCGACGGCGCGACCACCCCGTTCCGCAGCGAGAAGAACACCAACTGGGAGGGCGCGTTCCGGGTGCCGGAGCTGATCCGCTGGTCCGGGTCGACACCGCGACCGGGGAACGGACCACGCTCGTCGACGACCGGGAGGCCGACCTCGGCAACCCGGCCGTCTCGCCGGACGGCCGGTCGGTGGCCTACACCCGGGAGACCATCTCGACGCCGCAGCAGGCCCCACGAATCACGTTGTGTCTGCTGCGTTTCGGAGAGCAACCGGTCGAGTTGACGGCCGGATGGGACAGGTGGCCGACATCGGTGACGTGGTCGGCCGACGGCTCGGCGGTGATCGTCACCGCCGACGACAACGGCCGTGGGCCGATCTTCGCGGTCGATCCGCGCAGCGGCGCGGTGCGCCCGGTGGTGGCCGACGACTTCACCTACTCCGACGTGCACCCGGCTCCCCGGGGCGTGCTGTTCGCGCTCCGCAGTTCGTACACGACGCCCCAGCACCCGGTCCGCATCGACGCCGACGGATCGGTGACCGTGCTGGACTGCGTTGCGTTGCCCGAACTTCCCGGGACCCTGGCCGAGGTGACCGCGACGTCCGACGACGGCTGCACTGTGCGGTCATGGCTGGTGCTTCCCGACCACGGGCGGCCGGCGCCGCTGCTGCTGTGGATCCACGGCGGCCCCCTGGCCAGTTGGAACGCCTGGCACTGGCGCTGGAACCCGTGGCTGATGGCCGCCCGGGGCTACGCGGTGCTGCTGCCGGACCCGGCACTGTCCACCGGGTACGGCCAAGATTTCATTCAACGGGGTTGGGGTGCATGGGGTTTCGCGCCGTATACGGATCTGATGGCGGCGACCGACGCGGCGTGCGCCCACCCCGGCGTGGACGCGACACGGACCGCGGCGATGGGTGGCTCGTTCGGCGGGTACATGGCCAACTGGATCGCCGGGCACACCGACCGGTTCGCCGCGATCGTCACGCACGCCAGCCTGTGGGCGCTCGACCAGTTCGGTGCGACCACCGACGGCGGTTACTGGTGGGCCAGGGAGATGACGCCCGAGATGACGAGCGCGAACTCGCCGCACCTCTTCGTCTCCGAGATCGCCACCCCGATGCTGGTGATCCACGGCGACAAGGACTACCGCGTGCCGATCGGCGAAGCGTTGCGGCTCTGGTACGAGTTGCTCAGCAAGTCGGCGCTGCCGGCCGCCGACGACGGCGCCACCGTGCACCGGTTCCTGTACTTCCCGTCCGAGAACCACTGGGTGCTCAGCCCGCAGCACGCGAAGATCTGGTACCAGGTGGTGCTGGCTTTCCTGGGCCACCACGTGCTCGGACAACACGCCGAGCTGCCCGAAACGCTCGGGTAGCGTCGGGTGGCATGAGCGCCGAGGCCACCCCACGCGACCGCGAACACGACATCGTCGTCTACGGGGCCACCGGATTCGTCGGGAAGCTGACCGCGCAGTACCTCGCCCACGCGGGAACGGGCGCCCGCATCGCGCTGGCGGGCCGCTCTGCGGATCGGCTGCTGGCGGTGCGGGACTCGCTCGGGGAGCCGGCGCAGGACTGGCCGCTGATCGTCGCCGACGCGTCGCAGCCGTCCACGCTGAACGAACTGGCGGCACGCACCCGGGTGGTGATCACGACGGTGGGCCCCTACCTGCGGTACGGCATGCCGCTGGTGGCGGCGTGCGCGGCGGCAGGCACCGACTACGCCGATCTCACCGGTGAGACGTTGTTCGTGCGCCGGTGCATCGACCTGCACCACAAGCAGGCCGCCGACACCGGCGCCCGGATCGTGCACGCGTGCGGCTTCGACTCCATTCCGTCGGACCTCACCGTGTTCGCGCTGTACCGCCGGGCC
This sequence comes from Mycobacterium sp. NAZ190054, assembly GCF_001545925.1. Taxonomy (GTDB): domain Bacteria; phylum Actinomycetota; class Actinomycetes; order Mycobacteriales; family Mycobacteriaceae; genus Mycobacterium. The sequence continues at coordinate 11,925 of NZ_LMVQ01000067.1, read as the reverse complement.
GAGCACGACGGCACCGGTGACCTCGCGGACACCAACTACGTCGTGCGCAGGCTCGCCGGCGGCGTGTCCGGCGGCACGGTGGCGTCGATGACCGAACGGGCCCGCGAGGCGTCGCTGGACCCCGAAGCGCGGCGCGCGCTCAACGACCCGTACACGCTGACGCCCGACCGCGGTGCCGAGCCCGACGCGCGGTGGCGGCGCGGCCGCGAGATCGCCCCCGAACTCGACGGCTACTGGGTCGGCGCGTTCGCGATGGCGCTGCCGAACACCCGCATCGTCCGGCGCAGCAACGCGCTGCTGGACCACGCCTACGGCCGCCGGTTCGAATACGCCGAGCAGATGAGCACCGGGCGCTCGATCGCCGCGCCGGTCGCCGCCGCGATGGCCACGGCGGGCAACGTCGCGACGATCGAGCTCGGCGGCCGCTTCCTGAACCGGGTGCCGCGCGCGGCGCTGGAGCGCGTGCTCCCCAAACCGGGCACCGGGCCCGGCGAGCAGACCCGCGAACGTGGGCACTACACCGTCGAGACCTACACCACCACCTCGACCGGTGCCCGTTACGTCGCGCGGATGTCGCAGCGGGGCGACCCCGGCTACAAGGCCACGTCGGTGCTGCTCGGCGAGAGCGGACTGGCGCTGGCGCTGGACCGCGACAAGCTCCCCGACCTGCACGGAATCCTGACCCCGGCCGCGGCGATCGGCGATGCGCTGCTGGCCCGGTTCCCCGCCGCCGGGGTGAGCCTGGACGTGTCGCGGCTCGACTGAACGCACCGGTGCGCGAGCATCCGGACGGCCCCCCGTCGGGCGGGCAGAAGCGGTTCGCGGCCTCTTCCTAGAATGGCTCGGTGACCTCCCAGCCCAATCCCGACGGTGCCGCCCGGCGCGCCCCCGAGCTCGACGCCCTGCCCAAGTCCTGGGACCCGGCAGCGGTCGAGGCCGACCTGTACGACGGCTGGGTCGAGGCCGGCTACTTCACCGCCGACCCCGGCAGCGACAAGCCGGCCTACTCGATCGTGCTGCCGCCACCCAACGTGACCGGCAGTCTGCACATGGGGCACGCGCTGGATCACACGCTGATGGACGCGTTGACCCGCCGGAAGCGCATGCAGGGGTACGAGGTGCTGTGGCTGCCGGGCATGGATCACGCCGGCATCGCCACCCAGACCCTCGTCGAGAAGCAACTGGCCGTCGACGGCAAGACCAAAGAGGACTTCGGCCGCGAACTGTTCATCGACAAGGTGTGGGACTGGAAGCGCGAATCGGGCGGCACCATCGGCGCCCAGATGCGCAGGCTCGGCGACGGTGTGGACTGGAGCCGTGACCGGTTCACGATGGACGAGGGCCTGTCCCGGGCCGTGCGCACGATCTTCAAGCGGCTGTTCGACGCCGGCCTGATCTACCAGGCCGAGCGGCTGGTGAACTGGTCCCCGGTGCTGGAGACCGCGATCTCCGACCTCGAGGTGAAATACGAGGACGTCGAGGGCGAGCTGGTGTCCTTCCGGTACGGCTCGATGAACGACGCCGAACCGCACATCGTGGTGGCCACCACCCGGCTGGAGACGATGCTCGGCGACACCGCGATCGCGGTGCATCCCGACGACGAACGCTACCGTGACCTGGTCGGCAAGACGCTGCCCCACCCGTTCCTGGAACGCGACATCGCGATCGTGGCCGACACCCACGTCGACCCCGAATTCGGCACCGGCGCGGTCAAAGTCACACCGGCACACGATCCCAACGACTTCGAGATCGGTCTGCGGCACCAGTTGCCGATGCCGTCCATCCTCGACACCAAGGGCCGGATCACCGACACCGGAACACAGTTCGACGGTATGGACCGCTTCGAGGCCCGCGTCGCGGTGCGTGAGGCGCTGGCCGAACAGGGCCGCATCGTCGCCGAGAAGCGTCCGTATCTACACAGCGTCGGCCATTCCGAACGCAGCGGTGAACCGATCGAGCCACGGCTGAGCCTGCAGTGGTGGGTCAAGGTGGAATCGCTGGCCAAGGCCGCCGGTGACGCGGTTCGCAACGGCGACACCGTGATTCACCCGCCCAGCCTGGAACCGCGGTGGTTCGGCTGGGTCGACAACATGCACGACTGGTGCATCTCGCGCCAGCTGTGGTGGGGTCACCGCATCCCGATCTGGCACGGACCCGACGGCGAGACGGTGTGCGTCGGGCCCGACGAGACGCCGCCGGAGGGGTGGGAGCAGGACCCCGACGTGCTGGACACCTGGTTCAGCTCGGCCCTGTGGCCCTTCTCGACGATGGGCTGGCCGGACCGCACTCCCGAGCTGGCCAAGTTCTATCCGACCACGGTGCTGGTCACCGGTTACGACATCCTGTTCTTCTGGGTGGCGCGGATGATGATGTTCGGCACCTTCGTCGGGCACGACGCCGCTGTCACGGGCGGCGAGGCCGCGGACGGCGCCCGTCCACAGGTGCCGTTTCAGAATGTGTTCCTGCACGGCCTGATCCGCGACGAGTTCGGCCGCAAAATGAGCAAGTCGCGCGGCAACGGCATCGACCCGCTGGACTGGGTGGAGAAGTTCGGCGCCGACGCGCTGCGGTTCACGCTGGCCCGCGGCGCCAGCCCCGGCGGTGACCTCGCGATCGGCGAGGACCACGCCCGCGCGTCCCGCAACTTCGCCACCAAGCTGTTCAACGCCACCCGCTTCGCGCTGCTCAACGGCGCCAGCCCGGCCCCGCTGCCGGCGACGGCCGAGCTCACCGACGCCGACCGGTGGATCCTCGGCCGGCTCGAAGAGGTTCGCGCCGAAGTCGATTCGGCGCTGGACGGCTACGAGTTCAGCCGTGCGTGCGAGGCGCTGTACCACTTCGCCTGGGACGAGTTCTGCGACTGGTACGTCGAGCTCGCCAAAGTGCAGCTCGGCGCGGAAGACGGGCACACCGCCCGGACCACAGCGGTGCTGGCCTTCGTGCTCGACGTCCTGCTCAAGCTCCTGCATCCGGTGATGCCGTTCGTCACCGAGGTGCTGTGGAAGACGTTGACCGGCGGAGAGTCCCTGGTGATCGCCGACTGGCCGGCCCCGGCCGGTCATGCCGTCGATTCGGGTGCGACACAACGTATTTCCGATGCCCAGAAGCTGATCACCGAGGTGCGGCGGTTCCGCAGCGACCAGGGTCTGGCCGACCGCCAGCGGGTGCCGGCCAGGCTGTCCGGCATCGGCGCGGCCGGTCTGGACGACCACGTGCCCGCGGTGCGCGCGCTGGCCTGGCTGACCGGCGCGGACGACGGGTTCGCCCCGTCGGCGTCGGTGGAGGTGCGGTTGTCGGCGGGGACCGTCGTGGTGGAGGTCGACACCTCCGGCACCGTCGACGTCGAGGCCGAACGCCGCCGGCTGGAGAAGGATCTCGCATCCGCCGAGAAGGAGCTGAAGGGCACGACCGCCAAGCTGGGTAACGACGCATTCCTGGCCAAGGCGCCCGCGGAGGTGGTCGACAAGATCCGGGCCCGGCAGCAGGTGGCCACCGAGGAGGTGGAGCGCATCACGGCCCGCTTGGCCGCACTGTCATGACCGAACCCACTCCCGACGAGGTCGCCGCGCTGCTGCAGGTCGAGCACCTGCTCGATCAGCGCTGGCCCGAGACCAAGATCGAGCCGAGCACCGCGCGGATCTCGGCGTTGATGGAGATGCTCGGATCACCCCAGCTCGGGTTCCCGTCGATCCACATCGCCGGGACCAACGGCAAGACCTCGGTCGCCAGGATGGTCGACGCGTTGCTGACCGCCCTGCACCGGCGCACCGGGCGCACCACGAGCCCGCATCTGCAGTCCGCGGTCGAGCGCATCTCGATCGACGGCAAGCCGGTCAGCCCCGCCACCTACGTCGACACCTATCGGGAGATCGAGCCGTTCGTCCAGCTCGTCGACCAGCAGTCCGAGGCCGCGGGCGGCCCCCGGATGAGCAAGTTCGAAGTCGTCACCGCGATGGCGTTCGCGGCGTTCGCCGACGCGCCGATCGACGTCGCCGTCGTCGAGGTCGGGGTCGGCGGCCGCTGGGACGCGACCAATGTGATCAACGCGCCGGTCGCCGTCATCACCCCGATCGGGATCGATCACTCCGACTACCTCGGCGACACGATCGCCGAGATCGCCTCGGAGAAAGCCGGAATCATCGTCCGCCAGGCCGACGACCTCGTCCCGACGGACACCGTCGCCGTGCTGGCGCGCCAGCTGCCCGAGGCGATGGAGGTCCTGCTGGCGCAGGCGGTGCGCTCGGACGCGGCGGTGGCCCGGGAGGATTCGGAGTTCGCGGTGCTCGGCCGGCAGGTCGCCATCGGTGGGCAGCTGCTCGAGCTGCAGGGCCTCGGGGGTGTGTACCCGGAGATCTTCCTACCGCTGCACGGTGAGCACCAGGCCCACAACGCGGTGCTGGCGCTGGCGGCGGTCGAGGCGTTCTTCGGCGCCGGTGCCCAACGTCAACTCGACGTCGACGCGGTGCGCGCCGGGTTCGCGGCCGTGACGTCTCCCGGACGTCTGGAGCGGATGCGCAGTGCGCCAACAGTTTTCATCGATGCAGCGCACAACCCGGCCGGGGCGTCCGCGCTCGCCGAGGCGCTGCGCGACGAGTTCGACTTCCGGTATCTGGTCGGCGTCGTGTCGGTGATGGGGGACAAGGACGTCGACGGCATCCTGGCGGCGCTCGAACCCGTGCTCGATCAGATCGTGGTGACCCACAACGGGTCACCGCGGGCACTGGAGGTGGCGGCGCTGGCGGTCAAGGCCGAGGAGATCTTCGGTCCCGAGCGGGTGATCACCGCCTCGACGCTGCCCGATGCGATCGAGACCGCCACCGCCCTCGTCGAGGATTCCGGCAACGACGGGGACGCCGCGGGCATGAGCGGTTCCGGCATCGTGATCACCGGCTCGGTCGTCACCGCGGGTGCGGCGCGGACTCTGTTCGGAAAGGACCCGGCATGACCGAACAGGCCCCGGATCCGTGGAAGAGCTTCCGCGGGGTGATGGCCGGGACGCTGATCCTGGAGGCCATCGTGGTACTGCTGGCGCTGCCGGTGGTCGGCACCGTCGGACCCGGGCTGACCCCGTTGTCGACGGTCTACGTCGTCGGCTTCGCCGTGCTGCTGGTGCTCATGGCGGGCATCCAGGGCCGTCCATGGGCGATCTGGGCCAACCTCGGCGTGCAGCTCGTCCTGGTCGCGGGATGGTTCATCTATCCGGCCGTGGGTTTCATCGGTCTGCTGTTCGCCGTGGTCTGGCTGTTGATCGCCTACCTGCGCGCGGAGGTGCTGCGCCGGCAGAAGCGAGGGCTGCTTCCGGGGCAGCGCCCGGCCGACGACTAGTCTGTGCGTCGTGACTGAGCGAACTCTCGTCCTGATCAAGCCCGACGGTGTGCAGCGCCGCCTCATCGGCGAGATCATCAGCCGGATCGAAGCCAAAGGTCTGACCGTCGCGGCGCTGGAGCTGAAGAACGTCGGCGACGACCTCGCCCGGGCGCACTACGCCGAACACGAGGGCAAGCCGTTCTTCCCGTCGCTGCTGGAGTTCATCACTTCGGGGCCGGTGGTCGCGGCGATTCTGGAGGGCCCGCGGGCAATCGCGGCGTTCCGGCAGCTGGCCGGTGGAACCGATCCCGTCGAGAAGGCCACGCCCGGCACGATCCGCGGTGACCTGGGCCTGGAGACCCAATTCAACCTGGTCCACGGGTCGGACTCGCCGGAGTCGGCGGCCCGCGAGATCGGCCTCTGGTTCCCCGGCCGCTGACGGCCGCCTCGCCCGAGCTAACCCCGCCTACGCGGGGCACTCTCCGACATGTGGGATACTGGTCGCGGGTGACCGGCCTTACAACCCGGGTCGATCACCCGAATGAAGACTTCGACAGCGCGACCACCGTGAACCGCGGTGCGGCGCGGACCGTCCAGCCATCATTCAGACCGGCACCGAGACCGTTCCTTCGGGATCACTCGGAGCGAGACCATAGGACGTCCGGGAGTAGGTAGCCCGGGGAACAACATCAAAAGCCCTCGCGTGGCCGCGTCAGAACACGACGCGCCCGGGGGCTTGAGGAGAATACGTGGCCGACAATGAGATTTTTCAGGCACCGACCCACAACCCCGCGGAAGAGCCCCGGCTCGCCGCGGATTCGCCTGGGGACACCAAGGACGCAGCGGTACCCGAACGCTTGAGGGTCCACTCGCTGGCGCGGGTGCTCGGCACCACCAGCAGGCGCATCATCGACGCGTTGATCGAGCTCGACGGCCGCGCGCGCAGCGCGCACTCGACCATCGGGCGCGAGGAGGCCGACCGGGTCCGTGAGGTGCTGGCCGCCCCCGCACCCGAGCCGCAGCCCGACACCCCACACGCCGAGTCCGAGGCCGCGACCCCCGCACCCGAGCCGCCTGCGCCCCAGCCCGAAGCCCCGCAGCCCCAGGCCGAGCCCGAGGCGGCTGCCGACGTGGTCGCCGAGGAGGAGCCCGAGTCCCGGCTGATCCTGGAGACCCCGGCCGCGCCGGCGGGCGAACCCGCGGACTATCTGCCGTTGTTCGTCGCCCCTCAGCCGGTGCGCTTCGACGACCACCTCGACGACGGCGATGACGAGTCCGACGACGACGGCGACGACTCCGATTCGGACTCCGACGGCGACGACGAGCAGGCCGGCCGCCCCGCCGCCAAACGCCGCAGGCGTGGGCGCCGCGGACGCGGACGCGGGCGCGGTGAGCAGAACGGCGACGAGTCCGCCGACTCCGACACCGACGGCGACACCGACACCGACAAGTCCGAGAACGGCGACGACTCCGACGAGGACGGCAGCGACGAGGATGGCTCCGGCGGCGACGGCACCACCCGCAGGCGCCGCCGGCGTCGCCGCCGCAAGTCCGGGTCCGACGACGACGGCGACAACAGCGGTTCGCCCGACGATCCGCCCAACACCGTCGTCCACGAGCGCGAGCCCCGGAAGTCCGGCCGTGGCGACAAGAGCTCGTCGGACTCCGAGATCCAGGGGATCAGCGGTTCCACACGGCTGGAGGCCAAGCGGCAGCGCCGCAGGGACGGCCGCGACGCCGGCCGGCGCCGGCCCCCGATCCTGAGCGAAGCGGAATTCCTGGCCCGCCGCGAGGCGGTCGAACGGATGATGGTCGTCCGCGACAAGGTCCGCACCGAACCGCCGCACGAGGGCGCGCGCTACACGCAGATCGCGGTGCTCGAAGACGGCGTCGTCGTGGAGCACTTCGTCACCTCGGCCGCCCAGACGTCACTGGTCGGCAACATCTACCTCGGCATCGTGCAGAACGTGTTGCCGTCGATGGAGGCCGCCTTCGTCGACATCGGCCGCGGCCGCAACGGTGTGCTCTACGCCGGCGAGGTCAACTGGGAGGCCGCGGGCCTCGGCGGCCAGAACCGCAAGATCGAGCAGGCGCTCAAGCCGGGCGACTACGTCGTCGTGCAGGTCAGCAAGGATCCCGTCGGGCACAAGGGCGCCCGATTGACCACCCAGGTGTCGCTGGCCGGCCGCTATCTGGTCTACGTGCCGGGCGCCTCCTCGACCGGGATCAGCCGCAAGCTGCCCGACACCGAGCGGCAGCGTCTCAAGGAGATCCTGCGCGAGGTCGTCCCGTCCGACGCCGGGGTCATCATCCGGACCGCGTCGGAGGGCGTGAAGGAAGAGGACATCCGCTCCGACGTGGAGCGTCTGCAGAAGCGCTGGACCGAGATCGAGGCCAAGGCCGCCGAGATCACCCAGAAGAAGGCCGGCGCCGCGGTGGCGCTCTACGAAGAGCCCGACGTGCTGGTCAAGGTGATCCGCGACCTGTTCAACGAGGACTTCACCGGACTGACCGTGTCGGGCGACGACGCGTGGAAGACCATCACCGACTACGTGAACGCGGTCGCCCCCGAGCTGCTGCCGCGGATGACGAAGTACGAGCCGGCAAACCCGGACGCGCCCGACGTGTTCGCCGTGCACCGCATCGACGAACAACTCGCCAAGGCGATGGACCGCAAGGTGTGGCTGCCGTCGGGCGGCACGCTGGTCATCGACCGCACCGAGGCGATGACGGTCGTCGACGTCAACACGGGCAAGTTCACCGGATCGGGCGGCAACCTCGAACAGACCGTGACGCGCAACAACCTGGAGGCCGCCGAGGAGATCGTGCGGCAGTTGCGGCTGCGCGACATCGGCGGCATCGTGGTCATCGATTTCATCGACATGGTGCTGGAGTCCAACCGCGACCTGGTGCTGCGCCGGCTCACCGAGGCACTGGCCCGGGACCGCACCCGTCACCAGGTGTCCGAGGTGACCTCGCTCGGCTTGGTCCAGCTCACCCGCAAACGGCTCGGGACCGGGCTGCTCGAGGCCTTCTCGACGACGTGCAGCCACTGCGCCGGCCGCGGCATCCTGCTGCACGGCGACCCGGTGGACTCGGGAGCCACCGCCGGCAACAACCGCAAGTCCGAGTCCGGCGGCGGTCGCCGCAGCAAGCGGGGCAAGCGAGGCGGGCGCACCGAGCAGGAGGTCCAGGTCGCCAAGGTGCCCGCGCACTCGCCGGGTGAGCACCCGATGTTCAAGGCGATGGCCGCCGCCAACGGCAGGCACGAGGACGGCGACGAGGACGATGACACCGCGGTGGCGCCCGACGAGGTCGCCGAGCTCGACGCCGACGCCACGGTGGCCGCCACCCGCGGCGGCAACGACGACGAACTCGACGACGACTTCGACGACGAGGACTCCGACGACTCGGACGAGGAGGACTCGGATGAGGACGAGATCGACCTCGACGACGATGACGACGAGGACGACGACGACATCGAGGACCTCGACGACTCCGACGACGAGGACTCCGACGAGGACTCCGAGGACGACTCGGATGACGAGGACTCCGACGAGGACGAGCCGGTCGTCCTGGCCCGCCCGGCAGGCCGGCACCGCCGCCGCGCGGCGGCCCGACCCGCTGGTCCGCCCAGTCGCGACTGAGCGGTTTGATTCTCTACCCGCTGGTCACGTACCCTTGACCAGTTGTCTCCAGGGCCTGCCCTCCCGGCGGGCCGGAGACGGGACGAGATCCCACCCAGACCCGCACGCACACCCCGGGTGATGCGCGCCCGCACGCAAAGCAGGAGATGACCTAGCGATGGCAGCCCAAACAGCCACGTACGCGATCGTCAAGACCGGTGGCAAACAGTACAAGGTCGCCGCCGGTGACGTGGTCAAGGTGGAGAAGCTCGACGCCGAGCCCGGCGCCACGGTGTCGCTGCCCGTCGCGCTGGTGGTCGACGGTGCGAACGTGACCACCGACGCGTCGGCGCTGGAGAAGGTCGCGGTCACCGGTGAGGTCCTGGAGCACACCAAGGGCCCCAAGATCCGCATCCACAAGTTCAAGAACAAGACCGGCTATCACAAGCGCCAGGGTCACCGTCAGCAGCTGACGGTGCTCAAGGTCACCGGCATCAAGTAACGACGGGAGCGAGAAGACATGGCACACAAGAAGGGCGCTTCCAGCTCACGCAACGGTCGCGACTCAGCCGCCCAGCGGCTCGGGGTCAAGCGGTTCGGCGGGCAGGTCGTCAAGGCCGGCGAGATCCTGGTCCGGCAGCGGGGCACTCATTTCCATCCCGGCGTGAACGTCGGCCGTGGCGGTGACGACACGCTGTTCGCCACGGCCCCCGGCGCCGTCGAGTTCGGCAGCAAGCGCGGCCGCAAGACCGTCAACGTCGTCCGCGTCACCCGCACCGAGGCCTGACTTTCACGCGAGATCGACGTTTCGCCGCAAGCTTCACGCGTCAGGCCGGCAGAACGTAGATTTCGTCATGGAAAGGATGTCCGATGCCCCGGTTCGTCGACCGCGTCGTCATTCACGCGCGGGCCGGTAACGGCGGCAACGGTTGCGCGTCGGTGCATCGCGAGAAGTTCAAACCTCTGGGCGGACCCGACGGCGGCAACGGCGGGCGAGGCGGCAGCATCGTGTTCGTCGTCGACCCTCAGGTCCACACCCTGCTCGATTTCCACTTCCACCCGCACGTGGTCGCGCCCAACGGCAAACAGGGCGCGGGCAGCAACCGGGACGGGGCCGCCGGCGCCGACCTGGAGGTGAAGGTTCCGGACGGGACCGTCGTGCTCGACGAGCACGGCCAGATCCTGGCCGACCTGGTGGGAGCCGGCACCCGCTTCGAAGCCGCCGCAGGCGGTCGCGGTGGTCTCGGCAACGCCGCGTTGGCCTCCAGGGCCCGTAAGGCGCCCGGCTTCGCGTTGCTCGGGGAGAAGGGCGAGGCCCGTGACCTCACCCTGGAACTCAAGACCGTCGCCGACGTCGGGCTGGTGGGTTTCCCGTCGGCGGGCAAGTCCTCGCTGGTGTCGACGATCTCCGCGGCCAAGCCGAAGATCGCCGACTATCCGTTCACCACACTGGCGCCAAACCTGGGTGTCGTCTCGGCGGGCGAACACACCTTCACCGTCGCCGACGTACCGGGCCTGATCCCGGGCGCCTCGGAGGGGCGGGGTCTCGGACTGGATTTCCTGCGTCACATCGAACGCTGCGCGGTGCTCGTGCATGTCGTCGACTGCGCGACGCTCGAGCCCGGCCGTGACCCGGTCTCCGACATCGAGGCGTTGGAGGCTGAGATCGCGGCGTATACGCCGACCCTGCAGGGGGATTTGACCCTCGGTGATCTCGCCGAACGTCCCCGTGCGGTGGTGTTGAACAAGATCGACGTCCCCGACGCCCGGGAACTGGCCGGCTTCGTCCGTGACGACGTTACCGCCAAGTTCGGCTGGCCGGTGTTCGAGATTTCCACCGTCAGCCGGGAAGGGTTGCGGCCCTTGACCTTCGCGCTGTGGGACATGGTGGCCGGCTACCGTGCCAGCCAGCCGGCCGTGGTGCCGCGCCGCCCGGTGATCCGGCCGATCCCGGTCGACGAGACGGCGTTCTCCGTCGAGCCCGACGGCCAGGGCGGATTCGTCGTCAAGGGCACCCGGCCTCAACGGTGGGTCGCCCAGACCAACTTCGACAACGACGAGGCCGTCGGTTACCTCGGGGACCGGCTGGCGCGCCTCGGCGTGGAGGACGAACTCCTCAAGCTCGGCGCCCGGCCCGGATGCGCGGTGACCATCGGCGACATGACCTTCGACTGGGAACCACAGACCCCGGCCGGTGTCGACGTGCCGCTGACCGGCCGCGGTACCGATGTGCGCCTCGAACAGAGCGATCGCGTCTCGGCCGACGAACGCAAGGCGGCACGGAAGGCGCGCCGGCAGAGTGGCGGCGTCGACGAATGAGCGCGCACCGGGAAGCGATCCGGACGGCGCGCTCGGTGGTCGTCAAGATCGGCACCACGGCGCTGACGACGCCGTCGGGCGTCTTCGACACCAGCCGGCTGCAGTCCCTGGCCGATGCCATCGAGACGCGGATGAAGGCCGGCTCCGACGTGGTGATCGTGTCCTCGGGTGCGATCGCGGCCGGCATCGAGCCGCTCGGGCTCACCAAGCGTCCCACCGATCTGGCGACCAAACAGGCCGCGGCCAGCGTCGGCCAGGTCGCGCTGGTCAACTCGTGGAGCGCGGCCTTCGGCCGGTACCAGCGCACCGTCGGGCAGGTGCTGCTGACCGCACACGACATCTCGATGCGGGTGCAGCACACCAACGCCCAGCGCACACTCGACCGGCTGCGGGCCCTGCATGCGGTGGCGATCGTCAACGAGAACGACACCGTGGCCACCAACGAGATCAGGTTCGGTGACAACGACCGGCTCTCCGCTCTGGTCGCCCACCTCGTCGGTGCCGATGCGCTGATCCTGCTCTCCGACATCGACGGTCTCTACGACAGCGACCCCGATGTAGACCAGCGCGGCCACCACCGCGGCGGGCGCCAGCAGGTCGAAGGCCAGTACGCGCAGCCGGTTCCTCATCGGATCGGCTCCAGCCGGGAGATCGCGAGCCTGCCGTCGACGTC
>NZ_LMVQ01000066.1 GCF_001545925.1 Mycobacterium sp. NAZ190054 | reverse complement strand
CGTTGTCCTCGGCCTGCGGGCCCAGCACGTAGTTCTTCTCGATGCCCCGCAGCCCGGCGGCCAGCAGCACCGCGAAGGTCAGGTACGGGTTGCAGGCCGAGTCGGGGCTGCGCACCTCCACCCGTCGGATCCAGCGCACCGATCTGCGCGACCGCGGCGTCGACACCGCCGGCCGCCACATCCACGCACAACGGGCCGTCGACCACCGGCACCCGGCCGCGGACGGCGTCGGGCCAGCCGACCGTGCTCGGTTCCATCGCCGCGGTCAGCCATCGCGCGGCCAGTTGGTCGTCGGCGTCCACGGGCGGGCTGAACTCGCCCCAGCCCTGCGGACCGTCGAGCAACACGCCCTCCCGAGGGCCTGCGGCGGTCGGGACGGCGAACACGGGGGCGCTGTCGAGATCGATGAGTGTTCTCACTGACCGACAAAGTAGCCCGTCGCTACGCTTACGCCGTGGCCGACGCCGCGTTTCTGCTGTTGTCGATCCGTGGCGAGGACGAAGCCGCGGACGACGAGTATGCGGCGATGATGCGATTCTCCGGGCTGGACGAGCGCGGGCTGCGCCGGGTCCGGCTGACCCACCGCGAGCTCGGCGCGATCGACCTGACCCAGTGGTCCGGCATCATCCTCGGTGGCGGTCCGTACAACGTCAGCGACGATCCCGGTACGAAGTCCGCGACGCAGCGCCGGGTGGAGGCCGAACTGGCCGCGCTGCTCGCCGAGGTCGTCGCGACGGATTTCCCGTTCCTCGGCTGCTGCTACGGGGTCGGCACCATCGGGGTTGCGGTCGGCGCGGTGATCGACCGGTCATACAGCGAGCCGGTCGGCGGGGTCACCGTGCACCTGACCGACCAGGGCCGCGCCGACCCGTTGTTCGCCGCACTGCCGGACACCTTCGACGCGTTCGGCGGGCACAAGGAGGCGGCGTCCTGGCTGCCCGGTCACGTCGTGCGGCTCGCCAGGTCCGCGGACTGCCCGGTGCAGGCGTTCCGGGTGGGCGCCAACGTCTACGCGACGCAGTTCCACCCGGAACTGGACGTCGACGGCATCTGCACCCGCATCGACGTGTACAAGCACCACGGCTACTTCGCCCCCGAAACCGCGCAGGCACTGAAAGACGATGCGCGGCAACGGAAGGTGACCCACCCGACCAAGATCCTGGACGGCTTCGTGCAGCGCTACCGCCGGCAGGCCTAGTTCCTCGGCGGTCGACGAGTGCGCGCACCTCCGCCCTAATCCGACCAATGAGATCCTTGACCACGGCCACGGAGAGGTTCCGCGCGCCTTCACCTCGACTGACCAGGTTGCCGTGCGGGGCCGATGCGGCGGATCTGCGGCCACAGTTCACTCCACGATGCGGTCAACTCCGAACACAGGAAGACCCGGGTGCCGTGCTCTTGGTTGGGCACCCCGTGGTCGTTGTGCACGACGGCGATCTCGTCGAGTTGCCCGCATGCGGTTTGCGCCCACAACGGGATCGTCGACGGTGTGTCGGTGCCCATCACGATCGCGGTGGTGTAGTGCTCGGGTGGCGGCCCCCACCAGGCGTACGCCTGGTGACCGCTGTATACCGGTGGAAAGTCGGTGCCCGGCGCGACGTATCGGCCACCGTAATGGTCCAGCGCACCGGCCTGCCCGTAGTTGTCGGCGATCACGACCGTGTCTGCGCGCCGGGCGGCGGGCAGCGTATCGATGGCGGCTGCGACCGTCCGGCCCATCTCCGGCCAGCCGATCTGTTCGCCCAACTCCGAATTGATCTCCAGCAGTGCCGAATCCCGCAGCACCGACGGCGTCACCAGCGGCAGTGCGATAAACCCCGACGCCACCGCCGACGCGGTCAGCAGTCCCGTGGCGGCCACCACGCGGACCCGGCGGCCCTGCAGCCAATCCGCCAGCGCCGCACCGCCTGCGGCCAACAACGCCGGGTAGGCGGTGAACAGATAGTGCGGTTGTCCGCTGGAGATCAACAGAACCGTCAGCAACACCGCGAAAGCGATACCGAAGCACCGTAGTTCGGGCCGACGGATCAGCCACACCGCGCCCGCGATCCACACCGGTAACAGCAGCGGGCCGACGATGACCAGTTGGATGGCGACCAGTTCCCAACGGCTGTTCGCGGCGCTGATTGCGGTGGCCATCTCCCACTGTGGCCACCCGTTGGCGGCCTGCCACATCAGCGTCGGCGAGGCGATCGCCAGTGCCACGGCAGCGCCGATCGGAAACCACCGGCTGCGCAACGGTTCCCGTGGTCCGCAGGCGATGACCGCGACCAGCAGTGCCACCGCGTAGAGCGCCAGGAACACCCGGTTGAGCATCCCGATGCCGAGCACCACACCGGCGACGGCCCACAACCGATGGTCACCGGTACGCAGCAGTCTGGCGATGACGAAGGTCAATGCCGCGGCGAATAACACGTCGAGGCTGACCGTGGCCAGTATATGTCCGGTGGACAGCACGGGAATCGAGGTCGCCGCCGCCGCGCCCGCGAGTATCTGCCCACTGTGTTCGCCGCCGAACTCCCTGGCGATCAACCCGACAAGCAGCACGGTGGCGGCGGCCGCCAGAGCGGGGATGACCCGAAGCGCGATCAGTGAATCAGGGGCGACCGCGTCGGTGATGGCCGCCAGCGAAGGGCTCAGCGGTGGGTGGTCGGGGTAACCCCAGTCGAGTCGGCGACCCGACTCCCGGATGTAGAACTCGTCGCGGTGAAATCCGTATCGGGTGGCCAGTGCCATGAGCACGCCGAACACAGCCGACGACAGCGCACACAGCGGCCAGATCCGTCGCACGTCGAACCACCGCCAACGAGGTGGGCTGGTCATGACCACGCAGCGTCCCGGTGTCGCCCAGAGTCCACTTCGCCCTCACTTCCCGTCTCGGTCGCCGAGGACGCCGGTATGCGGCTGTCAGCGCGGTACGGTCAGTGCCCAAGATATCGATCGGTCCGCCCGAGGTGAGCCCCGGCAGGCCTGGGGCGTTCAGCCGGCGCGCGCCTGAGCGTCCGGGGCGACGACCTCGTCCTTCAGCGGTGCCAGTTTGGCGCCGATCTGGCCGATCAGGGTGCCACTGACCCCCAGATCGGTCAGGGTCTGCACCAGATGCCCGACCACACGGTCGAAGTGCGCCGCCGTGACGTCGAGGTGGGAGTGGGCTTCTCGCATGGGGCGCCCGCGGTACGGTTCGGGCCCACCGATCGCCGCCGCGATGAACGCACGCTGATGGGTCTTGAGCCGTCTCATGTCGACGCCCTCGAAGTACGGCGTCAGCTCGGGGTCGCCGGTCACCCGGCGGTAGAAGTCGTCGACAGCCGCGGTGACCGCCGCGGAGCCGCCGATCTGGTCGAAGATACTCATCGTCGCAGCGTGGCGGCTGCGGGTAACGGGCGGAACCGTGCTGCTTTGAGAACTCGTTAACTTGTCCTCACCGCCGGCCCCGGGCCTCGGTGAGGCCGTCAGCCCCGCGGTACCTCGAATTGCGCGCGGGCGATCTGCTCGACGAAAGGCGCCAACCGCGCCCGCAATTCGTTGTGCGCGGCATCCTCGTCGTAGCCGCGGTAGGCGGTGACGTCCTCGAAGTCGGCGACGATCACGAAGTCCCAGTTGCCGTCGCGCAGCCCGGCGTCGGTGCCCACGGTGTACCGCACGGTGCCGGGGCAGTTCAGCGCGCGCAGACCGTCCTGGACACGCTCCACCTCGGCGGCGTCGTAACCGGTCTTCAACTTCGCCAGCACCACGTTTCGGATCACGGCCGAACCCTAACAGGGTGACACCCCGTTGCGTCGTTTTCTTGACTCATTCCAGAAAACCGCGTACAACATCCATGTGACTTCGGACCACGCACTCATGCTCCGCGAGGCGGATCTGCGTGTGACGCGTCCGAGACTAGCTGTACTGCAGTCGGTTGCCGCACATCCACACGCCGACACCGACACGATCTTCGGCGCGGTGCGCGCGATGCTGCCCGAGGTGTCCCGGCAGGCGGTCTACGACGTGCTCGCCGCACTGACCGCCGCCGGCCTGGTGCGCAAGATCCAGCCGACGGGCTCGGTCGCCCGCTACGAGACCCGGGTCGGCGACAACCACCACCACATCGTGTGCCGCTCCTGTGGCGTGATCGCCGACGTCGACTGCGCCGTCGGCGAGGCGCCGTGCCTGATCCCGTCCGATCCGGTCGGCGCCCTCGACGGCTTCGTCGTCGACGAGGCCGAGGTCGTGTACTGGGGCATCTGCCCGCAGTGCGCGGCCCGGCAAGTCTCCCGATCACATCCGTGATCGCAGTTCGAAACACCACCCACCACCACGGAAGGAAGTCGCTGTGCCCGACGATCGACCCATCGAAGACAGCCCGCCGATTGGCGAAGCGCAGTCGGAGGCGCCCGAAGGCGGTTGCCCCGCAGGCTTTGGGCGGCTCAAGCCACCGGTAGCCGGCGGCGGCAACCACGACTGGTGGCCGAACCGGTTGAACCTGAAGATCCTGCAGAAGAACCCCGACGTCATCAACCCGCTCGATGAGGACTTCGACTACGCCGCGGCGGTGCAGTCCCTCGATGTCGACGCGCTGCGCGCCGACATCGTCGAGGTGATGCGCACCTCGCAGGACTGGTGGCCGGCTGACTACGGCCACTACGGCCCGCTGTTCATCCGGATGGCCTGGCACGCCGCGGGCACCTACCGTGTGGAGGACGGCCGCGGCGGCGCCGGTGCCGGCATGCAGCGTTTCGCGCCGTTGAACAGCTGGCCCGACAACGCCAACCTCGACAAGGCGCGCCGCCTGCTGTGGCCGGTCAAGCAGAAGTACGGCAAGAACATCTCCTGGGCCGATCTGATCGTCTACGCCGGCAACGTCGCGCTGGAGGACATGGGCTTCCGCACCGCCGGTTTCGCGTTCGGGCGCGAAGACCGATGGGAGCCCGAGGAAGACGTGTACTGGGGCCCCGAGGTCGAGTGGCTCGACGACAAGCGCTACACCGGTGAACGGGATCTGGAGAACCCGCTGGCCGCGGTCCAGATGGGCCTGATCTACGTCAATCCCGAAGGCCCCAACGGCAACCCGGACCCGCTCGCCAGCGCGATCGACATCCGCGAGACGTTCGGTCGGATGGCGATGAACGACGTCGAGACCGCCGCGCTGATCGTCGGTGGCCACACGTTCGGCAAGACCCATGGCAACGGCGACGCCGAGCTGGTCGGCCCCGAGCCCGAGGCCGCCGATCTGGAGATGCAGGGTCTCGGTTGGGCCAATCCGCAGGGCACCGGGAACGGCAAGGACACCGTCACCAGTGGTCTCGAGGTGGTCTGGACGCATACTCCGACCAAGTGGGACAACAGTTTCCTGGAGATCCTGTACGGCAACGAATGGGAGCTGACCAAGAGCCCCGCCGGCGCGAACCAGTGGCGGCCCAAGGACAACGGCTGGGCCAACTCGGTTCCGGAGGCCCACGGCAGCGGCAAGACCCACCCGTCCATGCTGACCTCGGATCTGGCGCTGCGCGTCGACCCGATCTACGAGCAGATCACCCGGCGCTGGCTGGATCATCCCGAAGAGCTGGCCGAGGAGTTCGCCAAGGCCTGGTTCAAGTTGCTGCACCGCGACATGGGCCCGGTGGTCCGCTACCTCGGACCCGAGGTGCCCAGCCAGACCTGGCTGTGGCAGGACCCCACCCCGGCCGGTGTCGAGCTGTCCGCCGACGAGGTCGCCACACTGAAGACCGCGATCGCCGACTCGGGTCTGACTGTGTCGCAGTTGGTGTCGACGGCGTGGAAGGCGGCGTCGTCGTTCCGCGTCAGTGACAAGCGCGGTGGCGCCAACGGCGGCCGGATCCGGCTGCAGCCGCAGCTCGGTTGGGAGGTCAACGAACCCGACGAGCTGGCCCAGGTGATCCGCACGCTCGAGCAGATCCAGCAGGAGTCCGGCACCCGGGTGTCGTTCGCCGACCTGGTCGTCCTCGGCGGTGCGGTCGGTGTCGAAAAGGCAGCCAGGGACGCCGGTTTCGACATCGAGGTGCCGTTCACCTCCGGCCGTGGCGACGCGACGGCCGAGCACACCGACGTCGAGTCGTTCTCCCACCTGGAGCCCAAGTCCGACGGCTTCCGGAACTACCTGGGCAAGGGTGGCCGGCTGCCGGCCGAGTTCCGGTTGGTGAACCGGGCCAACCTGCTCGGGCTCTCGGCTCCGGAGATGACGGTTCTCGTCGGCGGCCTGCGCGTGCTGGACACCAACTTCGGTGGCACCAAGCACGGTGTGTTCACCGACAAGCCGGGCGCGTTGACCAACGACTTCTTCGTCAACCTGCTCGACATGTCCACCGAGTGGAAGCCGTCACCCGCCGACGACGGCACCTACGTCGGTACCGACCGCGCGTCCGGCGCGCAGAAGTGGACCGGCACCCGTGTCGATCTGCTGTTCGGCTCGAACTCGCAGCTGCGGGCCGTGGCCGAGGTGTACGCCGAGAGCGACGCCAAGGAGAAGTTCGTCAAGGACTTCGTCGGGGCGTGGGTCAAGGTGATGGACGCCGACCGATACGACATCGGCAAGGGACTCGAGTAACAGCCCGACCCGAAGGGGGGCGTCCGGCCGCCGATCGGCCGCCGGACGCCCCTTTTCTCGTGCCCGTCAGAACGGATGCAGTTTCGCGCTGATCAGCGGCGCGATCTTCTCGGCCAGGTAGGCGTGCCCGGCATCGGTCGGGTGCACCCCGTCCGCGCCGATCAGCTCGGGGCGCCCGACGAACCAGCGCGCGGCGATCGGGTCGAAGAACGTCGCGCCGGCGAGGTCGGCCTGATACTTGAGCACGTCGCGGACCCGGACGATCTCCGGGGGCGGATCTGCTGTCGGCCAGGGCGGTCCGATCACCAGCAGATCGGCCGTGCGGGCGATCTGACGGGCCAGTCTGAAGGTGCCGTACATCGAGATCGACAACCGCGTCGGGTCGGCGTTCATGTCGTTGCGGGAGCCGAAGAACACCACGAGCACGTCACTGGGCTTGACCGCACGCACGGTCAGGTCCTCGTACACGCTGCCGTGGTTGCCCCGCGTGCAGTAGCCGGCGCCGCCTTCGGCGGCCACCGTCGGCGTCACGGCGATCCCGTGGTCGGTCAACGCCTTCCACACCTGCGGCGACCAGTTCTTCGGACCGTTGCCACCCTGGTCGCTTCCGGTGGTGTAGGAATCGCCGATCACCGAGATACGGTTCGCGGCGAATTGCAGCAACTGCACGTCCCGGGGTTCGGGCGCGCGGGCGTGGCCGGAGGCGAACAACACCGCCAGGCAAAGCACCACTGTCAGAAGGCGTCTCACCGGACCAGCCTAGATTTGCGACAGCCGGTCAGCCGCTCGACTCGCCGTCCCGTGAAAACCTGTCATCCGGCGCGCGCGGCGACCGGATGCAGCCGGCCCGCGGGCGCATCGGCGGTGTGTGTGACGCGTGGCTCCATCGGCTCGACCATGCGGCGCATCCACCGCCGGGCGGGCTCCTCGACCAGGTGGTAGAGCAGGGCCGCCGAGACGCCGGCGATCAGGATCAGCCCGAACACGACGAGCTTGGCCCACCAGCTCGGGGTGAGGTGGATGTCGAACTGCAGGACGGCCCAGTTCCACACGGTGTGGACGATCTCGTGCACCATGTACAGCCCGAACGAGATGTGCCCGAGGTACACCATGACGCGGGTGGACAGCAGCGACGGCAGCGTGCCCGCGCCGATCGCCAACGTGATCACCAACGGCACGAACAGCACGTCGACCAGGCCGCCGGCGTCGAGCATGTCGCCCGGCGGGTTGGCGTCGAGGGCGTACAGCCCGCCGACGATCACCGCGCCCAGCAGCAGTGACGCCAGACCGGCCGCCCTGCGGGTGCGGTCGCTCAGGACGAGTTTGCGCACCGCCGCACACGCGAGCGCTCCCGCGGTGAACTGCATGACGATGCGCGGCAGCCAGCTCCACGGCGTGTAGAAGACCCCGTGGGCGAGCAGCAGCAGGGTCGGTGCCAGCGAGGCGGCCACCGCCAGCCAGATCAACCCGCGGGCCCTGGTGGCTGCCGCGATCCGGAAGATGATCAGCACCAGCCCGCCGAAGAGAAGGTAGGCCAGCCACTCCGCGCTGATCGACCAGGCCGGCCCGTTCCAGCTCGACCCGTCGAAATACGGCTGGAACCACAGCTGGGCCAGCAGCACCTGTTTGAGCCAGCTCAACGCGTTCAGCGACTCGATGACCGGTGGCGGCAGCGGGAAACCGCCGACGTAGAGCGTGAAGATCGCGAACGCGGCGGCCAGGTGCATCGTCACCAGGTACACCGGCCACACCCGGGCCAGCCGCAACCACAGGAACCGCAGGGTCGACCTCGTCGACCAGCGCTCCCCCATCCTGTCGAGGTAGTTCCAGGTCAGCACGAACCCGCTGAGGATGAAGAAGAGATCGACGCCCTGGGCGCCGGCGTTCAGGATCGGCGCCAGCGCGCTGGTCGCGTCGGGCGCGGCCTCGGCGAGCAGCGGGCGGAAGTGGAACAGGACGACCCAGAGAGCGGCGACGATGCGCAAGCCGGACAAGGCTCTGATCTCTCCGGTGCGCACACGACTCATTTCGTCAGATTCCAAGCAGTTTCATCGCGGTCAGCGTCGTCGGTGACGGTCCCGGCTGGTGTTCTCGGGAGACGGCGAATGCGGCAGGACCGGCTACCCCGCTATCTCGAACCGGCGACCGGACGGAGGTTACCAGCGCAGGCCCGCGGTGGCGGGGCGCAACGCCGCGGTGCGGATTGTCCGCCGGGCATGGTGCGCCAGGTATCCTCCAGAAGTTGTCAAGAAAACAAATCGGCGCGCGCGGTCAGCGCGCGTCAACGGGGGTGTCGGGTCAGATGCTTGTCCCGAGTAACGGCGACCCGTTGTCGCTGCTCCTCGTGGAGGACGATCGCGCGGACGCGATCCTGGTCGAAGAGTTCCTCGCCGACGCCGGCGAGGACTTCCGTGTCGTCTGGGCCGAGTCGATGGCGCGGGCCGAGCAGGAGATCTCGGTCGCGCGCCCCGACTGCATCCTGCTGGACCTCCACCTGCACGACACCGACGGGATCGACGGCCTCAACCGGATCGCCAAACACGACGCGACCATCCCGATCGTGGTGCTCACCGGGCTGAACGACGAACACGTCGGCGTGTCGGCGGTGTCGGCCGGTGCGCAGGACTACCTGGTCAAGGGCCGGGTGGATCCCGAGGTGCTGCGGCGCGCGGTGCTCTACGCCATCGAGCGCAAGCGCGCCGAGCTCACCGCCGTCGACCTGCACGCCAGCGAGCTGCGGGCGCGGGAGAACGCCCGGCTGGAGCGCGGCCTGCTCCCGTCGCCGCTGCTGCTCGACGATCCGGGCGTCGAGATCGTCACCCAGTACCGACCCAGTCGTGAGAACGCGCTGCTCGGCGGTGACTTCTACGACTTCGTGCAGACACCGGACCGCACCGTGCATGTGATGATCGGCGACGTCGCCGGCCACGGCGCCGACGAGGCCGCGCTCGGGGTCGCGCTGCGCATCGCGTGGCGGGCGCTGACATTCGCCGGGCTGCGTGGCTCGGACCGGATGAAACAGCTGGAACGGATCCTGCGCGCCGAGCGGGCCGGCCGCGGGATCTTCGCGACCGTGCTCAGCCTCGCGATCCCCCCGGACGGGCCGCTGATCACCGCGGTGCGGGCCGGGCACCCCGGCATGCTCCTGCACGGCGGGGGCACCGTCGACTGGGTGGAGCCCCGCGGCGGCCCCGCCCTCGGGTTGCACGGCCGGGACTGGGAGCCGCAGCAGATCGAACTGCCCGACGGCAAGGGACTGGTGCTGATCACCGACGGCCTGTTCGAGGGCCACGTCGGCCGCGGCAACGAGCGCCTGGGCGAGCACGGTCTGCTCGAGCTGGCGCGCTCGCTGGCCGCGCTGCCCGGACGTGCGTTCGTCGACGCGCTGATCGACGCCGTCGAAGAGCAGGCGGCGTCCCACGGCGGGATCAGCGACGACATCGCGGTGGTACGGGTGGAGCGGACCCGCCGGCCATGAGCGACGGCCAGCGCCGCCGCACCGCGGCGGCCGGACTCACGGTGCAGGGCTGGCAGCTCGCCGTGCTGTCGGTGATGGGCCTCATCGTGCTGATCGGGGGTAGCACGGTGGCCGTGCTGCTCAACCGCACCGACCAGGTGTCCGGTCAGCTCATCAACCACATCCAGCCGGCCCGGGTGGCGGCCTACCAGTTGCAGGCGGCGCTGCGCGATCAGGAAACCGCGGTGCGCGGCTACCTGATCGCCGCCGACAGTCGGTTCCTGCTGCCCTATGACGAGGGCCGGGCGATCGAGCAACAGGCGGCCGCCGACATCCGCCAGCTCGAGCAGGACCGTCCGGATCTGCTCGACGATCTCGATGCCATCGAACAGGCTTCCGGGCAGTGGCGCATCAACTACGCCGAACCGGTCATCGCCGACGTGCGCCCCGGCGTCCCCGGCGCCGCCGACCCCGCCCTGACCGAGATCGGGCAGAGCGAATTCGACACGCTGCGCGACCTGTTCGACACGCAGAACGAGCACCTGGTGCAGGCCAGCAACGAGGGCGTCGCGGAACTGGAGAGGGTGCGGACGCTGCGCAACGTCGTGCTGCTCGCAATGGCGGCCACGTTCGCGGTGACGATCGTGCTGCTGGCACTGGTGCTGCGCAGGGCGTTGGTCCGGCCGCTGACCACGCTGGCCGAAGCGTGCCGCCGGGTGGTCCACGGCAGCTTCGGCGAGCGCATCGTCCCGCAGGGTCCCAAGGACATCCGTGCGATCGCCGGCGACGTCGAGAACATGCGCCAACGGATCGTCGAGGAACTCGAGGCCTCGCGCGAGGCCACCGAGGCGCTCGATCTGCACGCCGAGGAATTGCGTCGCTCCAACGCCGAACTGGAGCAGTTCGCCTACGTGGCATCGCACGACCTGCAGGAGCCGCTGCGCAAAGTCGCCTCCTTCTGTCAGCTGCTCGAGAAGCGTTACGGCGACAAACTCGACGAACGGGGCGTCGAGTACATCGGTTTCGCGGTCGACGGCGCCAAACGCATGCAGGTCCTGATCAACGACCTGCTCACCTTCTCGCGGGTCGGGCGGCTCAACGCGACCGAAACCGCGGTCGACCTGGACACGGTGCTCGACGCCGCGCTGAGCAACCTGTCCACGGCTGTCGAGGAGTCCGCCGCGGTGATCGAACGGCCCGCCGACGGCCTGCCGACGATCATGGGCGACCCCACCCTGCTGACGATGCTGTGGCAGAACCTGATCGGCAACGCGGTGAAGTTCCGCCGCGACGGTGTGGCTCCGCGCATCGTCATCGACGTGGTCCGGGCCACCGACGACGACGGGGACGGAGACGGTGCCGAACACTGGGCTTTCTCGGTGACCGACAACGGGATCGGCATCGCCCCCGAGTTCGTCGACAAGGTGTTCGTGATCTTCCAGCGCCTGCACGGCCGCGACGCGTACAGCGGCACGGGGATCGGACTTGCGCTGTGCAAGAAGATCGTCGAACACCATGGCGGCGTGATCTGGATCGACACCACCTACACCGGCGGCACCCGGTTCCATTTCACGCTGCCGATCACCGCTGATGACGCGGCCCCCACCCTCCTGGAAGGATCGACCTCATGACACCGGCTGAACGCGCCATCGACGTGCTGCTCATCGAGGACGACCCCGGGGACGAGCTGATCACGCGGGAAGCATTCGAGCACAACAAGATCAAGAACACCCTGCACGTGGCGCACGACGGAGAGGAGGGCCTGGACTTCCTGTACCGGCGCGGCGCGTACGCCGATGCGCCCCGGCCGGACCTGGTGCTCCTCGACCTGAACCTGCCGAAGTACGACGGGCGCCAGCTGCTCGAGCAGATCAAGTCCGATCCTGATCTCAGCCACATCCCGGTGGTCGTGCTGACGACGTCGTCGGCGGAGGAGGACATCCTGCGCAGCTACAAGCTGCACGCCAACGCCTACGTCACCAAGCCGGTCGATCTCGACCAGTTCATGAACGCCGTCCGGCAGATCGACGAGTTCTTCGTCCAGGTGGTCCGGCTTCCGCAGATCTGACATGGAGCTGCCACGTCCCGACCCGTCGCTGTCCCACCTGGCCGATGTGACGCCCTCGGTGCTGGCGGCGATGGGGGTGGACGGTTTCGAGCCGCGGATCCCGTTGCCCTACGAGGTGGCCGGCGCATGCGTGCTCCTGATCGACGGGCTGGGTGCCGAACTGCTGGACGCCCATGCCGAGGACGCACCCGTGCTGGCCGGGTTACGCGGCGTCAGCCTGCAGGTCGGGTTCCCCGCCACCACCGCGGCCGGATTGGCGGCCGTCGGCACCGGTCGCCGCTCCGGAGAACACGGCATGGTCGGGATGTCCTTCCGCCTCCCCGACGTCGGGGTCATCAACGCGTTGAGGTGGTCGGCACATCCCTGGGGCGAGGATCTGCGGGACAGGGCCGCTCCCGAGGCGGTGCAACCGCGGGCGACGCTGTTCGAGCGGGCCGCGTCGGCCGGCGTCGGGGTCACCGTGATCTCGGGCGCCCAGTTCGCCGGTTCCGGCCTGACCCGCGCGGTCCTGCGCGGCGGCACATACGTCGGCGTGCACGCGATCGGAGACCTTGCGGCCACCATCGGGTCGGTGATCACCGAGCGGGGATTCTGTTACGGCTACCACGCCGACCTTGACCTGGTCGGCCACCTGCACGGCCCGGGGTCGACCGCCTGGCGGCTGCAGCTGCGGCAGGTCGACACGATGGTCGGATCGATCATCGAGGGTCTGCCCGCCGGGGGCCTGCTCGCCGTGGTCGCCGATCACGGCATGGTCGCGCTGGACGACAGTGTGATCGATCTGGACACCAACACCGCGCTCGCCGACGGCACCGAGGCGATCGGCGGCGAGGTGCGGGCACGTCACATCTACACCCGTGCCGGCGCCACCGCGGACGTGGTGGCCGCCTGGCGCGCGATCCTCGGTGACCGGGCGTGGGTCGTCACCGGCGAGGAGGCGGTGGCGGCGGGTTGGTTCGGCGAACACGTGACAGACGAGGTGCGTACGCGGATCGGGGATGTGGTGGCCGCCGCCAGGGGCTCGTCGGGTCTGCTCCGCCGGACCGCCGAGCCCATCGAGTCGTCGCTGGTGGGGCAGCATGGGTCGCTGACGGACGCCGAGCAGCGGATCCCGCTGTTGCTGGCCCATCGCTGAGCACCCGCCCGGCAGGCGGCGAGGCCCCGCCGGGCAAACCCGGATGACATGACGGCGGGTTGCTCCGCGCATTCGTGAAGTCGGCCCGGTCGTACTCAAAACCGTTGCACCGCAACATTTTTTGTGCTCGTCGCGGTGTCTCTCCGGTGCCTTCCCAATAGCGGACAGTCACAACGTATTTCGTGACAGAGCTGTGAAGTTCAGGTGTATTGTGCCGACCGTCACAGATTTTGGGCGCATTAGAGACCCTTTGTTAGTGTCCGTCCGCATGTTCGCCATCGCAACACTCTTGACGCTTGTCAACCAGGTGTCAGGCACGCCGTACGTCTCCGGTGGGGACTCTCCCGCCGGCACCGACTGCTCCGGCCTGGTGTCGTGGGTGACCAACGCCGCGACGGGCAGGCCGGTCTACGGCGACAGGTTCCACACCGGGAACATCGAGAGCGCGCTGCTGGCCCGCGGTTTCCAGTACGGCACGCAGCCCGGCGCACTGGTCGTGGGCTGGAACCGCGGCCACACCGCGGTCACGCTGCCCGACGGCACC
The DNA here is from genome assembly GCF_001545925.1 of Mycobacterium sp. NAZ190054. Taxonomy (GTDB): domain Bacteria; phylum Actinomycetota; class Actinomycetes; order Mycobacteriales; family Mycobacteriaceae; genus Mycobacterium. The sequence goes on along the minus strand of NZ_LMVQ01000066.1, from coordinate 138 downwards.
CCGGTCTCCTCCGACGATGGAGGCCTTGTTGCGGTCGAGGTTCACCGGGCCGAGGCTACCTGCCGAATACGCCGTCACCGTCCCGCGGTGCTAAGCTCCCCGCAGTTTCCGACATCCTTTAACGATCCGTCCCGTGAG
>NZ_LMVQ01000065.1 GCF_001545925.1 Mycobacterium sp. NAZ190054 | reverse complement strand
TGTGATGTCGGCGACTCCGGCGCCGGAGACTGAAGGAGCGGACTTGCCCAAGAGCTGGTTGGTCGCGTCGGCGGCGGTGTTCGTCGGGGCGTCGGTGGTGCCCCCGGCGGTGGCGGTGGTGGCGGTGGCGGTGCCGCCAGCGCTTCGTTGAGCTCGGAGAACGGGTCGGCGCAGCCGGTGATGTCGACGTGTACCCCGCCGACGGAACCGCATACCGCCGCGTGCGCGGGGGCCGGGATCAGCACGGGGACCGACGCCCCGACGAACACCGCCGCCGACGCGACCAACCAGCTCTTGGGCAAGTCCGCTCCTTCAGTCTCCGGCGCCGGTGTCGCCGACATCACACAGATTGTGGCAGCTCATTGTGCCCGCCCGGGACCGAACACGCGTGGCCCACCGTCCCGGCCCGGGAGCCGGTCTTTGCCGCATCTGCACCGCCTCGGGCCGCTTCTGTGCATCGACACAGCGTTCGGCCGGTTCCGCGACGACGAATCGTGAATAAGGCCCGTAGCCGAAATCTCAGCCCGGCGCGCAAAGACGAATTAGCAGGTATTGGTATGTCCAAGGCCTAGTCAGCGCGTTGTTTGACGATTATGTCTAATCGGTCAGCGAACTGTTGACAGATGAACTAAATTTCCCGGTGTGCGACGCCGAGACGCCGGGCGACGCACGAAACACGGTGGCGATGTCGCCACCGACGGCGTCCGTGTGGGCTCAGATCGCGATAGAGCAATCTTCGAGGGGAGTCGCGATCTGAGCGCACACTCACAGCGTCCGCGCGCTGGTGAACCGTCTCCGGATGCCCGTCACGGGATCGGTGAACTCCAGGGTCTGCGCGAGCAGCTTGAGTGGCGTCGTGAAATCCCCGGCGGCGACGTCGACGACCTCGGGATACAGCGGGTCTCCGGTGATCGGCAGCCCGAGCGAGTTCATGTGGACACGCAACTGGTGAGTGCGCCCGGTGCGCGGAAGAAGCCGGTAGCGGCCGTCGCCGCTGTGCTGCACCACCGTCTCGGCGTTCGGCTCCCCCGGCTCCTCAACAGCCTGTAACAGGCCCCGCCGCTTGATGATTCGGCTACGCACCGTCACCGGGAAGTCACGGTCGGTGGGCGCCGACGAATGCGCGAGATACGTCTTAGCGGCTCCGCCCCGCGCGAACATCGTCTGATACGCGCCGCGGACCGCACGGCGGGCGGTGAACACCAGCACCCCGGCGGTCAACCGGTCCAGCCGATGCGCGGGGCTGAGTTCGGGGAGGTCCAGCTCGCGGCGTAACCGCACGAGCGCGGTCTGGGCGACGTGGCGGCCGCGCGGCATGGTCGCCAGGAAATGCGGTTTGTCGACGACGACGAGGTTCTCGTCCCGGTACAGGACGGGCACGTCGAACGGCACCGGTATCTCGTCGGGCAGCTCGCGGTACAGGTACACCACTGAATTGGGTTGCAGCACAGTATCAGCCGTGACGACCGTGCCGTCCGCGGTGAAAACCTCGCCGTTGAGCACCTTCTGCGCGGCGGCCTCACCGAACCGGTCGGCGAACTCGACCAGCACGGCCCCGCCGCGCAACCGCACCCGCGCCGGCCCGAGCCCGTCACGCACCGGAAGCGGTGCGGGTCGTCTCACGTGAGCGGGACGGGTTCGAGGATCTCCGCGCGGGCCTCCGGCGCGGACGCGCGCAACGCGTCGGCGGACTCGTCGTCGGGCTGCGTCTGCGACAGCACCTCGGCCTCCACCCGCGCCAGGTAGGTCGCGACCTCGCGGTCGGTGTCCTCGGCACTCCAACCCAGCACGGACGCAACGACTTCGGCGACCTCGCGGGCGCAGTCCACACCACGGTGCGGATATTCGATGGAGATCCGCATCCGTCGGGCGAGGATGTCCTCGAGGTGCAGCGCCCCCTCCGCGGCGGCGGCGTAGGCGGCCTCTACCTTCAAGTACACCGGCGCCTCGGTGATCGGCTCCAGCAGCTCCGGCCGCCCGTCGGCCAACGCGAGCACCTCACCGATCAGCGACCCGTAGCGGTCCAGCAGATGCCGGACCCGGTATGGATGCAGACCGTAATGCGTCCCGACACTTTGGGTTTGGTTCACCAACGCGAAGTAGCCGTCGGCGCCCATCAGCGGCACCTTCTCGGTGATCGACGGCGCCACCCGGGTCGGGATGAACTCGGCGGCGGCGTCGATCGCGTCCTCCCCCATCACCCGGTAGGTGGTGTACTTGCCGCCGGCGATGGCCACCAGGCCCGGGGCCGGCACCGCGACCGCGTGCTCCCGCGACAGCTTCGAGGTCTCCTCGCTCTCGCCGGCCAGCAGCGGGCGCAGTCCGGCGTACACCCCGTCGATGTCGTCGTGGGTCAGCGGCGTGGCCAGCACCTTGTTGACGTGGCCGAGGATGTAGTCGATGTCGACCTTGGTCGCCGCCGGATGAGCCAGGTCGAGATTCCAGTCGGTGTCGGTGGTGCCGATGATCCAGTGTGTGCCCCACGGGATGACGAAGAGCACCGATTTCTCGGTCCGCAGGATGATGGCGGCCTCGCTGACGATGCGGTCGCGGGGCACCACGATGTGCACGCCCTTGGACGCGCGCACCCGAAACCGGCCGCGCTGCTTGGACAGTGCCTGGATCTCGTCGGTCCACACCCCGGTCGCGTTGACGACCACGTGGCCGTGCACCTCGGTGACCGCACCGTCCTCGGAGTCGCGCACCCGCACGCCGGTGACCCGGTCACCTTCACGCAGCAGCGCGACCACCTGGGTCGACGTCCGCACCACCGCGCTGTAGTGGGCCGCGGTGCGCGCCACCGTCATCGTGTGGCGGGCGTCGTCGACGACGGTGTCGTAGTAGCGGATTCCGCCGATCAGCGAGCTGCGCTTGAGCCCCGGTGCGAGCCGCAACGCACCGGCACGGGTCAGATGTTTCTGCGCCGGAACCGATTTCGCGCCGCCGAGCTGGTCGTAGAGGAAGATGCCCGCAGCGATGTAGGGCCGTTCCCACCAGCGGTTGGTCAGTGGGAACAGGAACGGCATCGGCTTGACCAGATGCGGCGCCAGCGTCGTCAGCGACAGTTCGCGTTCGTGCAGCGCCTCACGCACCAGGCCGAACTCGAGCTGTTCCAGATAGCGCAGACCGCCGTGGAACATCTTGCTGCTGCGACTCGACGTTCCCGAGGCGAAGTCGCGGGCCTCGACAAGCGCGACCTTCAGGCCGCGGGTCGCCGCATCCAGCGCGGCGCCGGCGCCGACGATGCCACCGCCGATGACGATCACGTCGAACTGTTCGCTGCCCAGCCGCTCCCAGGCGCGGATGCGCTGTTGCGGGCTCAGAAACGTCAGGCCGTTGCCTGGAGCGGGGATCGGGTCGCCCACGTCGACGGCTCCTCGCTACTCGTCAGTACGGGTTGTCATGTCCCAGGCTAGCCGGATCAGTCCAGATCGTCGTGCGCCATGAGCCGGCGGGCGGCTTCGACGATCGAACCCGACAGCGACGGATACACCGACAACGTCTGCGCCAGATCGGTCACCGAGATGCGGTTCTGCACGGCCAGCGCGATCGGCAGGATCAGCTCCGACGCGATCGGCGCCACCACCACCCCGCCGATCACCACCCCGGTGGCCGGCCGGCAGAAGATCTTGACGAAGCCGTGCCGCAGCAGCGACATCTTCGCCCTGGCGTTGGTGTTCAGCGGCAGCATCAGGGTGCGGGCCGGCACGCTGCCGTCGTCGATCGCCGACTGCGGGATGCCCACCGCGGCGATCTCGGGGCGGGTGAACGTCGCCGACGCCACCGTGCGCAGCCGGATCGGCGACACCCCCTCGCCCAGGGCGTGGTACATCGCGATACGGCCCTGCATCGCCGCCACCGACGCCAGCGGCAGCAGACCGGTGCAGTCGCCGGCGGCGTACACACCCGAGGCCGGGGTGCGTGACACCCGGTCGACCGGGATGTAGCCGCCGGGTTTGAGCTCGATGCCGACCCGTTCCAGGCCCAGGCCCGTGGTGTTCGGCACGGAGCCGACCGTCATCAGCGCGTGACTGCCCTCGACGACGCGGCCGTCGGCGATGGCGACCCGCACGCCCGTCTCGGTGCGGGTGACCGACTCGGCGCGGGCGTTCTTGATCAGCGTCACGCCGCGCTCGTTGAACACCTCCTCCAGCGCGGCCGCGGCGTCGGAGTCCTCGTGCGGGAGGATCTGGTCCCGGCTGGCCACCACCGTCACCGTCACGCCGAGTTCGGTGTAGGCGTTGCAGAACTCGGCGCCCGTCACCCCGGAGCCGACGATGATCAAGTGGCTGGGCAGCTCGTTCAGGTCATAGAGCTGCCGCCAGGTCAGGATCCGCTCGCCGTCGGGCACCGCGTTGGGCAACACCCGCGGGCTCGCGCCGGTGGCGATCAGCACGACGTCGGCCTTGAGCACTCCGACCTTGCCGTCGCTGGTGGTGACCTTCACCCGGTGGCTGGCCATGCCGGAGATGTCGTCGACGAGTTCGCCGCGCCCCCCGATGATGGTGACCCCCTGGTTGAGAAGCTGGCTGCCGATGTCGGCCGACTGCGACGAGGCCAGCGTCTTGGCGCGGTTGTTGATCTGCGGCAGCGAGATCTTCGCGTCCTCGATGCCGATGTCGAAGCCCATGCCCTCGGCGCGGCGCAACTCGGTGCGCACCCCGGTCGAGGCGATCAGCGTCTTCGACGGCACGCAGTCATACAGCACGCATGCGCCGCCCAGGCCGTCCTGGTCGATCACGGTCACCTGGGTGACGTCGCGCCCCCGCGAGGCCGCCACCAGAGCCGCTTCGTATCCCGCTGGTCCTCCGCCGATGATCACGATGCGCGTTACCACGTTTCAAACCTAGGCCACGGAGGTTGCCGAGGCGTTCACAGATGGGTCCCGTACAGGTCCCGCCGGATGGCGGCCGGGCGTCTAAGCTTCTCGCGTGCCGATCTACGCCGCCTACGGATCGAATATGCATCCCGAGCAGATGCTGCAGCGGGCCCCGCACTCCCCGATGGCCGGGACGGGCTGGTTGCACGGCTGGCGGCTGACGTTCGGCGGCGCGGACATCGCGTGGGAGGGCGCGCTGGCCACCATCGTCGAGGACCCGAACTCGAAGGTGTTCGTCGTGCTCTACGACGTGACCAAGGAGGACGAGGAGAACCTCGACCGCTGGGAGGGCTCAGAGCTCGGCTTCCACAAGAAGATCCGGTGCCGGGTGGAGCGCACGTCGTCGGACACCGACACCGACCCGGTGCTGGCGTGGCTGTATGTGCTGGACGCGTGGGAGGGTGGCATCCCGTCGGCGCGCTATCTCGGGGTGATGGCCGACGCGGCCGAAATCGCAGGCGCCCCACCGGAATACGTGCACGACCTGCGCACCCGTCCGGCCGGTAACGTGGGCCCAGGCGCGTAGCGTCAGAGCAGCGGCCAGTGCCGCAGCGCCATGTCGGCCAGCCGCTGCAGTTCTCGGCGGCCGACGCCGTTGGCGGCCTGGACCGCGATCCCGTTGGCCACGGTCATCACATAGCGGGCCAGCAGCCCCGGATCGGCCTCCGGCGGCAGATCGCCTTTCTTGACCGCCGCGCGGAAGCGCTCCCGCAGGTGTGACACCGCGTCTTCGCGGCACTCGATCAGCACGTCGCGGGCCGGCAACCCCGCCGTCCCCGCCGTCAGCGAGCCCTGGACGACCAGACATCCCGCGGGCCCCCCGGGACGGGTGGTGGTGCGCACCGCGCCGCGCAGGAACGCCTCGGCCACGTCGCGCGCCGTCGGTTCTGCCAGCGCCGCGGTGAGATAGCCACCGGGGCCGTCGAGGTAGCGGCGCAGCGCCGCCCGGAACAGTTCCTCTTTGTTCCCGAACGCCGCGTACATGCTGGTGCGGGTGATGCCCATGGCGTCGGTCAGGTCGGTCAGCGAGGCGCCTTCGAAGCCGCGTTCCCAGAACACCACCATGGCCCTGTCCAGAGCTTCATCGATGTCGAAGCTTCTGGGCCGGCCGACCGAAGACGTTCTGGGCGATCCCATTTCGCCGCGATCCTACCCCTTCTGCACCGATCGGTAGGGAGCGTGCGCACATTAAGTATCGATCGGTGCAGAAGTGTTACGTTGATATCGCACCGATCGGTACAGAAATAGAAGAGGCCAGCACATGGACACACTGGAGAACAAGACCGCGGTCGTCACCGGCGCCAGCACCGGCATCGGACTGGCTGCCGCACAACGACTCGCCGACGAGGGCGCCCACGTCTTCATCACCGGCCGGCAGCAGGCGGCACTAGAGGACGCCGCCGCCTCCATCGGCTCCGCGGCCACCCCCGTGGTGGGGGACATCGCGCGCGCGGCCGATCTGGACCGCCTCTACGACGCCGTCCGAGCACGTGGTCGGGGCCTCGACGTGCTCTTCGCCAACGCCGGGCTGGCCGTACTCGGGCCGCTTAGCCACGCCTCCGAGCAGGACTACGAGCAAAACTTCGACGTCAATGTGCGCGGGACCTGGCTCACCGTGCAGAAGGCGGTGCCGCTGCTCAACGACGGCGCGGCCGTGATCGTGAACTCGTCCATCCGCGCCGAGGACGGCTGGCCGAACTTCGGGCTCTACTCGGCATCCAAGGCCGCGGTGCGCTCGCTGGTGCGCAGCTGGGCCAACGAACTCAAGGACCGCGGCATCCGCGTCAACGCCGTCTCGCCGGGCGCGATCGACACCCCGGGTCCCGAGAAGCTCGTCGGCCCGGAGGAAGCGGCGGCGTTCAAGGCCGAGCTGGCCAAGGGCGTGCCGATCGGACGGCTGGGACTGCCCCAGGAAGTGGCGGGCGTGGTGGCGTTTCTGGCCTCGGCCGACAGCAGCTTCATCTACGGCGCGAACATCGACATCGACGGCGGTGAGCACCAGTTCTGAGGACTGGCGTGTCCGTGGGTCCACCAATTCATCGCCTTACGGTGACCTTATTTCTCTCTTAATTTTCTTAGATTGCGTGTAGGGTTACGCCCAAGCGACCGTCGCGACGGAAGGAACCCGCATGCTGCAGTCTCCTGGGCGGATCATCCTGGTCACCTGCGCGTCGAGCGGCGTCGGCGCCGACGTGGCGCGCCGCGTCGCCGGGCCGGACACCCACGTCATCGTCCACCACCACGGAAGACCCGAGCGCGCCGAGGACGTCGCCCGGGCAATCCGTGCCGAGGGCGGGAACGCGTCGACGATCGCCGCCGACGTCCACGACGAGTTCGCCGTCTCGGCGATGATCGACACGGTCCGCGCCCGTTTCGGTCGGCTGGACGCGCTGATCCTCGCCGGATCAGGCAGCCTGGTCGACGGCGGCGCCGCACGGCGGCTCGCGAAACTGGCGATGCCGCTGTTGCCGGCCGGCGCCCGGATCGTGTTCGTCACCAGCCACCAGGCCCACTTCTACCCCCACAAGGCGGTACCGAAGGGCTACGCCGGGATCGCGGCGAGCCAGCGGGCCGGCGAGACCGCGCTCTACGGCATGCGGTCGGAGTTCGCGCACGCCGGCATCGGGTTCACCGTGGTCTCCGCCGAGATGACCGACGACACCGTGATGGTGCCCGCGGTGGCCACCGCCGCGACCACCACGCAGCCGTCCGGCATCGTCTACGTGGGCAGCGCCGGCTAGCCGTCCCGGGCGGAGCGCACCGCCGGGGCGGGCCACGGCGAGGGCACCGGGCGGTACCGGATCCGCTGCGGCCACCAGAACCAGCGGCCCAACAGCGCCGCGATCGACGGCGTCATGAACGACCGGATCACCAGCGTGTCGAAGATCAGGCCCATGCCGATCGTCGTGCCGACCTGACCGATGATGGTCAGGTCGCTGATCGCCATCGTCATCATCGTCAGCGCGAACACCATGCCCGCCGCCGTGACCACCGATCCGCTGCCGCCCATCGTCCGGATCAGACCGGTCTGCAGGCCGGCGTGGATCTCCTCCTTGAGCCGGGCCACCACCAGCAGGTTGTAGTCCGCGCCCACCGCCAGCAGGATGATCACCGCCATCGGCAGCACCATCCAGTGCAGTTCGATGCCGACGATGTGCTGCCAGACCAGTACCGAGAGCCCGAACGACGCGCCCAGGGACAGCACCACCGTGCCGACGATCACCGCGGCGGCGACGATCGCGCGGGTCAGGATCAGCATGATGATGAAAATCAGTCCGATGGCCGCGATCCCGGCGATCAGCAGGTCATACCGGGTGCCGTCGGACATGTCCTTGAACGTGGCCGCGGTGCCGCCGAGGTAGATCGTCGACCCCTCCAGCGGCGTGCCCTTGATCGCCTCCTTGGCGGCGGTCTTGAGCGCGTCGATCTTCTCGATACCCGCCGGCGAGAGCGGGTCCCCCTCGTGCGCGACGATGAACCGCACCGCATGGCCGTTGGGTGAGATGAATTGCTCGATACCGCTTTGGAAGTCGGCGTTGTCGAACGCCTCGGGCGGCAGGTAGAACGTGTCGGCGTTCCAGGCGTCGTTGAAGGCGTCGCCCATCGCGCCCGCGTCCGCTTGCATCTCGGCGCCGGCCTCGAGCTGGCTGTTCTGCGTTTGGTACATCGTCAGCATCATGTCGCGCTGCGACTTCATCGACTCGATCTGCGACGGCATCAACTCGATCAGCTGAGGCATCAGCTCGGCGAGACGTTCCATCGTCGGAACCAGGTCCTGCACGGTGTCGGTCATCATGTTCGTCTGATCGATCAAGTCGAAGATCGACCGCATCGACCAGCACACCGGGATGTTGTAGCAGTGCGGTTCCCAGTAGAAGTAATTGCGGATCGGCCGGATGAAATCGTCGAGATCGGCGATGTGGTCCCGCAGTTCGGTGATGTCGACCGCCATGTTCTTCGTCTTGGCGACCATGGTCTGGGTGATGTCGGACATCTGGCCCATGAGGCTCTGCATCTTCTCCATCGTGTTGATGGTTTTCTGCAGTTCCTCGGCCTGGACGAGCATGTCGTCCATGCGGTCCAGCAAGTACTTCTCGTTGAGCTGCTGGGTGGTGCCCTGGCGGCTCATGATGTACGGGATCGAGGTGCTCTCGATCGGTTTGCCGTCCGGACGGGTGATGGTCTGCACCCGGCCGATCCCCTCGACCGCGAACAGTGCCTTGGCGATCTTCTCGATGACGATGAAATCCGCCGGGTTGCGCAGATCGTGGTCGGTTTCGACCATCACCATCTCGGGGTTCAGCCGGGCCGGGGAGAAGTGCCGTTCGGCCGCGGCGTATCCGACGTTGGACTGGATGTCGTCGGGAAGGTAATTGCGGTCGTTGTAACTGGTCTGATAGCCGGGCAGGGCCAGCAATCCGATCAGCGACACCGCGACGCTGGCGACCAGGATCGCACCCGGCCACCGCACGGTGACCGCGCCGATCTTGCGCCACCCACGGACCCGCATGGCGCGCTTGGGCCGCAGCAGTCCGAACTTGCTCGCGATCGTCACCACGGACGGCCCGAACGTCATCGCCACCAGAATCAGCACCAGCATGCCCAGAGCCAGCGGCACACCGAGGCTCTGGAAGTACGGCAACCGGGTGAAGCTCAGACAGAACGTCGCGCCCGCGATGGTCAGACCGGAGCCGACGATGACGTGCGCGGTGCCGCCGAACATCGTGTAGTACGCCTCTTCGGAGGTCGCACCGGCCGACATCGCCTCCTGGTAGCGGCCGATCAGGAAGATCGCGTAGTCCACCGCGATCGCGATGGCAAGCGTCACCAGCAGGCTCGTCGCGAAGGTCGACAGGCCGATGATGTCGTGGAACCCGAGGAACGCCACCGCGCCGCGGACGGTCAGCAGGCTCAATCCGACCATCACCAGGATCAGCAACGTGGTGACGATCGACCGGAAGAACAGCACCAGCATGATCGTGATGACCAGGAACGTCAGCGCCTCGACCGTCCGCATGCTGCTGTGGCCGGCCTCTTCCTGTTCGGCGGCCAGCGCCGACGCGCCGGTGACGAACGCCTGCACCCCGGCGGGGGGCTGGCTTTCGGCCACGAGTTCCTGCACGGCGCGCACGGATTCGTTGGCCAGCGCCTCACCCTGGTTACCCGCGAGATAGACCTGGAAGTAGGTGGACTTGCCGTCCGCGCTCTGCGCACCTGCCGCGGTCAGCGGGTCGCTCCAGAGGTCCTGGACGTGCTCGACATGTTTGGTGTCGGCTTCCAGCGCGCTGATCAGGTCGGCGTAGTAGCTGCGGGTGTCGTCACCGAGGGGTTCCTCGCCCTCCAGCACGATCATCACCGAGCTGTTGGACTCGTACTCCTCGAACACCTTGCCGATGTGTTCCATCGAGATGACGGCAGGAGCCTCGTCCGGGCTCATCGACACCGACCGCAGCTTGCCGACCTCTTCGAGCTGCGGCACCGAGATGTTCAGGAACGCGGCGACGGCGACCCAGATCAGGATGATCGGGATCGAGGCTCGGCGGATGAACCGGGCGATGCCGTAGAAGTGCGGCTTGTGCCCGTCCACCGGCGGCTCCTCCAGAGGGCTTTCTCGAAAGTCGTTACGGCACAGCCGCCTTCGACATGAAGTGGGAGAACTGTCGAGTTAGACTAACCAATCGGCTAACTTCAGACAAGCCGGTCGGCTAACTAGTGGCGTGGCACGGCGCCGAGCCGGGATGTGATCTGGGATACAGTTCGCCCCGACCCGGTGATGCAGCGGGAATGAGGAAACGATGGCCAAGCCGGTTGCCACCCGCGGTTTCGCGCGGGAACGGGTGCTCGACGCCGCGCTCGAGCTGTTCGCCGATCACGGCGTGAGCGGCACGTCGCTGCAGATGATCGCCGACCGGCTCGGGGTGACCAAGGCCGCCGTCTACTACCAGTTCCACTCCAAGGACGAGATCGCGCTGGCCGTCGTCAAACCGGTGTACGACGACATCGAGCACCTGCTACGCATCGCCGAGACCCTGCCCACCGCCGAGGCGCGGCGCAACGTGTCGATGAGCGGCATGGTGGAGTTGATCATCCGGCATCGCCGCGTCTCCAGTGTCTTCCACGGCGACCCGACCGTGCACCGTCTACTCGAGGACAACGACGCATTCCGTCACATCGGCGACCGGCTCGCCGCCGTGCTGCTCGGCCCGGACCCCGACACCGCCACCCGGGTGGCGATCTCGATGCTCAGCGCCGGCGTGCACGGCTGTGTCACCGACCCCACGATCGCCGACCTCGACGTCGCGCAGTTGCGTGAGGTGCTGCTGGCGCTGACGAAGAAGTTCCTCGACGTGTGCGTGCCCGCTGACTGACGAGGCTGCGGCGAGCGTGCGCATACTTCCCGGCTAGGGTGCGCATCATCGGGAGAATCCGCGGCGTGGCGGCCGCAGACACGCACCCTCGCGAAAAGGAGGTGCAGGGGCCTACGGGGTGGCGGCGCTCTGTTCGACGAGGTTGACCATCAGCCGCACCCCGACACCGAGCGCGCGCTCGTCGAGGTCGAACGTCGGCTGGTGCAGATCCAGCTGACGGCCGCGCCCGCTCCACACCCCGAGCCGGGCCATGGCGCCGGGCACCTCCTCCAGATACCAGGAGAAGTCCTCCCCGCCGCCGGACTGCCTGGTGTCGGCGAGCACGTCGGGGCCGATCGCCTCGATCGCGTGGGTCATGATGCGCGTGGAGATCTCCTCGTTGACCACCGGCGGCACCCCGCGGCGGTACTGCATCACATGCTCGATGCCCAGCGGCGCCAGCAGTGACGAAACAGATTCCTGCACAATGTCTTCGAGCGTCAGCCAGGTCTCACGGCTGGCGGTGCGGATGGTGCCGGTCAGCGTGCCGGTCTGCGGGATCGCGTTGGCGGCCGTCCCGGCGTGCACCGCGCCCCACACCATCACGGTGCTGTTGCGCGGATCGATGCGCCGCGACAGCACACCGGGCACCCCGGTGATCAGCGTGCCGAGCCCGTAGACCAGGTCCCCGGTCAGGTGCGGACGTGAGGTGTGCCCGCCCGGCGAGTGCAGCGTCACCTCGACGTGGTCGGCCGCCGACGTGATCGGCCCCGCCTTCACCGCGACCCGGCCCACCGCGAGGTGCGGATCGCAGTGCAACGCGAAGATCCGCGACACCCCGGTCAGCGCACCCGCGGCGATCGCGTCGAGCGCGCCGCCGGGCATCAGCTCTTCGGCGGCCTGGAAGATCAACCGCACCCCGACGGGCAACTCGGCCACCGAGGCCATCGCCAGCGCCGCCCCCAACAGCACCGCGGTGTGCCCGTCGTGGCCGCACGCGTGCGCGACGTTGGGCACCTCCGACGCGAACTCCAGTCCGGTGCGCTCGGCCATCGGCAGCGCGTCCATGTCGGCGCGCAGCGCCACCCGCGGCGCGTCGTCCGGCCCGAAGTCGCACGTCAGGCCCGTCCCGCCGGGCAACACCTTCGGGTTGAGGCCGGCCTCGGCCAGCACCGAGGCGACGAACTGCGTCGTCTTGAACTCCTGGCGGCCGAGTTCGGGATGGCGGTGCAGGTGCCGGCGCCACCCGACGAGGTCGTCGTGGTGCTCGCTGAGCCAACGCGCGGCCGCATGCTTCAGCACGTTCATGAGGCGCGCCTCTGGCACCGCTCCAGCACCCGGTCCCGTTCGGTGCCGGACTCGGCCAGCGCGACCACGGTGCGGGCCAGCATGATCGCGCCCTCGATCACCGCGGTGTCGGCGCTGGCGTTCACGGCGGCCGCGGTGAACTCCGGTTGATGGATCGACGCGCCGCCGGCGTCGATGCCGACGACCGGATGGATGCCGGGGATCACCTGCGTCACGTTGCCCATGTCGGTGCTGCCCAGCGGCAACGACGCCTCCACCTCGGCCGGCACCGGCGTGCGGCCCATCCGCTGCATCTCGGCGCGGAACGTCTCGGCCATCCAGCGGTCGGGGGCCAGCTCGGCGTACGCCGGCGCGGTCTCGTCGACGACGTGCGCGCAGCCGGTCGCGACGGCACCGGCGGCGAAACAACCCGCCATCCGGGTTTCCAACGCGCGCAACGACTCCGAGTCGGTCGCCCGCATCGTGTAGCGCATCTCGGCGTGCCCGGGAATGACGTTGGAGGCCTGGCCGCCGTCGGTGACGATGCCGTGCACCATCTGCCCGGGCGCCAGTTGCTGGCGCAGCAGCCCGATGGCCACCTGCGCCACCGTGACGGCGTCGGCGGCATTGATCCCCAGATACGGGGCGACCGCGGCGTGCGACTCGCGGCCGGTGTAGCCGATCGTCATCTCCGAGAGCGCCAGTGACCGCGCGGCCGCGATGTCGACCGGGCCGGGATGCAGCATCACCGCGGCGGCGATGTCGTCGAACACGCCCGCGTCGAGCATCAGCGCCTTGCCGCCGCCGAGCTCCTCGGCCGGGGTGCCGAGCAGAACGACGGTCAGCCCGAGGGTGTCGGCGACCTCGGCCAGCGCCAGTGCGGTGCCGACCGCCGAGGCCGCGATGATGTTGTGCCCGCAGGCGTGCCCGATGCCGGGCAGCGCGTCGTATTCGGCGCAGACCCCGACGACCAGCGGCCCGCCGCCGAAGACGGCGCGGAACGCGGTGTCCAGCCCGGCCACGCCCGCGGAGATCTCGAATCCGCGCTCGGCGACCAGCGCCTGCGTCTTGGCGCAGCTGCGATGCTCGGCGAACGACAGTTCCGGTTCGGCGTGGACGGCGTGCGACAGCTCGATCAGGTCACCGCGCCGGTCGTGCACTGCGTCTTCGACGCAGGTCGACGCGGCGGCGGTGGGCATGCAGGCAAGTATCTCACTGCACAAACGCCCCAACTAAGCTGCCGCCTGTGGACGACCCGGTAGCAGAGGCCCGGCGGGCAGCCGAGGCGCTGCGCACGCGCACCGGCGTCGACGCCTACGACGTCGCCGGCGTCCTGGGCTCGGGGTGGAGCCGGGCAGTTCGGCCATCGGGACGACCACGGCCGGATCGCCGAGCCGCGCGGCGGCCG
>NZ_LMVQ01000064.1 GCF_001545925.1 Mycobacterium sp. NAZ190054 | reverse complement strand
AACACGGTTTCGGCCTCCGACAGCGGCCGGCCGGGCCGCCGCCCGGGACGTCGGCTGACCGGCGAATCCGGCGCGCTACGCGACCGCCAGGGTGCTCGCGCGCGCCGGATTCACTCAGAACTCGGTGGCGGTCTCCTGCTCGAGCACCTGGAAGTCGGTGTCGGTCATCTCGGACAGCCGGCCGTAGAAGATCGGACGGCCGATCGGGTCGATGATCGCCTGATGGATCGGCACGGCGCGGGTCGGTGCCACCGCACGCAGGTAGTCGACAGCCTCGGAGACCTTCAGCCACGGGGCGGCGGCCGGTGTCGCGAGCACGTCGACCGGTTCGCCGGGGACGAACAGCGCATCGCCGGGATGCATCAGCTTCGCGGGATGCTCGCCGTCACCCACCAGGTACGAGATGTTGTCGATGACAGGGATTTCCGGGTGGATCACCGCATGGACACCGCCGGCGCCGCGCACCGTCAGATGCCCGATGGACAACTGGTCCCCGACGTTGACGGCATGCCAGCGCCCACCGAGTTGGGCGGCCGTCTGAGGGTCGGCGTAGAGCGCGGCCTGCGGATTGGCCTCGACGAGAGCCGGCAACCGCTCGGTGTCGGCGTGGTCGGGGTGTTGATGGGTGATCAGGATCGCGTCCAGTCCGGTGACACCTTCGAAGCCGTGCGAGAAGGTCCCCGGGTCGAACAGCACGCTGGTCTGCGCACCGGCGCCGTCGTCGAAGCTCGCCAGAAGGCAGGAATGACCGAAATGTGTGAGCTGCATCCCTATATTGTGGCGCTCAGGGGGCCAGGTGGGGGTGCAGGTGTACGCGCGGGTGGTGTTGGCACTGGCAGTGGCGGTGTACGAGCTTGCGCTGACGCCGGGACAGGCGCAGGCCGTGCCCGGGGTGTGCCCGCCGATCTGCGACGCGATCCCCGACGCGGCGTGGATCGAGTCCAGCTCGGTGCCGCTGTACCCGGTTTACCGCTGGCCCGGTCTGGCCGGTGTCGCGGTGACCGCCGCCGCGCCCCGGTTCGGGTTCGAGTCGTGGTGCGCCGGCCCTGTCCGTGAGGTGGATGCCCGCGACCACGCCGTGGCCGCCACGGCGCGCGTCACCAAGCCGGCGGGGCAGTGGAACCTGCACGTGCAGGTGCTGCACTGGCGCGGTGACGTCGTCACCGGCGGCCGGACCGCGCTGCAGACGTTGGAGTGGGCGCGAATGGCGCTCGCGTCGTGCCACCTGACCGCACCACAGGTGTCCCCGTCACTGACGACCAGCGACGCCATGCAACTGGTGGGCGTGATCAGTGAGGCGGGCCGCCGCGTGATGCGCACCTATCTGCTCGCCGACCCGGCGAGCAGCTCGCTGGTGGAGCTCACGTTGTGGACGACGTTGCCCGCCGCGGTCGAGTGGCGCGGCGTGGCGCCGGACACAGAGGTTCTCGACGCGATGGCGTTTCCGCTGTGTGCGGCGTATCTGGGCTCGTGCCGGTGAAGCGGCGGCGGTGCCGCCGCAGGTAGAGTGTCGCCGTGGCAAAAGTGGTGGTAAACGTCATGCCGAAGACGGAGATCCTGGATCCGCAGGGGCAGGCGATCGTCGGGGCGCTCCGTCGGCTGGGGTTCGATGGGATCTCAGATGTGCGGCAGGGCAAGCGCTTCGAGCTGGAGATCGACGGCGACGTCGACGACGCGAAGCTCGCCGAGATCGCCGAATCGCTGCTCGCCAACACCGTGATCGAAGACTGGAGCGTCGCGCGGGAGACCCAGGCATGACCGCCAAGGTGGGCGTCATCACATTTCCCGGCACGCTCGACGACGTCGACGCCGCCAGGGCGGTCCGGCTCGCCGGTGCCGAACCCGTCAGCCTCTGGCACGCCGACGCCGATCTGAAGGGCGTCGACGCGGTCGTCGTGCCGGGCGGTTTCTCCTACGGTGACTACCTGCGCGCCGGCGCCATCGCCAAGTTCGCGCCGGTCATGACCGAGGTCGTCGACGCCGCCGGGCGCGGTATGCCGGTACTCGGGATCTGCAACGGATTCCAGGTGCTGTGTGAGGCCGGCCTGCTGCCCGGAGCGCTGACCCGCAACGCGGGTCTGCACTTCATCTGCCGCGACACCTGGCTGGAGGTCGCGTCGAACACCACCGCATGGACCAGCCGCTACGAGCTGGGTGCCGATCTGCTGGTGCCGCTGAAGTCCGGCGAGGGCCGCTACGTCGCCGGCGAGACCGTGCTCGACGAACTCGAGGGTGAGGGCCGTGTGGTGTTCCGCTACCGCGAGAACCTCAACGGCTCGATGCGGGGGATTGCGGGCATCAGCTCGGCCAACGGTCGCGTCGTCGGCCTGATGCCGCATCCCGAGCATGCCACCGAGGCCCTGACGGGCCCGTCCGACGACGGGCTGGGCATCTTCTACTCCGCGCTGGACGCGGTTTTGGTGTCCTGACCCCCTCTTATCCGGTGTTAGGTTCGAAACGCTCAGAACCTGACAGGGGTAGGAATGCTGGTCGATCCAGAGTTGCTGCGTGCGTTCGCCGCGCAGGTTGACGCAGCTGCCGCGACGATCGGCGGCACCGACGTCGGGACGACCGCGGCGGCGGCCGGCGACGGACTCCCAGGCTCGGAAACACAGTGGTCGGCCCGGCAGGTCGGCGGGCACATCAGTTTGGTGGCCACCGACATCGCCAACGACATCGCCGCGATGGGACGCGCGGTCCGCGGCGCCGGCGACACCTACGAGGTGACCGACGAAAGCCTGGCGGGCAATTTCACCGGGTTGTTCTAGTCGTGCTGCCCACCCGTTCACGCCTGCAGGGCTGGAATCCGGAGTCGTTGCTGTCGGCGGCGGCGTCGATCCGTTCGTCGGGCGAGAAATTCTACGAAGCGGTGCGCAACCTCGATGACGGAGTCGACCGGATGCCGGAGTCGCGGGTATGGGAAGGGCAAGCGCAGCAGGCGGCGGCTGCCATGTTCGGGCGCGCCACCGACAGAGCCTCGGCGTTCAAGAGCTATACCGACGAGGTGGCCGCCCGGCTGGAGAGAGGTGGCGCCTCGATCGGACGCTGGCGTACGCAGCTGTTGGAGAAGGCCGCCGAGATCGATGCCGGCCCACTGAACGTCAGCGATCAATGGGTGGTGTCCATCGATGCGGCCGGGATGTCGGCCGAGCGGGCCGCCGAGTTGGAGGTGGCGGCCAAGGCCGCCCAAGCGGCGATCAACCCTCTGCTGATCGGCCTCGACGAGGCGGACACGGCCACCGGGGTGGCACTGCTCGCCGCTCAGGCCACCAAGGGAATCTCACCGGATCTGCCGGGCAGCCCACCTATCTCGCTTGCGCCTCATCCCCGTGACGACGTGCCCAGTCCCGACACCGAGGAGGGCCGGCAGTTCCAGG
The DNA here is from genome assembly GCF_001545925.1 of Mycobacterium sp. NAZ190054. Classification (GTDB taxonomy): domain Bacteria; phylum Actinomycetota; class Actinomycetes; order Mycobacteriales; family Mycobacteriaceae; genus Mycobacterium. Next base: position 10,631 of record NZ_LMVQ01000064.1, on the reverse strand, counting down.
AGGCCGCCCGCGCCGAGGACATGGCCACCACCGTGCGCGACATCGACGACACCACCGACAGGGACGGCAATCGGGTCACCACCTACACGATGTTGGACGGCAGCAAGCATGAGGTCACCGAGTACATCGACCAGGGCCTGCCGAGTCAGCAGGTCTACCCGCCCGGAACGACGCGGGTGCTGCACACCGACAAGAACGGAAACTGGATCTCTGAAACCATGACCAATCCGCTGGAGGGCGGCGGCACGAAGACGAGTGTCTCGTGGGCGGACGGCACGAGGATCGTGATGACGGAGACCCCGGACGGCGTCCGCACCGGTAGTTGCATCACTAACGGCGTGGAGACGGTACTCCCGGACTCGTTCTTCACCGACCCGCTGCCGACACTTGCCGGCGGTGCCCTCTCCGGCTTGGAAACGAAAGCAGGGCAGGGTATTCCGGCACTGACCTCAGCAGAGCTGGACAAGGTCAAGGTCGGCGCGAAATGGGGCGGGCCGGCGATCGGTCTCGCGACCATGGCCTACAACATGGTGTCCGCCGAGACCTTGCACGACGCCTGCGTGGCCGGTGTCTCCGGGACCTTCGGCACGGTTGGCGGCATCGCAATCGCTGGGATGGGCGGCGCCGCCGCAGGTCCGCTCGGTGCCTTTGTCGGTAGCGTGGGAGGTTCCTGGGCGTTCGGATACGTCGGCTCGGTGGTCGGGGAAGTGCTGTGTCCGAAGTGAAGTCGGTACTGTCTGTCGCTTTGACCGCCACGGTGTGCGGAACGGTCGGAGTGTTCTGCGCGGTGTGGACCTTCAGGCTGTTCGAGCAAGGCCGCTATCTGTCGATGGCCGTGGTCGTCGGGTTCGCGGTCTTCGCGTTCGCAATCCTCGCCGTCCGGGTGATCGTGGCGACAGGCAGGGTGGCGCCGAGGGTCGAGTACGGCGACGCGGGGACCGAGCTGCGGCCCGACCGGAAAGTGGACAGGCTCGCCCTGCTGTCGACGCTCGCCGGGTTCGCCTCCCTGTTGCTTTTCACGGTCTTCGGACCTCTCGGCATGGCCGAGCTCCCCGGCCTGGCGCGTGAGCAGAAGTGGTTCGTGCTGGTCAGTGCCGCAGGCGTGGTCTTCGGTCTGCCCAGTCTGTGGCGGATCGGCACCCAGGGCGGGATGAGCTACCTGCGATTGGGTGACGGCGGCGTGCAGGCCGGTGACGCCTACTCCCGTGCCGAGTACCGGTGGGATGACCTGTCGGACGTGGCGGACCGGTCCCGGCACAGCCACTGGGCTCACACCGCGGGAAGCACCTATCTGACCACGTCCGACGGTCGGACCCGGATGCTCGCGTCGGACTGGTACACCCCGGGCGGTCGCGCGCTGCGCAAGCTGGTGCGCTTCTACTGGCAATACCCCGAATGCCGTGACGAACTCACCGACGGCCGTGCCGCCCAGAGACTGGAAAGTGTGCTTTGAGGAGCGCCATGACGCGGAATGCGGTGTCGCTCCTGGTCATAACCGTCATCGCAATGGCGTCCACAGGATGTCGGACGGAGGGAAATGCCGAGGCCGCTCCGCCGGAACTGCCGAAGCAAACCCTGCTGGCGTCCTCGATGCGTCAAGAACCGGTTCCGGGATGGACGATGTCCGTGGCCGAGCTCGGACTGCCGCCGGGCACTGTCGTGCGACTCGTCGACAACATCGGGTCCCGAGGCATCTTCCTGGGCATCACCGACGAAGGATGGTGGCTGCTCGGGCTCGATGTGACCAGCGGTGAGCTGCTTTTCGGCCCGGTCCGGCTGGGTCCGGCCGGCGACGCGACGGCGTTCAACTGCTTCGTCAACGGCCCGCCCCTGGTTCTATGCGTACGCCAGGCCCCCGACCCCGCCGCACCTTCGACCGCCTGGGTTGTCGACACCGACTCGGGTGCGAAGGTGTTCGACGGGCCGACCGACGTACAGGTGGCGGCGGTGGAGGGGCGGCCTCGGCTTGAGCAGATCGGCGACCACGCGATTGCCACCGTGACGGGCAAGGGCATCTACGGAGTGGGGTCGCGAGCCGAACTGACGTGGTTCGTCCCCGGCAACGGGATCATGCCCACCCAGTTCACGACTGAAGACCGCGACACCCCGGCCTCGACGCTGGTCGTGCAGAAAGGCGGCGACCTGGCCGACGTCGTATTCTCTGCCGTCGATGGGCGGGTCGTCGAACCCGAACTGCCTGAGGGTGTTCGACTCTGGAGGGCGATGGTCTACCCGGGCGGGTTCGGGTACGAATACACCGACGTTGCGGGCCAGGACCGTGTCGCATTCTTCGACGAAGCGGGGAACATGTTGAGCGCGTTGGACGTCGACGGTGCTTTCGAGGCGCGATCGATCGACGTGCCCACGGTTTCGACCGAATCGAACAAGCTTGTCGTCACGCTCGAGGGCAGACGATTACTGGAACTACCGCCGACTGTGCCCTATCTGGACGTCCGGTTGACCGGGTCTCGGTTCCTCGTCGCCGCAGACGCGGACCACGAAGTCTGGCAACAATTCGACCTGCGCACCGGTGAAGCGGGCACGACGTGCGAAGACGAACGGCTGAAGTTCTACTACATCGGATCCGACGGCGAGGTGGCGGTCACCGGCGGAGAGGAAGGCGTGGCGCAGGGCATCGATCTGGCGACGTGCGAAACCCTGTGGACGATACCGGGATCCGGACCGGGTGAAGCCAAGGAGGTGTGGAAGGTCGACACCGCGTTGATCCAGCGCACCGACGACAGGCTGTTCTCGTTGGTGGCGCCGCAATAGGTCACCTCACCGGCCGCGAGGGCGCTCGCGGTGCCGTGTCGAGGTTCACGCGGTCAGCGCGACCGAGGCCTCGGCGGTGTAGCACAGGAAGGTCAGCGTCTCCTGCAGATACAGCTGCACGGTCTCCGCGTCGTGCGACGAATACCCGATGCACACGTCGGTTCCCAGCTGCAGATCGAAATCACCGCCGCGGGTGGACAGCACGAACGCGCCGTCGATCGCCGGGGCCCAGATGATGCTGCCGTCGACCAGCCGGTTGAGATGCTCGCGGATCGGATAGCCGTGCGCGGTGGTCTCGCTGACCTTGGTGTAGACGTCGGCCGACAACAGCACGCTGTACGGTCCGTCGACGCCGGCCAGTCGCAGCTCGGACAGCGCCTGGCTGATGATGTCGGGAATGTCGCGCGGGTCGTCGGGCAGCACCAGGTTCGGGCATGAACTGGACTTCCGGATACCGCTGATGCGCGCGGCCTCGTACCCCTCGAAGATCGCGCGGTCCTCGGCGAACGCCAGCTTCTTGGCGGCCTCCTTGACCGGATCCCAGTCGGAGTCCTGTGAGCCGCGCTCCACGTCGTCGATGTCGATCCGCCTGACGGTGAACGGAACTCGCAGCCGCACCAGCGGCCGGGCGTCGCGCAGATGGGCGATCACCCCGTCGCCGGGCGGGGCCACGTCGAGCAGGTGACCGGTGCTCACCGCCGCCGTCACCGGACCTCCCGGCTCGCTGACGTCCACGACCCGACGCCCCGCGATGTGCCGCTTGAACGTACGGGTGGCCTCCTGCTCGATCTCGGCCCACGCCTCATCCGTGACCGGCGCCAGCTCCCGATACAGGTTGTTCATCGCGCTTGTCCTTTCAGGCTGCCGATCGCCAGTGATCCCGGATAGCCGAGCGGTACCGCGCCAGCGGATTCCACGGCGTACGACGCCGAAGCGGGAAGTGGCGGAGGGTTGTTGAGGAAGTCCAGGATCGGGGTGAAGAACATCGACCCCGTGACGGCGGTGGAGAAATCCAGCACGCGGTCGGTGTTACCGGGCGGGTCGCCGATGAACATGTTGCGCAGCATCCGCTCCGTGACCGCCGCGCTGCGCGAGTACCCGATGAAGTACGTGCCGAACTCACCCGTCCCGACCTCACCGAACGGCATGTTGTGCCGCACGATCTTGAGTTCGTTGCCGTCCTCGTCCTCGATGACGTTGAGCGCCACATGGGAATCGGCGGGCATGACCTCCTCGTCGAGCTCGATGTCGTCGAGCTTGGTGCGACCGATCACCCGTTCCTGCTCCTCGGTGGACAGCGCGTTCCACGAGTTCATCAGGTGCAGGTACTTCTGTACGTGCACATAGCAGCCGCCCGCGAAGTCGGGGTCCTCATCGCCGATCTGGGTGGCGCTGTGCGCCAGCGGCCCGTCGGGGTTCTCGGTGCCGTCGACGAACCCGAGCAGGTCGCGGTTGTCGAAGAAGCGGAAACCGTGGGTCTCGTCGACGACGGTGACGGCGCCCAGCGCCGGAACGAGTTTGGTCGCCAGCTCGAAGCACACGTCCATCGACTCGGCCCGGATGTGGAACAGCAGATCGCCCGGGGTCGACGGCGCGCGGTGCACACCGCCGTCGAGTTCGATGAACGGATGCAACTCGGCGGGGCGGGGGCCGGAGAACAACCGGTCCCACGCGTGTGAGCCGATCGACGTCACCACCGACAGCCGCTTGGCGGGATCGCGGAAACCGATCGCCCGCACCAACCCGGCGATGTCGCCCAGCGCGTCGTGCACCGTCTCCTCGCCGCCCTCGTCGATGACGACCACCAGGAAGATCGCCGCCGGGGTCAGCGGCGCCAGCACCGGCTGCGGCAGAGGGGCGGGCACCGTTCGACCCTAAATCAAGATCGCGTCGGATGGTCGACGAAGATGGAAACCATGTCTGCCACCCCGCAGGGCCTCTGTGAGTTCATCGACGCCTCACCGTCGCCGTTCCACGCCTGCCGCACCGCCGCGGACCGCTTGCTCGCCGCCGGCTTCACCGAGCTGTCGGAAAGCGACCCGTGGCCCGCCGCCGGCGACCACTTCACCGTGCGTGCCGGTTCGCTGATCGCGTGGCGGTCGAATGGGCAGGAAAGCCGTGCCCTGCCCTTTCGGATCGTCGGCGCCCACACCGACAGCCCCAACCTGCGCGTCAAGCAGCACCCCGACCGGTTCGTCTCGGGGTGGCAGGTCGTCGCGCTGCAACCGTACGGCGGTGCCTGGCTGAACTCGTGGCTCGACCGCGACCTCGGCGTCAGCGGCCGGCTGTCGGTCCGCGAGGGCACCTCGATCCGACACCTGCTGGTCCGGGTCGACGAACCGATCCTGCGGGTTCCGCAGCTGGCGATCCACCTGGCCGAGGACCGCAAGGGCGTCGAGTTGAACCCGCAGCGCCACGTCAACGCCGTGTGGGGCACCGGCTCGGGCACCCGCTCCTTCCTCGACTACGTCGCCGAGCGTGCCGGCGCCACCGGGGACGACGTGCTCGGTTTCGACCTGATGACCCACGACCTCACCCCGTCCCGGCTCACCGGTGTCGACCGCGATCTGGTCAGCGCGCCGCGGCTGGACAACCAGGCCACCTGCTACGCGGGTCTGGAGGCGTTCGTCGCGGCCGGCCGCGACGCCGGCGTGGTGCCGGTGCTGGTGCTCTTCGACCATGAGGAGGTCGGTTCGCAGTCCGACCACGGCGCCCAGTCGGAGCTGCTGCTGACCGTGCTGGAGCGCATCACGCTGGCCGCGGGCGGCGGCCGGGAGGACTTTCTGCGGCGGCTGCCCGAGTCGATGGTCGCGTCGGGGGACATGGCGCACGCCACGCACCCGAACTACCCCGAACGCCACGAACCCGGCCATCTGATCGAGGTCAACGGTGGCCCGGTGCTCAAGGTGCAGCCCAACCTGCGCTACGCCACCGACGGGCGGACCGCCGCGGCGTTCGCGCTGGCCTGCGCGCAGGCCGGGGTCACCCTGCAGCGCTACGAGCACCGCGCCGACCTGCCGTGCGGCTCGACCATCGGGCCGATGACGGCGGCGAACACCGGAATCCCCACCGTCGACGTCGGCGCCGCGCAGTTGGCGATGCACTCGGCGCGCGAGGTGATGGGCGCCGCCGATGTCGCCGACTATTCCGCCGCACTTCACGCGTTTCTGTCACCGGGCTGAACTACCGTCGAGCCATGTCACTGAAGACTGAGATGGTCACGTTCGACTGCACGGATCCCGACGGCCTCGCCGAGTGGTGGTCCAAGGCCGCCGGGGGTGCGGTGAACGCCGTCGCACCAGGCGAATTCGTCATGGTCGTGCGCGACGGGGAGCCGAACCTGGGCTTCCAGCGGGTGCCCGACCCGACACCCGGCAAGAACAAGGTGCACCTGGACTTCCACGCCGAGGACCGGGAGGCCGAGGTCGCGCGGCTGGTCGGTCTGGGCGCGCGGGAGACGGGGCGGAACAATTTCGGTCCCGAGTTCGAGTGGGTGGTGTTGGCCGACCCGGAGGGCAACGCGTTCTGTGTGGCCTGAGTCGCACGGCGCCGCTGGCTAGACTGGCGCGGTGACGTCTGGGTTGACCCAAGAGGTAGACACCGTCGAGCGGGCCGCCGCCACACCCGGCCAGCCCCAGCCCTATCGGGAACTCGGGCTCAAGGACGACGAGTACGAGCGGATCCGCGAGATCCTCGGCCGTCGTCCCACCGACGCCGAGCTGGCGATGTACTCGGTGATGTGGAGCGAACACTGCTCGTACAAGTCGTCGAAGGTGCACCTGCGCTACTTCGGCGAGACCACCACCGAGAAGATGCGCGAGACCATGCTCGCCGGGATCGGCGAGAACGCCGGTGTCGTCGACATCGGCGACGGATGGGCGGCCACCTTCAAGGTGGAGTCCCACAACCACCCGTCCTACATCGAGCCCTACCAGGGGGCGGCGACCGGCGTCGGCGGCATCGTGCGCGACATCATGGCGATGGGCGCGCGCCCGGTCGCGGTGATGGACCAGCTGCGGTTCGGTGCGGCCGACGCACCCGACACCCGCCGTGTCCTCGACGGTGTGGTACGCGGCATCGGCGGCTACGGAAACTCGCTGGGGCTGCCCAACATCGGCGGTGAGACGGTGTTCGACGCCAGCTACGCCGGCAACCCGCTGGTCAACGCGCTGTGCGTCGGCGTGCTGCGCAAAGAGGACCTCAAGCTGGCGTTCGCGTCGGGCGCCGGCAACAAGATCATCCTGTTCGGTGCCCGCACCGGCCTCGACGGTATCGGCGGGGTGTCGGTGCTGGCGTCGGAGACCTTCGGTGGTGACGAATCCGGCTCGGCGGGCCGCAAGAAGCTGCCCAGCGTGCAGGTCGGCGACCCGTTCACCGAGAAAGTGCTCATCGAGTGCTGCCTGGAGCTGTACGCCGCCGACCTCGTGGTCGGCATCCAGGACCTCGGTGGAGCCGGATTGTCCTGCGCCACTTCCGAACTCGCTTCCGCCGGGGATGGCGGTATGAAGGTCGAGCTGGACCGGGTGCCGCTGCGTGCGGCCAACATGACCCCTGCCGAGATCCTGTCCAGCGAGTCCCAGGAACGCATGTGCGCGGTCGTCACCCCGGCCAACGTCGACGCGTTCATGGCGGTCTGCGACAAATGGGACGTGTTGGCCACCGTCATCGGTGAGGTCACCGACAGCGGCCGGCTCGAGATCACCTGGCACGGGCAGACCGTGGTCGACGTGCCGCCCCGCACGGTGGCCCATGAAGGACCCGTCTACCAGCGTCCGGTGCAGCGGCCCGACACCCAGGACGCGCTCGTCGCCGACACGACGGCGTCGCTGACGCGCCCATCCAGCGGTGAGGAACTGCGCGCCACCCTGCTCCAGATGCTGGGCAGTCCTTACCTGTGCAGCCGCGCGTTCATCACCGAGCAGTACGACCGTTACGTGCGCGGTAACACCGTGCTGGCCGAGCACGCCGACGGCGGCGTGCTGCGCGTCGACGAGCGGACCGGCCGCGGCATCGCGATCTCCACCGACGCGTCCGGGCGCTACACGGCGCTCGACCCGTACGCCGGGGCGCAGCTCGCCCTCGCCGAGGCCTACCGCAACGTCGCGGCCACCGGCGCGACGCCCGTCGCGGTGACCAACTGCCTGAACTTCGGTTCTCCCGAGGACCCCGCGGTGATGTGGCAGTTCTCGCAGGCCGTCCGCGGACTCGCCGACGGCGCCGCGGCGCTCGGCATACCGGTGACCGGCGGCAACGTCAGCTTCTACAACCAGACGGGCAACACCGCGATTCTGCCCACCCCCGTCGTCGGTGTGCTCGGCGTCATCGACGATGTGAAACGGCGCATCCCGACCGGGTTCGGCAACGAACCGGGGGAGACGCTGATCCTGCTCGGCGACACCCACGACGAATTCGACGGCTCGATCTGGGCCCAGGTCACCGCCGGTCACCTCGGAGGTGTGCCGCCAAGGGTCGACCTGGACCGGGAACGCCTGCTGGCCGAGGTGCTCACCGCCGGATCGCGCGACGGGTTGATCTCCGCGGCCCACGACCTCTCCGAGGGCGGACTGATCCAGGCGGTGGTGGAGGCGGCGCTGGCCGGCGAAACCGGTTGCCGCATCGTACTTCCCGAGGACTTCCAAGAGGGCACGGCCCCGTTCACGTTCTTGTTCTCCGAATCCGCGGGCCGGGTGCTGGTGGCCGTGCCGCGCACCGAGGAGAGCCGGTTCACCGCGATGTGCGAGGCGCGTGGGCTGCCCGCCACCCGCATCGGCGTCGTCGATGCGGGCGCCGAGGGCAGCGAACCGGCCGTCGAGGTCCAGGGCCAGTTCACGGTGCCCCTCGGCGAACTGCGGCGCACGTCGGAGGGCGTGCTGCCCGGGTTGTTCGGGTGACGGGCAGCGACACCGACACACACCCCGCGTATCTGTGGGCGTGGCGCCTGCTACGCCTCGACTTCACCGGCGTGGCCTTCGGCGCGCTGTTCTTCTGCCTGTCGCTGACACCGTCCCTGCTGCCCAGGGACTGGTTGTTCCAGGGACTCATCGGCGGTCTGAACGCCGCGATCGGTTACGGCATCGGCGTGTTCCTGGCGAAGATGATCCGCCGCTTCGTGCTGGCCAGACGCGGGTGGTGGCCGCCGCCCCGGCGGGTGTCCCAGCTGCTCAAGACCGTGGTGGTGGCCGGTTCCCTCGGTGCGTCTGTGCTGATGGTCATCCCCGCTGCGGCCTGGCAGCGCCAGGTGTCGGCGCTGATGGGCATCGAAGGGCCCGCCACCTCCAGCTATCTACGCACGCTGCTGCTCGCCGCCGTGGTCGGCGGCATCTGCGTGGCGGTGGCCCGGGTGCTGCTCGACGTCATCAAGTCGATGGCCCGCTACCTGATCCGGCGCTGGCGGCTGTCCGACGAGATCGCGCTGTTCATCGGCACCGCCGTGGTCGTGGTGCTGGTGATCACTCTGGTCAACGGTGTGCTGCTGCGCGGCTTCCTGGCCGGCGCCAACCGCGTTTTCCAGCCGCAGAACACCACCACTCCCGACGGCGTGGTGCAACCGGACCGCCCCGAACGATCCGGTAGTCCAGCGTCTTTCGCGGCGTGGGACACCCTCGGGTATCAGGGGCGCCGTTTCGTCGCCGGAGCGCCGGGGGCCGACGAGCTGGCCCGCATCAACGGGCGCCCCGCCCGGGAACCGATCCGGGTCTACGTCGGTCTTCAGACCGCCGACACCGACGAGGCGCGGATGGCGGTGCTGCTCAGCGAACTGGAGCGCACCGGGGCCTTCGACCGCGAAGTGCTCGTCATCGTGCCGACGACGGGGACGGGGTGGGTCAACCCGGTCGCGGCCAAGGCGGTGGAGATGATGTACAACGGCGACACCGCGATCGTGGGCTCGCAGTATTCCTACCTGCCGAGCTGGATCTCGTTCCTGGGTGATCAGCAGAAGTCCATGCAGGCCGGCCGCATGATGATCGAGGCGGTGCACCACCGCTGGGCCGAACGCCCGCCGGAGCGTCGTCCCAAGCTTCTGCTCTACGGCGAAAGCCTGGGCTCGATGGCGGGGCAGGGTGCCTTCGATTGGCTGCCGGACATCTCGCGGATGGGCTTCTCGTCGGTGCTGTGGGTCGGGCCGCCAAACGCCAGCCCGTTGTGGCGGGGTATCACCGTGCGCCGCGACCCCCGCACATTGGAAGTCGAACCGCGATACGACAACGGACGCACCGTGCGGTTCTCCCAGGGCAACGACGCCGAGCAGATCGCTGAGGACACCGCGCCCCCATGGGACGGCACCCGTGTGCTGTTCCTGCAACACCCGTCCGACCCGATCGTCTGGTGGTCGCAGGATCTGCTGTTCACCCGCCCCGACTGGCTCGCCGAGCCGCCGGGCCGTGACCGCACCGCATCGATGCGGTGGTATCCGATCGTCACGTTCTGGCAGGTGACGGCCGACATGACCAACGCCGCGTCGGTGCCCGACGGGCATGGTCACAACTACGGCGACTTCATCCTCGACGGCTGGGCGGGGGTCGCGCCGCCGCCGGGCTGGACTCACGCCGACACCGAACGGATCAGAGCCGCGCTGCAGGAGTCGGACTCCGACGGCGGCGACGCCTAGTGCGCGACGGGCTGCGCGCCGTGGCACTCGCCGGGATGCTGCTGGGCTGGAGTGTGATCACACCGCGGCTGCCGGCGCGGTGGAATCCGTTGCCGCAGGCAGCTTTCGGCGTGGCCGTCGCTGCTCTGGCCCGGGCCCCGCTCGGCTTGCGGCCGCCCGCGTTGCGGGACTTGGGTTTACGGAACGCGGGCACACCGTTGCTGATCGCCTCGACGCCGGTCAGCGCCGCGCTGCCCGACGAGAACGCTCG
>NZ_LMVQ01000063.1 GCF_001545925.1 Mycobacterium sp. NAZ190054 | reverse complement strand
CGGCGGCGGCCAGGGCCTCCGCCTCGGCGGCTTCGGCTTCGGCTTCCTCGACGAGCGCACGAGCCTCGTCGGAATCCGTCGCGACGCCGGATTCCACGGTCGATTCTTCGACGCGATCGGCGTCGATCACCGAGTCGCGGCGCCTGAAAGACGGCACAACCGACCTCCTTGTCTGCAGGTTCATTCGCACGATAGCCACTATGAGAATGTCATTCTTCTTTTTTGAGTATCGCGTTGACGATACCCCGGTCTCACTGGCCGGGACAGCGCCCCGACGGCGGGAAATGCCGGTTCCGGGCGGGGCAACCGCTCAGCTTCGGTGGTTCCGCAGCTGGTCTTTCATCACCTTGCCGGTGGCGTTCAACGGCAACTCGTCGAGGAACTCTACATACCGCGGCACCTTGAAACCGGCCATTCGGTCACGACACCACGCGATCAACCCGTCGGCGGTCAACTCGTCGCCGGCCGGCTTCGGCACCACGAAGGCCATGCCGACCTGCCCGAGACGTTCGTCCGGCACGCCGATGACCGCCGCCTGCGCCACGGCCGGGTGCTCCATGAGGAAGCCCTCGATCTCGGCGGGGTAGGCGTTGAACCCGCCGACGATGTACATGTCCTTCTTGCGGCCGACGATGCGCAGGCGGCCCGCGTCGTCGAGCGTTCCGAGGTCCCCGGTGTGCAGCCAGCCGTCCGGATCGATCGCCTCGGCAGTCGCGGCGGGATCGTCGAGGTAGCCCTGCATCACGGTGTAGCCGCGGATCAGCACCTCGCCGTCGTCGGCGATGCGCAGTTCGACACCGTCGCAGGCCACGCCCGCCGTGGTCGCGATGTCTTCGAACGAATCCCCCGGCCGCGACAGCGTGGCAGTGCCCGCCTCGGTGAGTCCGTAACCCGTCGCGAGTGTCCGGAAGGGCAGCTCCTCGTGCACGCGCCGAACCAGCTCCACCGGGATGTCCGCCGCGCCCGTCACCCCGGCGCGCAGTGTGGCCAGCTTCGACTTGTCCGCCACCCCCAGCAGCGAGTGGTAAAGGGTGGGTGGACCGGGAAGCATCGTGACACGCTCTGCGGCAATGAGTTCCACCACGCGATCGACCTCGAACACCGGCACCGGCAGCATGGTGGCGCCGCGGATGAAGGAGGCGATGAGCCCGGCCTTGTAGCCGAAGGTGTGGAAGTACGGGTTGATCATCAGGTAGCGGTCACCCTGCCGCAGGTCGGCCAGGTCGCACCACTCCTCGTACAACCGCAGATTCTGGCGATGGTTCATCATCACGCCCTTGGGCCGCCCGGTGGTCCCGGAGGTGAAGATGATGTCGGAGATGTCGCTGCCGTCGACGGGACGGCTGAACGGCGCACCGCTGCCGAGGAAGTCGGACTTGAGGTCGATCACCGGCACGCCGGCCGGAGCGACATAGTCCACGCCGAGGAAACCCTGCTGCACCAGAACCGCTTTCGCGCCGCTGCGGCTGATGATGTCGGCCGCCTCGTCGGCCTTGAAGCGGGTGTTCACCGGCACCAGCACCCCGCCCGCGGTGAGCAGCCCGAACGCGGCGACGATCCACTCGGCGCTGTTGGGCGCCCAGATCGCGGCCCGCTCGCCCTTGGCGATGCCGAGATCGGCGAAAGCGCCTGCGGCGCAACGGATGCGCTCGACCACTTCGGTGAACGACAGGCGCAGCGGACCGTCGACGACCGCTTCCGCGTCGCCGAACCGGTCCGCCGCGCCGGCGACCATCTCGGGGATGGTCTGCCACTTACTGATGGCGCTACTCCTCATCGGGCGCGGGGCGCCCTTGATCGTCGCAGCGCGTGCGCTTCGTACGTCACGTGGTGACGAGACGTCCCAGGTTGCCGCCCATGATCTTGGCCTGATCCTCGACGGAGAGATGCTCGAGCGCGGTGACATAGTGCGTCGGCTCGGCCAGACCCTCCGGATGCGGCCAGTCGGAACCGTAGAGCACCTGGTCCACGCCGATCAGGTTGATCAGGTCGTCGATGCCCTCCTCGTAGAAGGGGCTGACGTAGATGCGGTTCTTGATCTCCTCGATCGGGTTGCCCAGGAACGCCTCGGGAGCCTTCTTGTACACCTCGGCCATCGAGTCGAGCAGCGGGAACATCCATTTCGAGCCGGCCTCGACGATGCCCACCTTGAGCTTCGGGAACCGGAACAGCGCGCCGTGGATCACCCAGGACGCCACCGCATCCTGGATCGGGCGCCACTCGTTGAGGATCGACATGGCGTTGGTCTGGAACGGCAGCATCTCCTGCGCCTGGCCGTCCCACTCGGAGGTGTAGCGCGAGTAACCGCTGTCCGAGGAGTGCATGCCGACGAAGATGTCGTGATGAACCACCCGCTCCCAGAACGGGTCGAACTCGGGCAGTGCGAACGAACGCGGCCCGCGGAAGCCGGGCACCGGAGCGGGGCGGATCAGGATCGCGCGGGCACCGCGCTTGACCGCCCACTCCAGCTCCTCGATCGCCTTCTCGACGATGGGCAGGGTGATCACCGGTGTGGTGAAGATGCGGTTCTGGTAGTTGAACCCCCACACCTCGTCCAGCCACTGGTTGAGCGCGTGGATGATGACGTGGATGGCCACCGGGTCGTCGGACAGGCGCTCCTCGATCAGGCTCGCCAGCGTCGGGAACATCAGGCTGCGGTCGACGCCCAGCTCGTCCATCACCTTGATGCGCGGCTCGGGCTCGAAGAACGCCGGGATCGCCTTCATCGGCTCACCGAACAACTCACGCTTGCTCTTGCCGTCCGGGTTGCCGTACTTGAAGTACTCCTCCCAGGCACCCGGCTTGGCGACCACCGAGAAGGTCGGGTTCGGGATGTAGTTGCTGATCTGCCCCTTGAGCGCGATCTTGGTGCGCCCGTTGACCTCGACGTACTGGACGATGTCCTTGTACTCCTTGGGCAGGTACTTCGTCATCGCCTCCGGCGGCTCGTACAGGTGGTTGTCCGCATCGAACAGCGGGAACGGGATCTCCACCCGGTGCGACAGTTGTCCCATGAAAGACTCCTTTTCCTATCGAGAGAATCGTATTCTCATTTGCGGGAGGCCGCAACGACCAACCCGTCGCCGGCCGCGACCTGCTGCCGGATCACGTACTTCTGGACCTTCCCGCTCGCGGTGCGGGGGAAGTCGTCCACCCGGTGCAACTCCTCGGGCCACTTCTGGGCCGCCACACCGGTCTGCCTGAAGTGCGCGCGCACCTCGTCGAGGGTCGGCATCGCGTGACCGTCACGGATCCGCAGGACCGCCGCGGCGTGCTCGCCCAACCGCGGGTCCGGAGCGGCGACCACGACCGCCTCGGCGACGGACGGCATCGCCAGCAGCACCTCCTCCACCTCCAGCGCGCTGATGTTCTCGCCGCCGCGGATGATCACGTCGGACTTGCGGTCGGTGATGGTCAGGTAACCGTCCTCGTCGAGCACGCCGATGTCGCCGGTGCGGTACCAGCCGTCGTCGTCGAACGCCCGCGCGGTCAGTTCGTCGTCGGTGTAGCCCAGGCACAGATCCGGTCCGCGGCTGAAGATCTCGCCGTCGGGCCCGAGCCGGATCTCCACACCGGGGCGGGGGTTGCCGTCGGTGAAGAGACGTTTCGCCGCAGGCGCACTGGGCCGGGAACCGGTGATCGACGGATGCTCGGTGCTGCCGTAGGACCGGAACACGAACATCCCCAGATCGGTGAGGCGCTGCGTGACGGCGGCGGGCACCGTCGAGCCGCCCAGGCCGACGGTCTTGAAGGACCGCAGGTGCTCGGGCCGGCAGTCGGGGTGGTCGAGCAGGCTGGTGACGAAGTAGGGCGGCCCGCCTCCGATCGAGAGTCCCTCGCTCTCGATGAGCTGGAGCACCCGGCCCGGATCCCAGACGTCACACAGATCGATCGGTGCGCCCTCGAGCACCGGGATCAGGAAGGCGCCGACCATGCCGATGAAGTGCCCGACCGGGGTCGCGGTCAACTGGCGCCCGCGGTCGGGCGGATAGTTCGCCAGCAGCTGGCGGGTCTCGAAGCTCAGGGTCTGATGACTGTGGACGACGCCCTTGGGGTCGCGGGTGGTGCCGGAGGTGAACGCGATCAGCGCCGGCCCGGCCGGATCGGCCGGAACCGTTCCGGTCAACGGTTCCTCGGAGAGCAGGGCCTCGAACGCGTACTCGTTGGGCGCGCCCGATCCGGCACCGGCGACCAGGCCGACGACCGGCACGTCGGCGCACAGGTCGGGCTGGTACCGCATGCGGCCGAATTCCGCGGTCGTGACGAACACCCGCGGCTTGGCCGTGGCCAGGATGTGGGCCAGCTCCTTGCGGCCGTAGAAGTGCACGATCGGCACGATCACCGCCCCGAGGAACGCCGACGCCCAGAACACGACCGCGGCCTCCCGCCAGTTCGGCAGCTGCATCGCCACCACGTCGCCGGGTCCGACCCCGAGGCGGCGCAGGCCCGCGGCCAACCGCCGGGCCTCGTGTTCGACCTCGCCGAACGTGCCCCGGTAGGGCCGGACCGACGAGTGCACGTAGAAGCCCGTCTCGGGACTGTCCGCCAGCCCCCGGGCCAGTAGGTCGCCCAGGGTTTCCGGGGTCCAGTAGCCCTCCCGCTCGTAGCGTCTGACGAGCTCAGCAGGAATCCTTCGCATGGCAGTGCGCCACCTTCCCGTCCGCGGAGGAGATGCCAGGCGATGTTATTCTCCCCCTGCGAGAATGCCAATACCGAGGAGGGAGAACGCTTGATGGTCGACCTCGAAATCGACGACGGTCTGGCGGTCATCACCATCGATCGCCCCCATGCGCGCAACGCGATCTCGCTGGAGACCATGGACCAGCTCGACAAGGCGCTCGACGGCGCCGCGGGTGCGGCGGCGCTGGCGCTGACCGGCGCCGGCGACAAGGCGTTCGTCTCAGGCGGCGATCTCAAGGAACTGAGCGCGCTGCGCACCGAGGAACAGGCCGCGGCGATGGCGTTCCGCATGCGGTCGATCTGCGATCGCATCGCCGGCTTCCCCGGTCCGGTGCTGGCCGCCCTCAACGGCCACGCCCTCGGTGGCGGCGCGGAGTTCGCGGTGGCGGCCGACGTCCGCGTGGCCGCCGACGACATCAAGATCGGTTTCAATCAGGTGGCGCTCGCGATCATGCCGGCCTGGGGCGGGGCCGAGCGGCTGGTGAACCTCGTCGGCTACAGCCGGGCCCTGCTCCTGGCGGGCACCGGCCGGATCGTGTCGGCCGTCGAAGCCGAACGCATCGGCCTCGTCGACCAGGTGATCCCGCGCGCCTCGTTCGACCACCAGTGGCGCGTCGTCGCCCGCGCGCTGGCCTCCGTCCCCGCCGGCGAGGTCAAGCGCGTCATGCGCGGTGTTCCGACCACCGAGGCCGTCGCGGCCTTCGCGCGCCTGTGGGTGTCCGACGAGCACTGGGCCGCCGCCGACAAGGTGATGAACAAGGGCCGATAGCCCCGCTACGCGCCCAGTTCCCGAACCGGATCGCGCCCGTCCCAGTCCGCCGCCGCGTCCCGCACGAAGGTCGCCATCCCGTGCGTCATCGCGTTGAGCTCCATGATCTCGATGACTGCCGCCGGGCCACCGGGCGGTTCCAGGTAGGCGAATCTGGTCCCGACATCCTGGCCCCCGGCCCACACGACCGGCCAGCCCGCCGCGGCCACCGCCGCCATCGTGGCGTCGAAATCCTCGGTCCAGTAGGCCAGTTGGTGGAATCCGGGCCCCGCCGCGGTCAGGAACTCGGTGAAGATGCTCGGCGTCCGGTCGTCCTGACAGATGAGCTCGACCTGCAGGTCTCCGCTGTTGGCCAACGCCAGCGACAGCGTGATCTCACACGGCTCACCGCGATAGGTCACCCGCTGCGGCATGCTTCTGATCACGTGCCACGGCCCGATGCCGAGTGCCACCCAGCTGTCCAGGGCACGGTCCAGATCATCGACGACGTAACCGATCTGGCGGATGGGTCCGGGAAGGATCATGCGCCGCACGGTAACAAGGCCGGCCGCGCGCCGTCCCGGCATCCGACCGACGTGTTCTCTCTGGACGAGAACGCCATTTCCGATTATCGTCAAGCCGTGTCCACCACACAGCGCGCGCTCGCGCCCGAAATCTCCACCTGGCCGGACGACGATCCTCAGCTGATCGGCAGCACCTGCGGCAGCTGCGGGGCCACCACGTTCCCGGTGCAGCAACGGTGCCCGAAATGCAGCGGCGGCGAGATGTCCGATGTACTGCTGCCGCGGCGCGGCACGCTGATCGCCTGGACGACGCAGGGCTTCCCGCCGGGTGCCCCGTACAAGGGCCCGGCCGGCAAGGATTTCGTGCCCTTCGGCGTCGGCCTCGTCCAACTCGACGACGTGGTCCGGGTCGAGGGCCGGCTCACCGAGAACGACCCGGCGAAGCTGCAGTTCGGCCAACAGGTCGAGTTGACGATGATCCCGTTCACCACCGATGAGGACGGCGCCGAAATCGTCACCTTCGCGTTCCGTCCGATCGACAACTAGAGGAGTGCGGCGATGACCACTTCCGCAAACGACGTCGCGATCATCGGCGTGGGCCTGCATCCTTTCGGCCGGTTCGACAAGACCGCGATGCAGATGGGTGCCGAGGCGATCCAGTCCGCGCTCACCGACGCAGGCGTCGACTGGAAGGACATCCAGTTCGGGTTCGGCGGCAGCTACGAGGTGTCCAACCCCGACGCCGTCACCCGACTGGTCGGCCTCACGGGTATCACGTTCACCAACGTGTTCAACGCGTGCGCCACCGCGGCCTCGGCGATTCAGCAGACCGCCGACACCATCCGACTCGGCAAGTACGACATCGGTATCGCGATCGGGCTGGACAAGCACCCGCGCGGCGCCTTCACCGACGACCCCGCCAAACTCGCGCTCCCCCAGTGGTACGCCGAGAACGGGCAGTTCGTGACGACGAAGTTCTTCGGCATGAAGGCCAACCACTACATCCACAAGCACAACATCTCGCAGGAGACGCTGGCGCGCGTGGCCAACAAGAACTTCCGCAACGGTGCGCTGAACCCGAATGCGTTCCGCCGCAAGGAGATCTCGGTGGACGAGATCCTAAACTCGACCGTGCTGAACTACCCGCTGACGCAGTACATGTTCTGCGCCCCGGACGAGGGCGCGGCCGCGGTCATCATGTGCCGGGGGGACATCGCCCACAGGTTCACCGACAAACCGGTGTTCGTGCGCGCCAGTGAGATTCGCACGCGCACCTTCGGTGCGTACGAGGTGCACGCGACCTCGGCCCCGCTGGACGAGGACCCGTCACCCACCGTGTACGCCGCCAGGGCCGCCTACGAGGCCGCGGGCATCGGGCCCGAGGACGTCGACATCGCCCAGCTGCAGGACACCGACGCGGGCGCCGAGGTCATCCACATGGCCGAGACGGGCCTGTGCGCGGACGGTGAGCAGGAGAAGCTGCTGGCCGACGGCGCGACCGAGATCCACGGCAGCATCCCGGTCAACACCGACGGCGGACTGATCGCCAACGGGGAGCCGATCGGCGCCTCCGGGCTGCGCCAGGTGCACGAGCTGGTCAGGCAGTTGCGCGGCGAAGCCGGCGACCGGCAGGTGCCGGGACAGCCGCGCGTCGGACTCGCGCAGGTCTACGGGGCGCCGGGCACGGCGTCGGCAACGATCCTGTCGCTGTAGCGCTTACGCGCCCTGGAAGGTGAGTAGCCGATCGGCTACTGTCGGTGGCGCGGGGTAGCCGGACGGCTACCGGCCCGCTCCGGCGAAGAAGGGGAGGCGCATGCAGATACTCGCCGAAGCCGAGGACCTGCCCCGGACCACCGCGATCAGAACCCAGCTCGTCAGCCTGTGGACCGCCGCGGTCTTCGGCGTCGTGCTGCTGATCGCGTTCGTCGCGTTCCCCGGCTTCTTCCCGCCGATGCCGCCGGACCTTCCGCCCGCCGAGGTCGCCTCTTTCTACGCCGACAACGCGGCGCTGATCCGGTTCAGCATGATCACCTACAACCTCTGCGCGATCATGCTGCTGCCGTTCTTCATGGTGATCGTCGTGCAGATGAAGCGGATGACGACCCAGAGTCATGCGCTGGCGTACTGCTACCTGACCGCGGTGGTCAGCGGAGCCACGATCTTCGCGCTGGCCGACATCTTCTACCTGGTGGCCGCGTTCCGGCCCGAGCGCAGTCCCGAGCTGGTGCAGCTGGTCAACGATCTCGCCTGGATCACCCTCGTCGCCCCGGTCGGGATGGTGGTCGCGCAGAATCTGCTGCTGGCCGCGGCGGTCTACTTCGACACGGGCAGGCACGGCAGCCCCCGCCCGGTGTTCCCGCGCTGGGTCGGCCATTTCGCCGTCGTCACCGGCCTCGCGATGGCCCCGGCCGCGGCCGCGGCGGTGGCCCGCACCGGGCCGTTGGCCTGGGACGGCGCCGTGTCGTTCTTGTTGCGCTTTGTCGCCTTCGCCGCGTTTCTCCTCGTGATGTTCTTCGTGCTGCGGAACACGTTGCGCCGGCAGGCGATCGAGGAAGGCATCGCGCGATGAGCACGGCGACGCCGGCCGTCCGGACTCCGGCGTCCGACACCGCGGTACCGCGCGCAGGCAAACGCGACATTTGGTTGGTGTTCTGGATCGTGCCCGCGTTCTACACCGCGTTCGGCGTCATCTTCTTCGCGCTGGCGCGGGTGATGCCGCCGCCGCGGCCCGACATCACCGTTTCCCAGCAGGTGGATTTCTTCGCCGCACACTCCACCACGATCCAGATCGGCTTCGGGATCCTGATCCTCATCGTCGGCGGCGCCGGGGTGGCCAACGGCATCGTGGCCTACCACATGAAGCGGATGTCGACCGGCTCGACGTTGGCCTACGCCTACGTCGGATCGATGGCGGTCGGCGCGCTGCCCGGCTGCCTGCTGGTCGCGTTCTGCTTCCTGGCGGCGGTGTACCGGCCCGACCGCGATCCCGAGCTGCTGGCGCTGCTGTACGACCTGGGGCTGCTGTCCTACGTGGGGTCGCTCGGCTGCTTCACCACCGCGTACTTCGCCTTCGCCGTCGCGATCCTCTATGACCGCAACCAGATCTTCCCCAAGTGGCTGGCCTACGTCACGGTCTGGCAGATCGTCACCGAGATCCTGGCCGTGCCGGTGTTCGTCTCCAAGGCCGGCCCGTTCGCCTGGAACGGATCGATCTCGTTCTGGATGGGCACGGTGATCTTCGGCGTCTGGCTCTCCTGCGTCATCTATTTCCTCAAGCGCGCCAACGAACTCCAGCCCGCGGACGAGGCGCCGCTGCCATGACGGAGATGACGAGGGCTACCGGGAGCACACGCACCCGCCCGGGCGCAGACATGACCTCGCACCTGCCCGGTGACATGAACATGTGGGTGATGGTGCTGGGCGATCTGGTGATCTTCGGCGCCTACTTCGTGATCTTCATGGTGCACCGCACCATGGCCCCGCAGAGTTTCCTGGACGCCCAGCAACACCTGAACCTCAACATCGGTGTCCTGAACACCCTTGTGCTGCTGACGAGTTCGTGGTTCGTCGCCCGCAGTGTGCTGGCCGCCCGCGGTGGGGACCATCCCGCCGCGCTGCGCTTGACCTACTGCGGCGCGGGCTGCGGCGTGCTGTTCGTCGCCATCAAGGCCTACGAGTGGACGATGAAGATCGCCGAGGGCCACACGATGGCCGGCAGCGAGTTCTTCATGTTCTACTACATGCTCACCGGCGTGCACCTGTTCCATGTGGCGCTGGGCCTGTTGATCATGGGGATCGTCGTGCGGGAGCTGCGCAACCCGCGGAAGCGGCGCATGTCCATGGTCGAATCCGGGGCGATCTACTGGCACATGGTCGACCTGCTGTGGGTGGTCATCTTCGGCCTGCTGTACGTGATGAGGTGACCACGATGACCGCGACGACGACGGGCGCTTCGGCCCAGAACCGCGCCATCACGCTTGCCTGGCTTGGCCTTTCGGCGATCACGCTGCTGTCATGGTGGCTGGCGCCCGGCCATTCCGGCGGTCACGCCGACCCCAGTGTCCCCATCACCGTCGCCGCGATCCTGCTGGGCTTCGTCAAGTGCCGCATGATCATCCGCTACTTCATGGAGGTGCGCACGGCGCCGCGCTGGTTGCGCCGCGGCACCGATGCGTGGCTGGTCGTGTTGTGGACGGCCGTCCTGGTGGTCTACCTCTGGTGAGAAGTGTCCGGCGGCCCGGGAAGATCCGGCAGCGGGTCCCCTTCCAGGCGCCGGATCCACTCCTCGCAGAACGCGAACGTCTCCGCGTGGCCGGTGTCCATTCCGAGCGCCCGCTCCATCACCAGGGCCTGCGACACGCTCGTCGCGAACACCGTCCACACCACCGGCGGCACCTCGGTCGACCCCACCCCGTAGCGTTGCAGGGCGTCGGAGATCGCGCGGTTCTGCTCCTGCCTGAAACGCTCGGCGTAGTACACGATCTCGGCCCGCAGGGCTTTGCGGTGGTTCGCCAGGCCCATGAATTCCATCGTCAGTCGGGTCGCCTCGGGGGCGGTACTGAACCGCCACAGCGCCCACAGCGGCTGTGGCGACTGCAGCGCGGTGGTCAGCACCGCCAGCCCTTCCTCGGCCCGGCGGTGGAAGACGGCCAGGAACAGGTCCTCCATGGTGCGGAAGTAGTAGTGCACCAACTGAGGTTTCAGGCCCGCCCGGTCGGCCACCCGGCGGGAGGTCACGGCGGCGTAACCCTCCTCGAGGAGCAGCTGTTCGGCTGCATCGAGCAGCACCACCCGATTCTTCGCGTCCGGCGCCCCGATTCGTCGCGGCGATGCCATGCCAACTCCCACCTCTGTCGTCGATGCCCCCACAGCGTGACACCACCGGTCCGCACCGGCATGCAGATCGTGACATCCCGGGAACGCGCCGATCTTGACCCTAACTCCGGCACCATGCTAAGCAGGTGCTCAGCATATTTTCGTGAATACCACCACACCCGCCAGCCCCGGGAGGCCTCGGACATGACCGACTTCGACACGATCGACTACTTCACCGATCCCTCCCTGGTGCCGGACCCGCATCCGTACTTCGACCATCTGCGCAGCAAGTGTCCGGTGGTCCGGGAACCCAATTACGGCGTGCTGGCGGTCACCGGTTACGAGGAGGCCGCGGTAGTGCTCAAGGACGCGGACACCTTCTCGTCCTGCATCGCCGTCGCGGGGCCCTTCCCGCCGCTGCCGTTCACCCCCGAAGGTGACGACATCACCGACCAGATCACCGCGCACCGCCCTCAGATGCCGATGTTCGAGCACATGGTCACCATGGACCCGCCGGACCACACCAACGCACGTTCGCTGCTGAACCGGCTGCTGACGCCCAGCCGGCTCAAGGAGAACGAGGACTTCATGTGGCGGCTGGCCGACGAGGTGCTCGACGACTTCATCGCCGCCGGGCGCTGCGAGTTCCTGACCGCCTATGCGAAGCCGTTCTCGCTGTTGGTGATCGCCGACATGCTGGGTGTGCCCGAGGCCGACCACGAAGAGTTCCGCACCGTGCTGGGCGCCCCGCGGCCCGGCGCCAACGTCGGCTCGCTCGACCACAGCGACCTGGTCGGCGCCAACCCGCTGGAATGGCTCGACGAGAAATTCATCGCCTACCTGGAGGAACGGCGCGAGAACCCGCGCGACGACGTGCTCACCGCGTTGGCGACGGCCAAGTACCCGGACGGGTCGACCCCGCCGGTGATCGAGGTGGTCCGCTCGGCGACGTTCCTGTTCGCCGCCGGGCAGGAGACCACCACCAAGTTGCTCACGGCGTCGCTGCGGGTGCTGGGCGACCATCCCGAGGTCCAGGAGCGGTTGCGCCGCGACCGCAGCCGCATCCCGGTCTTCATCGAGGAGGCGCTGCGGATGGACGCGCCGGTCAAGAGCCAGTTCCGGTTGGCCAAGAAGAACACCAAGGTCGGAGACATGGACGTACCCGCAGGCACCACGCTGATGGTGTGCCCCGGTGCGGTCAACCGCGACCCCGGTCGCTTCGAGCATCCGCACGAATTCGACCTGGACCGCAAGAACGTTCGCGAACACATCGCGTTCGGTCGCGGCGTGCACTCGTGCCCGGGCGGGCCGCTGGCCCGCGTCGAGGGCCGGGTGTCGATCGAACGGATCCTGGACCGGATGTCCGACATCGCGATCGACGAGGAACTGCACGGCCCCCCCGGTGCGCGCCGCTACAACTACGAGCCGACGTTCATCCTGCGCGGACTCACCGAGCTGAACATCACATTCGACCCGGTGCGCTAGGCAGACCGACGATTCCGGCACGGTGACAGAAGCTCCGTTCTAAAATCCGAAAATGGTGTTCTGCAAAGCGGTTCCGATCCTCGCCGCATCCGTGACCGGATTGGTTGCGGCCGGCGTCGTCGGCACGGGTGGCACGGCTGTCGCTCAGCCCCCGCTGCATCACATCCGCTACACGGTCGGCGCCGCACAGGACATCACCAACGCCGAGATCTACTACCGCGAGAAGGATCCGCCGAACTGGGCCGAGTACAGCCACAATCCGTATCTGTTCACCCCCAACGTCGAGGCCAACCTCGGCCCGAACAAGCCGTGGGTGTTCGAGACCTGGTTGGCCGACCCCGCGCAGTGGTCGATGGTCGTGGTCGGCTTGCCGACCACTCAGACGCCCGAGCTGGCGCCACCGGGGTTCGTGTGCGAATTGAGGGTCGACGACGTGGTGGTGGCCACCGATTCCGGTCTCCGCGGAGCACTCTGCTCGCAGCGCCCCTGGTAGCGGTCCGCCCCTCGGCGAGGGGGCGGCGCCGTTCTACTGCGGTGGCGGGTTGCCGCCGCCGACGGAGGTGTCACCACGCTCCCAGTAGGACCGGTTGTCCTTGGCGATGCAGGTCAGGAACAGCCCGTCCGGCGCCTGGGCCACCCCGCCGTCGAGTGACGGACACAGGTCACCGACGTTCTTGATGCCGTGCATCTCCGGAGAACGGAACCAGCGCGGCTCGTATCGCCGCGGGGACCCGCAGAACACCAGACGGCCCCAATCCGTCACTCCGAACACGTAATACGTGGTGTTGGAGCAGTAGGAGCCCAGTACCACGTTCGGCTGGATTCCGGGCGTGCAGTTCGGATAGTTGCACTCCCCGCCAGGCGGTGGCGGCGGGGGGACCGCAGCCGCCGGCGCCGCCGTCAGGACTGCCGGGGCCGCCAGAGCAGCAAGCGCTGCGACAAGGGATCGCATCCGCACATTTTCCCATGCGGCGGAACGAAATTCTCGCTTTTGAAGAGCGTAACTGTCGGCGACGATAGGCTGAAGCCATGCGCGTAACACGGGTGTTGGGTGGCGTCGCGGCGACGGCGACGGCTGTGCTGGGAAGTGTGATCATCGCCCCGACGGCCCAGGCCCAGGACTGGGGGGTCGACATCACCGGCACCTGGAGCGTGTACTCCGACGGTGCATGGGCCAGAACCAACGAGGTGAAGATCAAGCAGCAGTCGGTCCTGGAGACCTGGACGGTGAACACCTCGTGCGTGAGTCCGATCGAGTGCAGCGGCGAGGTCAAGAGCAGCCTGGGCTGGACCGGCACGATCCGGCTCGACGATTTCTGGTTCGTCGATCACGTCGTCCCGAACTGGATGCCATGCCCTGACGGCACTTTCGCCACCGGCTATCAGAAGTTCATCCTGTGGGGTATGGATCCGGTGCAGGAGCGGCGGACCACCAGGGACATCACCACCTTCGGCGGGCGCAACATCACCAAGAGCGACAGCGGCGCGTGCGGCGTCAACAAGGCGAAGGTGATCGAGCTGCCGGTGCGGGCGGAGAAGCTCTCCTGAAGCCGCCGCGCGACGCCGGAGAACTTGCCGGGTAGGCGATTCCGTTCCGAGGGGCCGTCGTTCGACGGCCCCGGCGTCACACCGGCAGCAGATCCTTCCAGGACTTCGGCGCCGAACCCGCAGCGACAGTGTTGATCTGATGCAGCGCGCCGTCCGCGGTCAGGTACTGCCCGGTCTGCGGGTCGTACGTCGCAGACGTGATGCTCGGCCCCCCGGACGCGTCGCCGTCGAAGGCACTCGGGGCGACTGGCGTCGCACCGGGGGGCGCCAGGACAGACTGACCCGGCAGCGGCGGGGCCTGGCCGGGCGGACACTGCGGCGGTGGCGGTTGGGCGCGGCCGACCGGTGACGCGGTCAGTTCGATCAATGGCAGAGTTGTCAGAACGACGGCTGACACGGCGATGTGG
>NZ_LMVQ01000062.1 GCF_001545925.1 Mycobacterium sp. NAZ190054 | reverse complement strand
CGTCCTGGAGCACCTGCTTGAGGTTGGTGCCGCCGCGCTTGAGCCGGTCTTTGAGCTCGGCTCGTGCTCGACGTGCGGCAGCAGCCTTCTCCAACGCTGCCGCGCGCTGTTCGTCGGTCAACTGGGGGAGGGGGAGCGCACACCGGCAGCACCGAACTGCGGGACAGCTCCTCGATCTGGCTGATCGCTTCGTCGAGGGTTCCGGACGGCAGGCCTGCGAGCACCTGCGCGCGTTCGGAGGGCCGCATGTCGTCGACGCCGAGCAGCCGGCAGCCCAGGTTGTCGCGCGACTGATCGGCGCTGATGAGGGAGAGTTCGTTGCGGGCGTTCAGACACCCGAGAAGATAAGGCTCCTGCAGGGAGATCCCGAGAAACGAGGCGTCGACGCCCCGCATGATGGAGACGATGCCGGCGTTCTCGCTGACGAAGTAGTTGTTGCGCACGATCTCGCGTCCGACCGCCAGGCCCGCCAGCACCACGAGGATCAACACCGCGGCGGCGATGATCATGCGTCGCCGGGACCGGGGACGCGGTGGCGGCTCTTCGGGTTGCGGCACAACACGTTTGGCGGCGTTGCGCTTCGGGTTGAACGCCGACGCGCGGCCGGCGGCGGTGTTCGGCGGCGCACTCTGATGGTCGTCGTCGCCGGACACCGCCCCCGCCAGGATCGGCTGGGTCTGTCCGTAGTCGTAGTCGACGACGTCGGCGACGACGACGGTGACGTTGTCGGGTCCGCCGCCGCGCAGCGCCAATTCGATGAGGCGGTCCGCGCTTTCGGCCACGTCCTCGATCTGCAGTGCCTCGGCGATGGTGTCGTGGCTGACCGGATCGGACAGGCCGTCCGAGCACAGCAGGTAGCGGTCACCGGCTCGCGCCTCACGCATGATCAGTGTCGGCTCGACCTCGTGGCCGGTCAGCGCCCGCATGATCAGGGAGCGCTGCGGGTGGCTGTGGGCCTCCTCGGCGGTGATCCGGCCCTCGTCGACCAGCGTCTGGACGAAGGTGTCGTCCTTGGTGATCTGGGTGAGTTCGCCGTCACGCAGCAGGTAGCCGCGCGAGTCGCCGATGTGGACCAGTCCAAGCCGGTTGCCCGCGAACAGGATTGCCGTGAGCGTGGTACCCATGCCCTCGAGCTCGGGGTCGGCCTCCACGTGCGCGGCGATCGCCGAGTTGCCTTCGCGCACCGCGGCGTCGAGCTTGCTGAGCAGATCTCCGCCGGGCTCGTCGTCGTCGAGATGCGCGAGCGCGGCGATCACCAGCTGTGAGGCCACCTCACCGGCGGCGTGGCCGCCCATGCCGTCGGCCAGCGCGAGCAGCCGCGCACCGGCATAGACCGAGTCTTCGTTGTTGGCGCGCACCAACCCCCGGTCACTGCGGGCCGCGTATCGCAGGACGAGTGTCACGGGCGCAGCTCTATCACCGTCTTGCCGATCCGCACCGGTGTGCCCATCGGAACTCGTACCGCTGTCGTCACCTTCGCCCTGTCGAGGTATGTACCGTTGGTCGATCCTAGGTCCTCTACATACCATTCGTGACCGCGTGGCGAGAGCCTGGCGTGGCGCGTCGAGGCGTAATCGTCGGTCAACACCAGCGTGGAGTCATCTGCGCGGCCGATCAGGACCGGCTGGGTGCCCAGCGGGATGCGGGTGCCGGCCAACGCGCCCTCGGTCACCACCAGCTGCCGGGGCACATGCCTGCGGGCCCGGTTGGGCAGCAGCGAGCCGCGCAGCGGCAGCCCGCGGCGCACCATCACCGCACCGGTCGGCGCGTAGATGTCGGTGCGCAGGATGCGCAGCACCGACCAGATGAACAACCACAGCAGTAGGAGGAAGCCGACACGGGTCAGCTGCAGTACCAGGCCCTGCATCTGACGTCCTCTCCGTCCCCATCCTGTCGGCACCGCCACCATACGTGGGCCACGATCGTCGTGAACACCGCGCGACCGCGTCCCCCGAGCGGCCTGACCTCAGTGGACGCGGACGATGATCTCGGAGTGGCCCAGCCGGATGACGTCGCCGTCGGCCAGCTGCCACTCCTGAACCGGTGCGTTGTTCACCGTGGTGCCGTTGGTGGAGTTGAGGTCTGACAATAGCGCGACCTGCCCGTCCCAGCGGATTTCCAGGTGACGACGCGACACACCCGTGTCGGGCAACCGGAACTGGGCGTCCTGGCCGCGGCCGATCACGTTGGCGCCTTCACGCAGTTGATAGGTGCGGCCGCTGCCGTCGTCGAGCTGCAGCGTGACCGTCGCCCCGGCGGACGGATAGTCGCCCTGGGCGCCGTATCCGCCGTAGCCACCGGGCTGGCCGTAGCCCTGGTCGCCGTAACCGGCCGGCTCGCCGTATCCCTGGTCGCCGTAACCGGCAGGAGCCTCGCCGTAGCGGCCGTAGTCGGGCTGCGCGTAGTCCTGGCGGCCGTAGGACTGGTGACCGCCGCCGTAGCCGCCCTGGTCGGGATAGCCGCCCTGATCGGGGTAGGGCGGGCGGCCCTGCGGGCCGTACCCGCCCTCGTCGGGGCGACGGCCGTAGTCGTAGTCGCCGGCCGGCGGACCGTAACCGGGCTGACCGCTGGGAGGCGGTCCGTATCCGGGCGGGGCCTGACGGTAACCCTGGTCGGGGTAGCCGGGAGGCGGGCCGTAGCCGGCGGGCGGGCGCTGCTCATAGGACTGCGGGGGGTAACCACCCTGGTCGGGGTAGCCACCCTGATCCGGGTAGCCGGGGCCGTGCTCGGGGTAGCCACCGTGCTCCGGATAACCACCGTGCTCGGGGTAGCCGCCGCGGGGCGGGTAGCCCTGGTCCTGGGCCGGGTAGCCGCCCTGGTCACCCTGCGGGTAGCCGCCGCGCTGCTCGTCCGGACGGTTGTGACGCTCGTCTTCGGGACGGTTCTCGGGACGGTTGTAGTAGTCGTCTGCGGGCCTACCGGGTCCTTGGCCGCCGCGGTAAGTCGGGTTGTCGGTCATCGGTGGTACTCCTGGTTCTGCCTGGGACGTGACGTCTCGTGGGGGTGGGGCGGGCTCGACAGTGGTCGCGTCTGGATTGACCGCGGCACGCGCCCGAAACTGTCCGGTGTGCAGGTTGGGTGACTGCTCGAATCTGACGACCACATCACCATACGTTTGCCATCCCTGCTCATGGATGTATCCCTCCAAGTGCTTGGCGAACGTGGTCGCGGTGATGTCCGGATCGGCACTCACCTTTCGATGGTCAGGCACACTGAGGGTAATGACGTAGTCGTTCGGGGCCAAAATGCGCCCACCATGCAGTTCGCGGGCCCCGGCGTCGGCTTCCCGGCGCAGCAGCGACTCCACTTCCTGCGGAACGATCGATCCGCCGAAGACCCGGGCAAAGGCATCACCGACCTTGTCCTCAAGCTTGCGCTCGAAGCGGCCGACCAACCCCATCTCCCCGATCGCCTCCCTCGCTGAGCGCAGGCTTTACTGCGCAGTGACGCCGCCAGCGTGTCGGCTGGTGGCGATGCCTGCATGCATGGTATCGGCCATCAGGGGCGCGGCGTGACCAACAGAATTCTGAGAATCACATCGGTGCAGGTCACAGTTCTGCTACCGGCTGTTTTGGAGTTCCGGGGGGTCCGCCAGTACGGTTGTGAGGCCGGGACGCCTGCGTGATAGGCTCCCTCGGTCATTCGGGCGAGTGGCGGAATGGCAGACGCGCTGGCTTCAGGTGCCAGTGTCCTTCGGGACGTGGGGGTTCAAGTCCCCCTTCGCCCACCACGAGGAGTTCAACGAACTCCAGGCACAACGGCCACGAACCAGAAATGGTTCGTGGCCTTTGTGTTTGGGTGGGGGGCGTTCGGATTCATATGGTGTGGCACGGAGCGGGGGACTTCTGTCGGGAAATCCCCCACTACAGTCCCGTTCGCGGGTTAAAGGGTTCGTGAGTCGGTGAGAACGTAGTGAGCCCCGCGGCGTTCACCTTGGAGAGTTAGACGCCCATCAGCGACGAGGCGTTTCAAAGTTGCACGCGCTTGTACCGCGGTTGTCTGGCAGAGCTGGGCGGCCTGGCTTCGGGTGATGGATCCGTAGGCGCTGACGTAATCGAGCACCATCCGCTCCTGTTGAAGGGGGTAGCCCCTTTGACACGAACGTAGGCATTGCGATCCTCCGCCAAGTCGTAGAAGCGTGCGGTGAGGTGGAACTTCCGGCTTCGTACGGCCCCACGAGCTTCCAAGATCCCTGCTTCGACGCGGCGGCCGAGGAGGCTCTTAGCCGTCGCCGGAATCAGATTGAGGGCCTCGGCGACCTCCATGCTCGTGGCAGGTCGAGTATGGCGCGGATGTCCATGACATCGATTTTGCAACGTTATGACGCGAAGCATCGAGAAGCTCCGCGGAATCATAACTTTTGATAAAAATGCGACTCTTGACTGCTGGCGCTCGTTTTCCCACGTCAGGAGGAATCTCAGGTCGGGTGGCAGAGTTAGCGGCATGGACGGCCCGCCGATGTATTCGCTATTGCGCGCACCCGAGCATGGTGATGGGTTCAGCACGCTGCGAGTGGAGGTAGCGGCTGGCGAGGTTGCGGATTTCGTGAAGGTGGGGGCATTGGTGGCTGTGGTGGCCCGGCATAACGTGAGCCTGGCCTCTGTCGCCGAGGGGGTGGCGTGCACCCATCATCGTGTCGAAATAGTCAACCCCCAGCTGCGGCCAGGAATGCTGACCATCCGGGTGTCTCCACGGGTTCCCCCGCATGCGTGGCAGCAGATCAAGCTCGTGCCGGTGCAAGGCTGCCGGGAGTTCTTGGCCAGTCACCCGGACCGGGCCGCCGTCACCGTACCGGTCGCGCGTCCCCAGCCGGGTCGAACCAAGGTGGGGTACCGCCCGATGCGACCAGCCGGGGCGTCGGTCGGCGGCGCGCCGTCGGCACGGAAGCCCCAGAAACCAGCCTCGCCCAGGATCTGGGCGAGGCTGCGACGGTACCTGTCCGTGCCCGATCGTCCGACGCCCGCCCCGCAGCCCCGTTCACTACCTGTGTCGTCCGAATTGCTTTGGGAAGCGGCGCTTTCCGATCACAATCAGGTGCTGACCGAATACCTCTCCTATGAGATGGACCCCGAACTGGTCCTGCTGTACCCCGGTGTCACCGATGTGACGGTCCCTACGGCAGCCGCCTTTCATGACGCCGCCACACGCGCGAGTGCCTTGCGCACCGAGACCGGTCCGGCCGACGCCGATCACGCCGACAGCTATCACCGCGCGGTGACCGAGTTGACCCGTCGGTGGCGTGAATGTGAGGAGTACGGCCGTCGGCTCGGACATTCGCACTTGCCATCCGAAGACGCCGCCACTTTAGACAAGACGGTCAAGCTCATCCGCCATGCACGAGCGGCCCAGACCGAGTTCGAACGGGCGAGCTACCTCGACCGGGCCCAAGCCCTGATCAGCGCCTTCCTGACCCATTCCGCACTGCGGGTCAGCCCCGCGGCGCGTCGGCAACTCGAAAGCCTGGCCACCGTCCCCGCCCTCGCCGGGCCTCCAACCCGTGACCGAGTGCCGTAACGGCAACGTCAACCGTTCTGGAGCGCAGACGTCACCGACTTCACCACCAGATGCTGCGGTGGATGAGTGCGTCGGTGACGAGGACGACTCCGGCGACGACGAACAGGATGCGTACTCCGATCGGTCCGTAGCGGGTCAGGTTCCGCACCAGCCAACGCTGTGCACGGTCGGCTCGCTTGCTGCGACGCGTCGA
Organism: Mycobacterium sp. NAZ190054; assembly: GCF_001545925.1. GTDB lineage: Bacteria > Actinomycetota > Actinomycetes > Mycobacteriales > Mycobacteriaceae > Mycobacterium. The sequence goes on along the minus strand of NZ_LMVQ01000062.1, from coordinate 8,512 downwards.
CAAGGCCAGGACCAGCAGGCACGGCAACAGGGCGAGCGCGCAGTAGGCGATGACGATCAGCGGCCAGGCCGGGGGAAGAGGTTGGCGCGCGGCGATCATGGCCAAGCCCGCCAAGTACGGAACGGCCGTCGGCGCCTGGCCGAGACCCACTGCCACGCCGACGAATCCGAGGAGCCAGGGTCGTTGTCTGATGGCCGCCATCGCCCAACCCGGCGCGGCGCTCTGCGCGACCAACGGAAAGAACGCCAACACGATCAGCCCGAGACCTATGGCCAGTTCACCCCAGTACCTCACCGTCGGTGTTATCTCGAAGTCGGTGAGTTCGGCCAAGAAGTCGAGACCGAGCACGGTGCACAGGCCGAAGACGGTCGTCACCGTGAAGACGCCACCGACGAAACTCAACCCCCCCGGCAGCGCAGACTGGCGGTTCAAGCGGCTGCCGTAGACGACAGCCGAGACCACTCCGACGTTGAGGACGCTGAGCGAGTCGAGGAAGGCCAGACCCGTCAACACCAGGAGAAGGCCGGTCATTGATCCCGTCAACGCGGCTCACGACCGACTCGTCCGCGCAACGGCGCAGGGGGGAGGTAGCAGGCCGGCACCTCCTCGACCATACGGCGCAAGGCTGAAGCGCAGGGTGCACCGGCGTCGCATTCCTCCCCAGCACCGGGCCACCAGGTGTTAGCCCCGTGTTAACACAGATTCGGTTAGGGTCGACGCGAGTCCGAAGGGGAGCCTCATTGGGAGGAGGCGTCGACATTTCCGGCCTGCCGGTGCAACGAATGCCGTTGCGTGGCCGCGACGCCGACATCGATGCTCTCGGCCGACTCGTGCTCTCCCATCCCGGCCGCATCGTCACGGTCACGGGCGCCGGCGGCATCGGCAAGACCTGCTTGGCCGTCGCGGCGGCCACAGCGATAGCGGGCCGGTTCAAAGACGGTGCCGCCTTCGCGCCGCTCTCCGGGCTGCGCGATCCGGCGATGATGGTCGACGAGGTCGCGCGATGCCTGGGCATCGCGCTGATCCGCGACACCGAGCCGCTGAACCGCCTGTGCGAGGCGCTGCGGCATCGCGACATGGTGCTCGTCCTCGACAACTTCGAGCAGATCATCGAAGCCGCGAGTGCCGTCGCCACCCTCGCCGACTCGTGCCCGAACTTGCGGGTCCTCGTCACCAGCCGCCGCGGTCTGCATGTGCCCGGCGAGTGGCAATACGTCGTCGCCGGGCTTGAACCGGAGGCCGCGGCACAACTGTTCGCCGACCGCGCTCAGGCCGTCAAGCCCGACTTCGCCATGGACGCGTCGACGCGGCGGATGGTCGACGCGATCTGCGCCCGCCTCCAGCATCTGCCGTTGGCCATCGAACTGGCCGCGGCGCGGATCCCGCTCCTGCCACCCGCCACGTTGCACAGCCGAATCGCCGACGCCGGCGGCGTACACCTCCTGGCAGACCACGACCAATCCGCGGCCAACCGCCAACGCAGCGTCGTCGCCGCCGTCGAATGGAGCCATGACCTGCTCTCCAAGCCGGCACGTACCCTGCTTCGGCGACTGGGCGTGTTCTCCGCGGGCTTCGACCTGGTGGACGCCGAAGCCGTCTGTGTCGACGCCGACCTGCAGCCGGCGGAGCTGTTCGATGCGCTGTCGGAACTGGTGGACATGCATCTCGTCGACCCGGCGCCGCCCGCCGACCCGCCGCGCTTCGCCCTGTCGTACCCGGTGCGCAGTTACGCCGCCGAGCAGCTGGCGCAGGCCGCCGAGACCGAACCGTTCCAACAGGCCCACGCCGAGCACTACCTCCAGGAGATGCGGGCGGCAGCAAAAGGTTTGGAAGGCCCTGAGGAGCACCGCTGGACCGAACGGATCGACCGCGACATCGCCGAACTACGGATCGCGTTGGGTTGGCTGCGGTCGGCCGGACGTGTCGACGATGCGCTACTGGGCGCGTCGGCTCTGGGACCGTACTGGCTGAATCGCGGACTGAACTCCGAAGGCCGTCGGCACCTCGAACCTGTGCGCGGAGCCGCGCTCGACGCCACCGAGGCGCGTGCCGCGGGGTGGCGGATCCGGCTTGCCGTCGACGGAGTGGATGCGGTGGCGCGCGCCGACACGCTCGACCACGCCATCGACGAACTGGAGGCGGTCCAGGCCGCGATGGACTGCTGCGGTGAGCTGACCGACTGGCTTCGCGCCTGCGAACATCTCTCCTACGGGTTACGGCTTCGCGGTCGAGTGGACGAGGCTCAGCGGGTGTGCGCGGCCGCGTTGGCCCGCTGCTCGGACACCGAGATATGGTGGCGCGCCGAGTTTCTGCACCGAGACGCTCTGCTGGCGATTCAGTCGGGCGACCCGACCTTCGGTGACGACGAGGTGCTGGCAGTGGTCGACGCCGCGCAACGATCGGGCAATCAGCGGATACAGGCCCGCGCCCTGCAGATCTACGCTCTGGTGTCGGAACGCTTTTCGGGACCGCAGGCGCGGCGGGACGCGCTGATGGAGGTGCGGTCGATCAGTGAGCGGATCGGGGACCGGCGTGGGCTCTCGACGACACTGGCGCTGCTGGCTGTCGCCTCGGGCGAATGCGGGGACGATCGTGCCGAGGTTCGGTTGTTCGGCGAAACAATCGCGCTGGCACGCGATATCGGCTACTGGACGGCGGCCGCCCTGGCGTTGATGGGAATCGCCGAGGCCGCCGCTCGTCACGGCCACCACCGCGCCGCGATGCGCCTCCACAGTGTGGTGCAACGCCATCAGGAACTGCTGCGCGGACAGGCCATGCCGGGGCACGTCGACGCGTATGCGGCGACGATCGCACGCACCGAGGCCGCGCTCGGCGTCACCGCCGCTGACGAGTCGCTGGCCCGGGGCGCGGCCCTCAGCGACACCGATGCGTTGAATGAAGCACTGCGGCTCGCACAGACCATCGTCGCGCCAGAACCACCGAAGCCGCCCCCTTCTCGTGCCACACCGCAGCAGCTCACCGCCCGGGAACGTGAAGTGCTTGCGCAGATCGCGACCGGCAGGACCAACGAGGAGATCGGGCGCGCGTTGCACCTCAGCCCGAAAACCGTCATGCACCACTGCGGGCACATCTACCAGAAGCTCGGGGTGCGTGGCCGGGCCGAGGCCGTGGCACACGCGGTGACCCACGGTCTGTTGGACTTGTGAGCGACGGGCTTCACGTCGTCGGAATCCAGTTGCCGTGCAACCCGAACGGGACGCGATGCGGCATGCGGATGGTCGCGGCCGGTTCACCGGCGATGTCGGCGGCGTGCAGAATGGTCAGGTTCGTGTCGAGGGTGGACGGATCGTAGCTGTAGAAGAGCAGGTAACCCCCGTCCTCCCCGGATTGGCCGGCGCCCGGCGCGAAGATCGGCTCGCCGACTCGCAGGTGGTCCAGATCCCGCACGGCCACCTCACCGGTCACAGTGTCGTAACGGCGCACCTGGTCCCACTCACCGAGCACCGGTGCGTGTTTACCGACGACGTGGTAGTAGCGGTGACGCTGCCCGATCAGGCGGTCGTCGATGCGCGGAAACTCGGCCATCCGGTCGTCGACCTGCTCGAAAACCGCCGCGCCCGTGGTCATGTTCAGCCGGACGCGTGCCATCCCGGCGCCGCCCGGCCCGCCCGGGATTCCCATCCCGGGGTGCGTCCAATAGGGATAGTCGATCGAGATCGTCGTCGCACCGTCGTCGCCCGCCTCCTCAAAAGCGTTGGCGAAGTGCCACACCCAGAATGCGTCGCACTCGAACCATTTGGTTCCGGATCCGTCGCGGGCGATCACGGCGATGCGGGTGCCGCGTTCGGTGCGCCACTGCAGCGCCGGTTCGCCGCGTTGGGGCCCTTCGAGGTCGATGACGACCGGGCAGATGAAGATGACGAGGTAGCGCTCGGTGATGACGCAGTCGTGAATCATGTGCGGCGCGTCCAGTTCGACGACCTGCTCGGCGCGGGCGCGCCCGTCGGCTGCCACCACCGACCACGTCAGGTAGGGCCGGTCGATGCCGTACCGGAAGACGACGAGTTCACCGGTGATCGGATCGATTCGCGGATGGGCGGTGATGCCGCCGGGCAACACGCCGCCGTACGTGTAGTGACCGACGGTGTCCAGATCGCACGTCAACTCGTAGGTCGGCATGCTCTCGGCCAGCGCCAGAATCCGCCCACCGTGTCCGATCACGTTGACGAACGGTGCATCCCGATCGGACTGGTCGGTCAGGTCGCCCACCTCGTCGGCCCCCGGCCGGACGGTGCTGTGCAGGCCGCCCCACAACGCCCGCCCCGCCCGTTCTTCGGCGGCCATGACCGGCGTGCGGACGAAGCGGTTGGCGTACCGGACCTCCCCGTCGTTGAACCACAGCCCATGCACCATCGCGTCGCCGTCAAGCGGAAACGTGTAGCTGCCGATCGGCGTGAACCGGGGGTTGGGACCGTTGCGCAGGTATGCCCCTGACAGTTCGGGCGGCACTTCACCCTGGATCACCTGCAGCCGCGGTGCGTCGATCTCATCGGTGATCGGGGCGAAGATGCCGTTCAGCATGTGCTCGGCAGTCGGATCGAAGTCGACTGCGGGGTGCTCCATCTGATTCGACGTCATGGCCGGCTCCTTCACTCGTGGTCTGCGGCTCTGACTGGAGGGCGCAGTCGAGCACGTTTTCCAGCCAACCGAATGAGTGCAGGCGAGCGCATCGGGCAATCGCCCTATGCCGGGCGGTGAGCCAGAGATGGGTCTAGATGTTCCGGCTCTCAGCGGTGGTCCGCACCATGTCCCTCGGCGAGGATGCGCCGGATGTCCCACCAGTGGTGATAGCAGTCGTGCACGACCGTGTTGACGGCGTCGAGTGCCGACAACGCACCTCGCTCGGGGTGCAACAGTGTCGCGTCGTGTCGCAAGGCGGCTTGGGATGTCTCGGTAAAATCCTCGAACGCGCGCTTCAGCGACCACATGCTGCTCGCGTAGCCGATGAGGTGGTAATTGCGGGCCTCCGCCAGCTTGTCCTGATCAAACGGCGCTATCGGGACCGCGGTGGGTCGGTGGTCGAGAGCCGCGAATCGCTCGGCCCAGATGCGCTCGTTGTCGCCTATGTGGCAGAGGTATTCACCGACCGACCACAGCGGAGCTGCAGTTACCCGGCCGAACTGTGCGACCGTGATCGCATCCAGCGACTGGTGCACCTGGGCGTGAATGCGGGCGATGTCACCGGGCGTTTGAGGCCATTGGTAACCGCATTCACGGCAGGGGTCACCGAATTCCTCCGGTCCGGTCAACGCCACGACAGGTCTGCCTCGAAGCGTTGAACATCTTCCATTGAGACATCACCTCGTTCAGGTAGGCACGGCGCGGCGGCGCCACATCCAACAGCTATGTGGAGCTTAACGACTCCAGAACTCGGGCGGTGGGCACCGAGCACAGCGCGGGATAGGGCTTTCGCCCGATGCGCGCGGTAGCCCAGCGCAGTTGGATTCTCGGTGTCGGCATCAGTGACCGCGAAGCGAGGCCACCTTGCCGATTGCGCGGCCGGTCGGCTGTCGTTTCGGTGGGTCAACCGGCCGCATCAACCACGGGGTAATTCGCCGTACGTCGACGAAACCTCTTGGCAATCCGAGACAGTCGACAAGACAGGACAGACGATGTCAGTATCGAAGATACCGCGGCACGACAGATCTTCCACAGTCCCAACGGCAATCGGCCAAGGCAGCGTTCGGCGTCTGCTGCAGACCGGCGCGGTCGTCGCCGGTTTGGGTGCGGCCGTCGTGACCACCCCGGCGGGTGTTGCGGGGGCAGACGAATCCGCCGCGCAGGACCGCAGTTCCACCTCCGCCGCGTCGGCCACGTCCGACTCATCGGCCGGTAGGTCCGACTCGCGATCCGACAACCGCGACCGTCCGGGCAGGACTCGAACCGCTGGCCGGGAGTCTGCCGCCGGTGATGATTCCGACAGTGCCGAAGCTGCCGACCCTGACGAGAACACGAAAGTCGACGCCGAGGCGGAGCCGGACTCCGTCGTCGCCGAGCCGGACGACGACGCCGACGTCGAGCCGGACGACGACGCCGACGTCGAGCCGGACGACATTGACCAGATCGAGCGCGATACCGACTCCCGCCGGCATGTCAGCGCCGCTCGTCCGCGGCCTACTCCGTCGCCGGCTGTTGCCACCGCCGACGACAGTCGCTCGAACACCAGGATCGACCTGGTCACGTCCGAGGACCACGACGCCGTCACGTCGGAGGAAACACCGCACGATACCGAGGAATCTGCCGTACCCGTTGAGGCGGTGGCAGCCACCACCATCGCGCCGGACTCGGCCACCGACGCCGCCACCAGCAGCCCGGTGGTCAAGCAACAGGAACCGTTGACGTGGCAGTCGGTCGTCACCGACGTGTGGCGCTGGTTCGGTCTGGGCACTGCACCCGAGGTCCCCCCGGCCCGTATCGGGCCGGTGCTGGAGGGCGTCTGGCTGGGGCTGCGACGGGTCCAATACACCCTGTTCAATCAACGCCCCGTAGCCACCGCGACAACGCCGGAGGTCGATCCGCTCACCGGAACCTACGTCGGCGACATCGGGATGAGCGACAGCGACGGCGACGTGGTCATCCCGGTACTCGGCACGACACCGTCGCGCGGGGAGGTGACGATCGACGCCGACGGCTCCTACGTCTACACACCGGACGTGGACTTCGCGGTGACCGGTGGAACCGATTCGTTCACCGTCCATCTCGACGACGTCACCGCGAACGAATGGCACCTGCGCGGATTTCTCGAAGGTCTCGGTATCGGGAAGCCCACCGTAGTGACGGTCACCGTCCAGGTCGCCGCCAACCAGGCACCGACCGTCGACTTCAACGTCGGGGTACCCGCCGGCGACGATGACCGCGTGCCCATCAACATCGTTGTCACCGATCCCGACGGTGACTCGGTCGAACAACGGGGTGTCGGGCTCATCAGCGCCGATGCCTCCAAGGGGATCGTCGAGTTCGACCCAGACTTGAACGTCTATTTTTTCTATCCGACAGTTGAGGCACGGACCGCCGCGTACTGGGCCGGGGAGGGGGCACCCGAGACGTTCGCGACCGTACGGGTGACCGTCGCCGACGAGCACGGGGAGCAAACCGTCCAGGACATTACTGTTCCTGTGGCTCAGCGGTATGTGCTCGTAATACCGGACGGCGGAACGGGCGTCGTGTATCCCGACGAGAACATCCTCGTCAACTCGGTCATCCGGGTCGATGCCGATGGGATTCCCGCAATGCGGACTATCGATGAAGGAACCGGATCGGTCATCTTCCTGGACGTCTTGGAACCGGTCGAGATCTGGAGCTACGGCAGAATTCAGGCCCTGCTGTCGCCGGAGAACAGGCTGATCGAAATCTACTCGTACGACGAGTTGATTCACATGTTCGAGATGTTGGCACAAGCGGAGTACTTCGTCGGCTCCGACAGCAACGACGGTGCCGAGGTGCTCTACGAGCGCACCCGTACGGGCCTGCTGACCGAATTGTTCCGGGCGACGTTATGAGTTTTCCTCGGTGATCATTGGGCGCCTGGGCTCTGTGGGTGTCGAGATTGCGGTGAGGGTTGTGGTCCGGGCGTGGTGGACGACCGTGGTGTGGATCTCGGGGGATTGGCGACGGTTTTGCCGGTGGTGGGTTAGGCCGTTGTGCGGGAGTGGGTTTCGTGGGTGCCGGTTTTGTCGGTGGGTGGTGTCAGGATGGGGTTATGGCGTCGAGGGTTCCGGTGGGTACTGGCACTGGGGGTGTGGTGCGTCAGTCGGATCGGCTGGAGGCGTTCTTCGAGGAGTTGGCGGAGTTGGCCGGTCAGCGCAACGCCATCGACGGGCGGATCGCCCAGATCGCCGCCGAGATCGATCGGGCCGGGTTGTGGGCGATCACCGGGGTGAAGTCGATGGAGGGGTTGATCGCGTGGAAGCTGGGCACCTCGTGGCGTAATGCCGAGACGATCGTGGCGGTGGCGCGCCGGATGGGGGAGTTCCCGCGGTGTAGCCGGGATTTACGGGAGGGCCGGCTGTCGTTGGATCAGGTCGGGGTGATCGCCGAACGGGCCGGGACGGGTTCGGATGCCCATTACGCCGAGTTCGCCGCCAATGCCACGGTCAGCCAGTTGCGGACCGCGATCAAGGCCGAACCCCGCCCCGAACCCGAACCCAAACCCGAATCCGACGGTGATTCCGAAGCCGACGTGGACGTCGACCCCGACCCGGGGCCGCGGCCGTCGATCACCAAGACCATCGAGGGTGATTTCGTCTGTTGGCGGATCACGCTGCCGTCTTTGGAGTCGGCGAAGTTCGAGGCGGCCCTGCAATCCCACCATGACGGGTTGATCGCGCAGTGGAAACGCGACCACGCCAGCAACCCCGACTCCGCCGACACCGGCGACACCGACTCCGGCTCCGGCTCGGGCGGGTTGTCGGGGGGTTTGCGGCCGCCGTTTCCGGGGGCCGGTGAGGGGTTCATGGCGTTGGTGGAGGCCGGTTGGGATGTCGAGGCGGCG